>NZ_CP028924.1:922594-1230126 GCF_003061515.1 Colwellia sp. Arc7-D
ATTTAGAGAAAAATCAGCATAACTTGAACGACTACGCCAATTTAATTCGTCAACGTGCTCATCGTAATAATTATCCCGAAGTAACAGACGAAGCGATTTTAGAATTGGTTAAATATGCCTTAAGGCGCGCAGAGCATCAGCATAAAATATCAGCCAATATCGTACAAGTTAACGACCTATTAGATGAAGCCTTTTATTTATGGAAGTTATCTGACGGTAAAAATGGTTTATGCGGCAAACATGTCACCATGGCATTAGCGGCAAAGCAGCGCAGAACAGGGCGGATGAGCGAAGCTTGGTTAGAAGAAATTAAAGAACGCCAACTGCTTATTGATACTGAAGGTGAGCAAATAGGTAAAATAAATGGCCTAACGGTACTCGAAATTGGCGATAGCGTTTTTGGCACACCCGCGCGAATAACCTCAACTGTATATGCCGGTAGTCAAGGCGTTACTGATATTGAGCGAGAAGTCGACTTAGGTAAATCTATTCACTCCAAAGGCGTGTTGATTTTAACCGGTTACTTGGGTCATAAATATGGGCAGGAATTCCCAGTGACTATATCCGCCAATATTGCTATTGAACAATCCTATGGTCATATCGATGGTGATAGTGCTTCAATGGCTGAGTTATGTGCGTTAATTTCTGCCATTGCTAAATTACCGATAAACCAAGGTATAGCGATTACGGGGTCAATGAACCAGCATGGCGAAGTGCAATCTATTGGTGGTGTTAATGAAAAAATTGAAGGTTTTTATCGTCTCTGTCAAGACAAAGGCTTAACAGGTAAACAAGGTGTTATTATTCCTAAAACTAATACCATCAATTTGATGTTGGCACCTGATGTTATTCAAGCGGTGGCTGATGGCAAGTTTGCTATTTATGCTGTAGAAAACATTGATCAAGCGATAGAAATTTTAATGTCACAGCCGGCAGGGAAAATGACCAGAACAGGGCGATATCCAAGAAAATCAATACACGGTATGGTGCTTAATAAATTGTCTGCATTTTCAGATCTACTTAATGGTGCTGAAGAATAGCTAACATTAGTTACTAATTTCTCTATAAATACCATCAGATAAATAAACACGGCAAGCGTCGTGTTTATTGCTTTTTAACGATGTGACTTAGATGTGGCTTATTAGAAACCATATATTTTAAGCCAAGCAATTACGTGCTTGATAAATGTTTAATAACTATGATTGCTATAACTATGGTTATTATAACTCGGCTTAATATAGCTAGTGCATTTACCCGTGATTATTCGAGTCGTTTAAGACAATTGAAACGACTAATAAAGCTATAGCCGTAAGTAAGTCATACGCAAGTAAGTCTTAGGCATAGCTTAATGACTATAAGCTTAAATTATAGTGTTTTTCCTAAGGTATCTAATCAACAGGTAAGTACTTAATTGTTACTTACAAATTCACTAATAAATTGTTATTTTCACCAAAATATATCAATAAATATTTTACCCTTTATAGCATTTCCTTCTAAGTTATTAATATTAATGGTATTTATTGTTTGGCGTGATTTTTGATTGTATTGTAAAACAATGATTAAAAAACGATAGTTTACAAGGAAATAACCCAATGAAATTAACCCAAGCATTATTATTTATATCAGGCGTAACCATCTTAAGTGGCTGTATTGTCGTGGCAAGCCCATCTTATGCTAATTATCATAGCCAACAAGAACTGATAATTGATGCCAAAAAACTTAACGCATTGGATATCGAAGCAGGAGCAGGCTCTTTGGTCATTGAAGGCTCTGAAGATGTGACAGAAATTACTGTAGTCGCTGATATATATACCGAAGGTCGAGATTCAAATGACGTCGAATTAACTTTAACGCAATCAGGTAAAAGTGCGTATTTAGTGGCGAAAGTTGACAGTAATGGTTTTTGGCAAGGAGATTCGCCACATATTGATATTAAAGTCATCATGCCAAGCCAGCTTATGTTAAAAATTGATGATGGCTCAGGTGCTATCTCTATTAGCCATATTTATGCAGCAGTTGAAATAAAAGATGGATCAGGTGACATGACTATTGACGATATTAATAATGATCTTAAGATCAATGATGGTTCCGGCGGCGTATACATAAGTCAAGTCATAGGTAATGTCAGTATTATTGATGGCTCTGGTGAAATAGAAGTGAAGAACGTTGACGGTAACCTTGATATTGATGATGGTTCGGGCAGCATTTTTGTAAAGAATGTATCGGGCGATGCCGTTTTTGAAGATGGTTCTGGCGAGTTAACTGTCAGAAATATTGAGGGTTTAGTCACAATTGACGATGGCTCTGGTGGCATTGATGTGGAACAAGCGGGTGGTTTAAAAATTATCAATAGTGGCTCAGGTGGTATGCGAGTTAAAAAGGTAAAAGGCGGTTTTGAAATAGATAACTAGCCTATAATAACTTCAATGGTTTTTTCGAGTTAAAGTAGCTTTAAGTGCTTATTTTAAGCATTTAAAGCTATTTTCATGTTTAAATACGGTAAAGTTTACATTATCACTTGTATAATTTTACTACGTCTGTATAATGCGCGCCTCTGTGATCGTGAATCGAAATGGTTTCTTTAAGAACCTTAGATAGTAAACGTAGATAATCACAGAATTTTAAAAATGAGTGGGGTATATCCGCCCATAGACTTGCCCAGTTAACCTTTCAACGTTAACGTAATGAATGTGCCTTAAGTCTTCCTGGTGGTTTCCTCGTATATGTATGTAGGAATTTTGGCGTATAGCCAGTTTCTACCATGAGAAGACAAAATTATATGACTGATCTTAACAATGCCTCTGTAGGCTTTGACGCCCTTGGTTTGCCTGAAAACTTAGTATCTGCTGTAAAAGCACTAGGTTTTGAATCATCTACGCCAATCCAAGCGCAAACAATTCCACCTTTACTTCAAGGTAAAGACGTTCTTGGTGAAGCACAAACAGGTACAGGTAAAACTGCTGCCTTTGGTTTGCCTGCACTAGCAAAAATTGATGTGACGCTTCGTAAGCCACAATTAATGGTGCTAGCGCCAACACGTGAATTAGCTATTCAAGTAGCAGAAGCGATTGAAACTTTTGCTAAAGACATGAAAGGCTTAAAAGTTGCTACCTTATACGGTGGTCAATCTTACCAACCACAATTTCAACAACTAGAACGTGGTGCACAAGTTGTTGTTGGTACACCTGGTCGTTTAATGGATCACTTACGTCGTAAGAGCCTTAAATTAGACAACTTATCATTTTGTGTGCTTGATGAAGCTGATGAAATGTTAAACATGGGCTTTTTAGAAGATATTGAGTGGATCCTTGAGCATCTGCCTAAAGAAACACAAATGGCGTTGTTCTCTGCAACCATGCCTCCACAAATTCGCAAAGTAGCGAATCGCTTTTTGAAAAATCCTGAGCACATTAAAGTTGCTGCAGTGAAAAAAGAAAAAGCCAATATTACACAATACGCTTGGAAAGTTAGCGGTATTAACAAAATGACAGCTTTAGAGCGTATTGCTGAAACTGTTGAATATGATGCAATGCTAATCTTCGTTCGTACTCGTAATGACACGATTGACGTTGCTGAGAAATTAGAACGTGCAGGTTATGCTTCTGTTGCCTTGAACGGTGATATGAACCAAGCACAACGTGAACGTACTGTTGACCAACTTAAATCAGGTGTTTCATCAATTCTTGTAGCGACTGATGTTGTTGCTCGTGGTCTTGATATTCCGCGTCTTTCATTAGTTATTAACTATGATTTACCGGGTGACAACGAAGCTTACGTTCACCGTATAGGCCGTACAGGCCGTGCTGGTCGTAGTGGTACAGCGATTTCATTTGTTCGTCCACGTGAAATGTATTCTTTGCGTCATTATGAGCGTTTAACCTCTGGTACGATTGCAATGTACGACTTACCAAATATTCAAGAAATTGGTAAAGCCCGTATTGAGCGTACTTGTAATGAGTTAGCGTCTATTGTTGCTGATAAAGAATTAACAGCGATGCGTGAAATTATTGAAACAATGGCTAGTGAGTCAGAGCTTTCAATGACAGATTTAGCCGCAGCGTTACTTTATCAAAAACAGTTAAAGCAACCTTTACAACCGAAAGAAGATCCTAAGCCTCGTCGTGATGCGCGTGAAAGTAATGGCCGCAATGATGCTCGTGATACTCGTGGTGGTCGTAACGATAGCCGCGGTGGTCGCAATGATGCTCGCGGAGGTCGCAATGAATCTCGTGGTGATAACCGTAATGAGAACCGTGCAGAGCGCGCTCCTCGTAAAGCTAAAGTTGCCCGTTCAGATGTTGATTGGCAGACTTACCGCCTAGAAGTAGGTAAAGAGCATGGTGCACGTCCTGGTGATATCGTTGGCGCAATCGCTAATGAAATTTCATTAGACAGCAGCTACATTGGTGCTATCAACTTACATGAAAAACATAGCTTTGTGCAGTTGCCTAAAGGTATGCCTGAGAAGTCTTTTACACAGTTAAAGCGTGTTCAAGTTCGTCGTCAAGCACTTGCTATTACAGTGTCAGATACGCAGCCAGCAGCTGAGCGTCCATCTCGTCCACGTAAAGAGCAACGCACTAACTAATCACTTTTGATTAGTAAAACTAAGCGTCAACTTTTTTAAAAAGGTTGGCGTTTTTTTTCATCTGCTGAAAGTAGACCGACTTTATTTCTACGTTTAAATCGATACTAAAAACAATATTGATCGATAAAGTGACCATATACTGAGCTTGCTTTAGGTGGTTATCTGAGCAATTTTTTGCATCAATATATAGCTGTAAAAATAACGTTACATCTGCGTGCACTACTCGCTATAGCTTAGATCCTTGCAGCTAATAATTCATCTGATTTTAACGTAACAATAGATTTACGCTTCAAATAACACCCGTTTTTTCATTCACTTCCTCTGCGATGATTTCACAGTAATAATCGCTCTATTGCTACAGTGAGAGAAACAATTATGAAAGAAGTAACAAACCCGCTAAATTTACGTGGTATCGAATTTATTGAATATGCATCGCCAGATTCTGACTTTATGGCTGACGCTTTCTACGGCTTTGGTTTTTCAAAAACAAAAAAATTCAAAGGCCGTGATATTGATTATTTTAATCAAAATGATATCCATTTTTTCTTAAACAACGAGCAAGCTGGATTCTCTAAAGAATTTGCTAAAAGCCACGGACCTGCTATTTGTTCAATGGGTTGGCGTGTAGAAGATGCGGATTTTGCTTTCGAGCAAGCCGTTGAGCGTGGTGCTAAATCAGCCCAAAATGTTGATAAAAAATTACCTTACCCTGCTATTTTTGGTATTGGTGATAGCTTAATTTACTTCATTGAAAAATTTGGCGCTAAAGGCTCAATATATGAAGATGATTGTGAAGATATTGCTGAACCAGTATTAGTGAAAGATAAAGGCTTTAAAGCTGTTGATCATTTAACTAACAACGTTTATCAAGGCACAATGGAATTTTGGGCTGACTTTTATAAGAATATATTTGGCTTCACTGACGTACGTTACTTTGATATTAAAGGTGAGAAATCAGCATTAGTATCATACGCTTTACAATCTCCGTGTGGCACGTTCTGTATTCCTATTAACGAAGGTAAAGGCACTAGCAATAACCAAATAGATGAATACCTAAATGAATATAATGGCCCGGGTGTTCAGCATTTAGCATTTATTTCAGATGATCTATTAGGCTCATTGGATAAACTCGATAAAAACATTATCGATACACTAAATATTGTGCCTGAATATTATGATGATGTTTTTGACCGCATTCCTTGGGTTAAAGAAGACCAACAACGAATTCGTGATCATCAAGTATTGGTTGATAGTCAAAAAGAAAATTCATACCTGTTACAGATATTCACTAAAAATATCTTTGGTCCTATCTTTATTGAAATGATCCAACGTGTTGACGATAAAGGTTTTGGAGAAGGTAACTTCACTGCTTTATTTAAGTCAATCGAGTTGAATCAAATAGAGCGTGGTGTGCTTTAAGCACTTAACACGATAGGCACTTTTAAAAGCCAGCGTTTGCTGGTTTTTTTATGTGCTTCTTTTAGTCGGAATGGGCGGATTTATTGGAGTAATAAATAGACGACTGAAATCGGCCCCTTACGAAGGATAAAGACTTAATGTCTTGTATGTGTGGTTTTAGCCGCAGAAAAACATAAAATATAATTCACCACCGAGAAAGGCAGAGGCGCGCTGAGCGCTAATCCGAGAAGTCATTATGCCCCTATCTAAAGTGGGGCAGGTACACATTTACTCATTTAGCCCCTAAGATTGCAGCACTGTCTGCAAGCATTGTATTTTACAGGGAGAAGAAAATGAGAAAATAATGAGGTTTTTATAGGGATAATAATGATTTTGTACTTTCTCCTTCACTTCTCTTTGTTTTCTCCCTGTGAGAAAGTGTTATTCGGCCGACATAGTTTTCATACCTAATAATGCGTTGCTTTCGTAGGCGACTTCAGTCGCCATGAAGCTCTTACGCAAAACTTCCTATATTACAGGCATAAAAAAAGCGCCAGAAGGCGCTTTTTAACAGTAATTATTAAGCGTTATTTGCTTAGAGCTTCACCTAAGTGAGGGCGAATATCTTTTAATATTTCTTTTGCTAAACGCGGGCTACTAGCAACAATGTTGCCTGAGTTACTGTGATTATGGCCACCAACAAAGTCAGTTACTAAACCACCAGCTTCAATTACCATTAACTCACCGGCTGCGGTATCCCATGGTTTTAAACCAATCTCGAAATAACCGTCAACTCGGCCTGCAGCAACATAAGCTAAATCAAGTGCAGCAGAGCCAGCACGACGCATATCTGATGTTTTACCGAAAAGTGTTTTAAACATTTCTAAATAAGCATTGGTATGTTGCTTATGCTTAAAAGGAAAACCTGTCGCTAAAATAGAACCGTTAAGATCTTTAGATTGTTTTACGCGAATACGGAAACCGTTTAATTGAGCACCTTTACCGCGACTTGCCGTAAATAGTTCACCACGGATAGGATCGTAGATCACAGATTGATCTAATTTCCCTTTAACTTTTAGTGCAATTGATACTGCAAAGTGTGGAATACCTTTAACGAAATTTGACGTTCCGTCTAGTGGATCAATAATCCACTGGTAATCATTGTCTTTACCTTCAATTACGCCACACTCTTCACCAATAATCGTGTGATTTGGGTAAGATTTTTGAATTGTTTCAACAATAGCTAGTTCAGCACTTATATCAACATTAGTAACGATATCGTTAGTACCCTTAGATTCAATTTCAATCTTATCTACTTGTTCAAAAGCGCGCAGAATTACTTTGCCCGCAGCACGCGCAGAGCGCACGGCAATATTTAGCATCGGATGCATTATCGACTACCCTATATGTTGTAAAATGTCATAAACAGCTATGTAAAAGAACGAGGTTAATTTTAGCAAGCCATACAGTGATGAACCCCTAAAATTAAGCGCGCGAATTATAGCAAACTAATAATCAATTTGCGATACCCTTCTTTATTAATAACTAATAGAACTTACTTATCTTAAATAAAGTTATAGCGTATCAATTCAAACTTAGCTGTCTTTAATTTATCTATATAAGCGAAAGAGCTAAGCCATATTGATAAACACTAATTAACAAATATAAAAGACGTGATTTTTTCGCAGTACAAGTATAAGGTTCTATGTTAATATTATCGGCAATTTTAGCCATCTAGATAGGCAACATTATATTTAAATTGTTGTCTTCGAATTAAGTAAGTGTAAATAATGTCAGATTCTTTATTAAACAAAGTACGCATAGTCCTCGTTAATACCTCAGATTGTCGTAATATCGGTTCAGCAGCTCGCGCTATGAAAACAATGGGCTTAACAGATCTCGTTTTAGTTGATCCTATTGAAATGCCTAACGGTCAGGCGCAAGCTTTAGCCGCTGGCGCAACAGATGTGCTAAAAGGTGCCAGAGTTGTATCGACGCTAGAAGAAGCCATTGATGATTGTGGTTTAGTGGTGGGTACAAGTGCTCGTTCACGCACATTACCTTGGCCTATGCTAGAGCCTCGCGGCTGTGGTGAAAAACTGATCACCGAAGCACAAGAATATCCAGTTGCCTTGGTATTTGGTCGTGAAAGTAGCGGTTTAACCAATGAAGAACTGCAGTTATGTCATTTTCATGTGCAAATTCCAGCGAATCCAGAATACAGTTCATTGAATTTAGCTATGGCGGTACAAACATTAAGTTATGAAGTACGCACAAGCTTTTTGATTCATGAACAAGAAGCGTTCACGCAGGCTGACAACGAAGAATATCCGCTTGTTGATGAAACTGAGCGCTTTTATCAACACTTTGAAAATGCATTAAAAGACACTGGCTTTATTGTACCAAGCCATCCAGGTTTGGTGATGACAAAGTTACGTCGTTTGTTTAATCGTGCTAGACCTGATGTTAAAGAGTTGAAAATGATGCGTGGTATTTTAGCCTCAGTTGAACGCGCTGCTAAAAGTGACAATAAAGATTAATGATAGCCATAAATAGTGACTCAACTATTTATCTAATTATGGCTTTCGAATAAAGAATTAAGGAACGTAAAATGTTTGACCGCATGAAAGAAGACATCAATAGTGTATTTGATCGAGATCCTGCAGCACGCAATGTCTTTGAAGTTTTAACAAACTACCCTGGTTTGCATGCGGTTTGGTTTCACCGTTTGAGCCACAGTTTGTGGAAAAACAACTGGAAATGGTTAGGGCGCTCTTTATCGACATTTTCACGTTGGTTAACTGGCATCGAGATTCATCCTGGTGCAACTATTGGTCGTCGATTTTTTATCGATCATGGTATGGGGGTAGTTATTGGTGGCACTGCAGAAATTGGTGACGACGTTACTTTATATCAAGGTGTTACTTTAGGTGGTACAAGTTGGAAAGAAGGCAAACGCCATCCAACTTTAATGGACAATGTTGTTATTGGTGCTGGTGCTAAAATATTAGGGCCCATTACTATTGGCAAGCACGGCAAAGTTGGATCAAACTCTGTTGTGGTAAAAGATGTACCTGAAAATGCAACTGCGGTTGGCATACCTGCTCGAATTGTTAATTCTAACAAGAATAAAGGCGATGCGGAAAAGCGTGAAAAAGTAGCTAAAAAATATGGCTTTGATGCTTATGCTGTTGCTACAGATAACCCTGATCCTGTTGCTAAGGCAATTGGTCGTTTGCTTGATCATATGCACTTAATGGACAATAAAATTTCTTCTTTATGTCGAGAGGTTAACCAGTTAGGTGGTGAAGTTTGTCAAGAAGATCTACCTGAATTAAAAGTTGGTGAGTTCGACGAAGATGAAAAAGCTGCTGCTAAACGCAGAGAAGGCATTAAAGAGTCTTTTGACCCAACAATATAGCTTTTAGATATAAACCGTTTTTATATGATATATAGACAAAATAGTTAAGTTTTATGTGTTAATGCCCACCAATATTCTCCTTTTTATTGACTAATTATTAAAGCCGCGTAAAATACCTGAGTAAATCACTCGGGTATTTAGTTGACTATTTTATAGGGATATGTAAAATTGCGCAGCAAATTGATAGGAGTATTAAATGAAATTGACGTCTAAAGGCCGATATGCGGTAACAGCGATGCTTGATGTGGCTATACATGCCGTAACAGGACCTGTGCCATTGGCTGATATTTCAGAACGCCAAGGCATTTCATTATCATACTTAGAACAACTTTTTTCACGCCTAAGAAAGTACGGACTTGTAAATAGTGTTCGTGGCCCAGGTGGTGGTTATCGTTTAGGTCAATGTTCAGCACAAATTACCGTTGCCGATGTTATCAACGCTGTTGATGAAAGTATCAATGCCACCAAATGTGGCGGTACAGGTAATTGTCAAGATGGACAACAATGCTTAACGCATTACTTATGGACTGATTTAAGCGATAGAATTGAAGATTTTTTAAAAAGCATTTCACTTGCCGAGCTCGTCGAGCAACGAAATGTTAAAATTGTGTCACAACGACAAGATGAAGCCACAGCGAAAGCGCGCAAATCACCCTCGTTAGAGACCTTAATTACCACTCGCAATATTATGAATGACTGGCATTAATGGCTAGTACAATTGGAGATTATTAATCAATGAAGCTTCCTATTTATTTTGATTATTCAGCGACCACACCAGTAGACAAGCGTGTAGCTGAAAAAATGATGCAATATATGACAACTGATGGTTTTTACGGAAACCCAGCATCACGCTCACACAAATTCGGCTGGCAAGCAGAAGAAGCGGTTGATATCGCTCGTAATCAAATTGCTGACTTGATCAACGCTGATCCACGTGAAATTGTTATTACTTCTGGTGCAACAGAGTCGAATAACCTTGGTATTAAAGGTGCCGCTAAGTTTTATAGCAAAAAAGGTAAGCACATTATTACCTGTAAAACTGAGCATAAAGCTGTACTAGACACTTGTCGTGAACTTGAACGTCAAGGTTTTGAGGTAACGTACCTTGACCCAGAAAGTAATGGTTTAATTGATTTAAACAAATTAAACGATGCAATGCGTGATGACACAGTATTAGTGAGCATTATGCATGTGAATAACGAAATTGGTGTTATTCAAGACATTGCTGAAATTGGCGAAATGTGTCGTGCTCGTAAAATTATATTCCATGTTGATGCTGCGCAAAGCGCTGGTAAAATCAACATAGACTTGCAACATTTAAAAGTTGACCTTATGTCTTTCTCGGCTCATAAAATTTATGGTCCTAAAGGTATTGGTGCACTTTATGTTCGTCGTAAGCCTCGTATTCGCCTTGAAGCGCAAATGCACGGTGGCGGTCATGAGCGTGGTATGCGCTCTGGTACATTAGCGACACACCAAATTGTTGGTATGGGTGAAGCATTTAGAATTGCCAAAGAAGAATTAGCACAAGACGAAGCACATGTAATTACAATGCGTGATCGTTTATGGGCTGGTTTGAACGATATGGAACAAGTTTTTATTAACGGCGATGCAGACAAACGCTACCCGGGTAACTTAAACGTTAGCTTTAACTTTGTTGAAGGCGAATCGTTAATTATGGCGCTTAAAGACTTAGCTGTATCTTCAGGTTCAGCTTGTACATCAGCAAGTTTAGAGCCGTCATACGTATTACGAGCTTTAGGGCTTAATGATGAAATGGCACATAGCTCAATTCGTTTTAGCTTTGGTCGTTTCACTACAGAAGAAGAAATTGACTATGCCATTGACCTGATTAAAAAGGCAATTGGCCATTTACGTGACATGTCACCGCTTTGGGAAATGTTCAAAGACGGTATCGATTTAGACTCAATAGAGTGGGCTGCTCATTAGAGCACTAGGAGAAATAACATGGCTTATAGCGAAAAAGTAATTGATCATTATGAAAATCCACGCAACGTTGGTTCATTAGATAAAAACGATCCACAAGTTGCTACAGGTATGGTTGGCGCACCCGCGTGTGGTGATGTTATGAAACTACAACTTAAAATTTCTGCAGACGGTATTATCGAAGATGCGAAATTTAAAACTTACGGTTGTGGTTCTGCAATTGCATCAAGCTCATTAGTAACAGAATGGGTTAAAGGTAAATCAATTGATGAAGCTGGCGAAATTAAAAACACCGCTATTGCTGAAGAACTTGCATTACCGCCAGTAAAAATTCACTGTTCAATCCTAGCGGAAGACGCAATTAAAGCGGCAATCGAAGATTACCGTAGTAAGCAAAAAGCTTAAGCTGGAGATAAACTATGAGTGTAACGATGACACCTGCTGCATCTGACAGGGTAAAGTCGTTTATCGAAAACCGAGGCAAGGGCCTTGGTTTACGATTAGGTATTAAAACAACAGGTTGTTCTGGTTTAGCTTATGTACTTGAATTTGTAGATGATCTAAATGAAGACGACACGCTGTTTTCCATCAATGACTGTAATATCATTATTGATGGTAAAAGCTTGGTTTACCTTGATGGTATCGAACTTGATTTTGTTAAAGAAGGTTTGAACGAAGGCTTTAAATTCACCAACCCAAACGCTAAAGGCGAATGTGGCTGTGGTGAAAGTTTTAATGTTTAGTGAACGACTAACTTCACTGGAGTGGTTTTGAATTATTTTGAATTATTTGGTTTAGATATTCAGTTCAATATTGATTTGGCTAAACTTTCAACACTTTATCAAACATTACAAAAAAAAGTGCATCCTGACCGTTTTGCTCATGCATCTAGCCAAGAGCAAATGTTAGCCGTTAAGAAATCAACGCTGATTAACGATGCCTATCAAACACTGAAAAAACCGCTAAAACGTGCGCAATACTTATTAGAATTGCGCGGTGTTAGCATGCCTAGCGAGCAAGCTTCATTTGGTGATGTGAGCTTTTTAATGCACCAAATGGAATTGCGTGAAATGCTAGATGACGTTAAACAAGCTGATGATATAGATGCAGCCGTGTTTAACGCTTCACAAGTGTTTGAAACAGAATATCAGCAACTGTTTACTCAGTTGCAAACGCAATTGGCAGATAACACAACTGAGTCAAACAGTTCAGCATGCGACAATTTAAGAAAACTTAAATTTTATCAAAAACTGCATGTTGAACTCGAAAAACTCGAAGAGTTGTTGTTAGACGACTAAGTTACAAAATTAAGACGTTAATAGCGACATTACTGTATAAAAACGATGTCGTTATTAATAAAAAATCCGTAAAACTATTACCTAACGAGCTTTTACAATGGCATTATTACAAATCGCTGAACCTGGGCAAAGTACCGTTCCTCATGAACATCGACTCGCCGCTGGCATTGACCTCGGTACCACAAATTCATTAATTGCTAGCGTAAAAAGTGGCTTGGCTGAAACTATTGTTGATGCGCATGGCCTCGACATTTTACCTTCTGTAGTAAGCTACCAAAGCAATGACATTCTTGTCGGTAACGACGCGAAGGCTTTTGCTGTAAGTGACCCTGAAAATACCATCGTATCGGCAAAGCGTTTAATCGGACGTTCTAAAACTGATATTAACAACAAATATGCATCGCTGCCTTATTCCTTTGCTGGTGATGAAAACCACCCGTCAATTGTGACACGAACGGGGGATGTTAATCCTGTGCAAGTGTCAGCTGAAATTCTTAAAACTCTGGTAAAGCGTGCAGAAGCTTCCTTAGGTGGCGAGCTTACTGGTGTGGTGATCACGGTGCCAGCATATTTTGATGACGCACAACGTCATAGCACGAAAGACGCGGCAAAATTAGCCGGTGTTAACGTACTACGTTTGCTTAACGAACCAACAGCCGCAGCGGTTGCTTATGGTTTAGACAGTGGACAAGAAGGCGTTGTAGCGGTTTATGATTTAGGTGGTGGTACGTTTGATATTTCAATATTGCGCTTAAATAAAGGTGTATTTGAAGTATTAGCAACCGGTGGCGATTCTGCACTTGGTGGCGATGACTTTGATGGCATATTAGTTGAATATCTTATCGCACAAGCTGGTTTAGTTCGCCCACTGACTACTTCTATGGAACGACAACTAACACAACAAGCGTGTTTGGCTAAAGAACAATTATCAAACACTGAGAGTGTTGATGTTTCATTAGCCCTTGCCGACGACAAAACATGGACAGGTAAAGTTACGCGTAGTGACTTTGAACAACTTATTGCTCCTTTAGTGAAAAAAACATTACGTGCTTGTCGACGTGCAGTAAAAGATGCTGAACTTGTGATTGAAGATGTTATAGAAGTTGTCATGGTTGGCGGTTCTACACGTGTTCCTTTAGTTCGCATCGAAGTTGAAAATTTCTTCAAACGACAGCCTTTAACCTCAATTGACCCTGATAAAGTTGTTGCGTTAGGCGCCGCTATTCAAGCAGATATATTGGCGGGTAATAAACCTGACAGTGACATTTTATTACTTGATGTTATCCCTTTGTCATTAGGTTTAGAAACCATGGGCGGCCTAGTTGAGAAAGTTATTTCACGCAATACCACGATCCCTGTCGCTAAAGCCCAAGAATTTACTACTTTCAAAGATGGCCAAACAGCCATGGCAGTCCATGTATTACAAGGTGAACGAGAGCTTGTTGAAGACTGTCGTTCTTTAGCACGCTTTGAGCTAAGAGGTATACCTGCTATGACCGCAGGTGCTGCACACATTCGCGTTACTTTTAAAGTAGACGCAGATGGCTTGCTAGAAGTTTCTGCAATGGAAAAATCAACAGGTGTTGAGTCAGGCATTACCGTTAAACCAAGCTTTGGTTTAGAAGCTGATGAAATTACGACGATGTTAAAAGACTCAATGGAAAATGCAGAACAAGATATTCAGGCACGTATGCTTAAAGAGCAACAAGTTGAAGCATCACGTGTTATAGAGTCAGTTAAAGCAGCACTTACCGCTGATAGTGCATTACTTGAAAATGACGAGATAAACGTCATTAATGATGCTATTACTGCACTCGATAAAATAAGCCAAACAGGTAATGCCGATGAAATCGAAGCGGCGTTAGACACATTAAATAATAGTACCGCCATATTTGCTGAGCGTAGAATGGATTCATCTATCAAAACAGCACTATCTGGCCATTCAGTAGACGAGGTTTAGTTACATGCCACAGATTATATTTTTACCGAACGAAGAACTATGTCCAGATGGGGCAGTTGTTCAAGCCGAAAAAGGCGAAAGCGTATTAAACGTAGCACTGAGAAATGATATTGGTGTTGAACATGCTTGTGAAAAAGTTTGTGCATGTACTACATGTCATATGATTATTCGCGAAGGCTTCGACTCAATTGCTGAGGGCGACGAACTTGAAGATGACATGCTTGATAAAGCATGGGGATTAGAGCCTGAATCACGTTTAAGTTGCCAGGCGTTAGTCGGTGATGAAGACCTAGTCGTCGAAATTCCTAAATATACTGTCAATATGGTGTCTGAAAATCACTAGTTGATTTAGCTACATCGATTTATATAAAAGGGTAATAACAGCAATGTTATTACCCTTTTTACGTTTATGCTCAAAGTGCATAAACTGCTATTTCATTTGTAATAAAATGCTAGATAAATTTTATTTAAGCGCTTAATTTACACTTATTAAACAAGTTTTTAAATTGTAAATAATATGTTAAATTCGATGTAATTATTATATCGGCTCTATCAAGGGAATGAAAAATGAAGTGTTTTGTCTATGTGGTTTTGTTGTTGTCAAATATTTTATTATCAAATTATGCTGTTGCTCAAGAAGCTAAGCTAGTAAAAAAGGCAGAGTGGGGCTCGGGTAGTTATGAGCATATGGTAGAAATTGATAACCATTACTATATAGCAACTAGTTCTGGGGAAGTTGATGTAATCGACCCTGAATTAACAGGAGAGGACTCACTTATAGATCAAATAAAATTTGATTTTGAACCTGATATTCGTGCAATCACTAAGTTTAAAGATTTTTTAGTTATTTTAACTAACGACAAAATTAATATATATAGTATCGCTGACGTTACAAATATTACGCAAGTTTACTCATTAACTGTTTTAGGGCATTGGAATGTCACAGTGGCTTATCAAGGTGATAATTTATATTACGTAGATGGCGATAGCAAAATTTACGTCATTGAAGAAACCGAAGGCGTTTTCAGTCTTACCAATGTCATTCAATCACAAGAAAGTGACTATAATGAAGAGGTTTATGTTTCTGATCGAAATTTATTTATTGAAGGTTCAACGCTTTATTATGTATATAGAGTGCAACAGGGCCAAACACTTTCGACTAAGATAGAGTCATACCAACTCGCAGACTTAACGTTAAGTGATTCAGGGGTACTAGAAGGTATTGGTATATCTGGGAACAGTGTTTATTTGGGGGATGGACGCTTTGTCATTTCTAATTATCAATATTTATATTTGATTAAATTAATGGATGGGCAAGTCAGTATTTTAAATGACTTTGATACTATTCAATATAACAAAATCTTTCATTTAACAGCAAAAGAAAATACTGTTAAAGCCATTTCTGACAACGCGATTTATACATTTCAAATCACTGAAGCCAATACAATAAGTACTTCTTATACAGAAAGTTTAACCGATTACTTCTTTTCAAACTCTTATATGCGTTATGTGTACTGGCGTGATGACAAGCTTATTGGTCTTAATACTAAATCAGGTGTTTTTGAAATAGAACTTATTAATGGCGCTATAGATAGCGTAGCATTTTCTTATAATCAAAGCGGCCATATGGGTAAGGCTGTTATTGAAAGCAACCTGGTATATTTACCTCGTGAATCACGCATAGATATTGTTAACATTGCTGATATTGACAATATTACTTTGCAAAATAGTATTATCGAAGATGTTAAAGACATAGAGAGAATATCAGCTAATTTATTTTTTTCTAACGAGATAATGATTAGTAATAAAACAATAGTGAGTGATAGTGAAATTCAACTAAACAGCGAAGTTACAGTTAATAATAAAACCGCTCCACTATTATTTAAAGGTAGTAATATATTTAACACAAATTTTGATACTGAATCTTCAGTTATGCGACATAACGTTATCTCACCTTATAGTTTGTATGAGGTTCCTAAGGAAGCTAGCATCTCTGACCCTATCAACTCTTGCCCACAAAAATTAGGTTTTCTTGCGGATACACTAATAGCATCAGACCCATGTGGGAATAATAGATTCCATTTATTTACAGACTATGACACCGACGATTTTGCATACAGTAAAACAATAGAACTTGGGTTTAGCTATTATCAGCTAGTGATAGGTAACGACTATATTTATCTGATAAGTCCGCAAGGAATAAAAATTGTTGAACTGACAGAGTCTGAAGAATTCGTAGAAGTTAATTCAATTGATATGGCATTTTCAGCACTCAATGGTATAAGTGCTGACATTTTAGAAGGCTATTTACTTATTTCAGATGGCTTTTATTTTCATCTGTTTGATACCTCTGAGCCTAACTTGCCAACCTTGATCTCGAAAGCAAAAATAAATGATTTTGAGTGGCGTGAGGCCAACTTTCAAATAGCAGATAGTTATGTGCTTGTGACAACCAAAGATCAAGGACAGGTAAAGTTTTTTCAAATAAACAAAGCGCCAATAGCTAATGTTTTCTCGCTTGAGATCAATGAAGATGAAATTTCAGAACCTTTAAGTGCCTTTATAGATCCAGAGGCAGATGCTTTAGACGTTTCTATTATTAATGATGCTCTTCATGGTGAGGTAACCGTTGATGGCGAAGAAATAACATACACACCAAATGGAAACTTTAATGGTGAAGACTCCATTTCGATAAAAGCTGAAGATATACATGGTAACTTTAGTGAGCACGAATTATTGGTTACTGTAAATTCAATTAATGACGCACCTACCATTATAACAAGCGCGTTATCAACCGATGAAGACATAGTGTTGACGTCTGAAATCGCTTTTGAAGATATAGAGAATGACGATGTAGAATTTAATTTAATAACGGAACCTACCAATGGTTTAGTGTCTATTTCTTTACAGGGTTTGTTAACTTATACCCCTGAGGTGAATTTTTTTGGTGAAGACTCGCTTGTTGTTTCAATTACCGATCAAAATAACGGTGTTAGTGAAAAGGAAATAGCGATAACGGTTACTTCTGTAAATGACAAGCCTGAAATTGTTAGCATGACTTTTAATATTGATGAAGATCGTTTGCTATCTGATCAAATTACAGCCACAGATGTTGATAGTGAAACATTAACGTTTTCAATTATCTCTGCCCCTGAATCAGGTGCCTTAAATTTGCAAGACTCAGGTCACTTCAACTATCAGCCAAATGCTGATTATGACCAACAAGATAGTTTTGAAGTTGCAGTTACAGATGAACAAGGAGGGATGAGTCAGACCAAAATTATTATTGATGTTAACCCTGTGAATGATGCACCTGTTTTTGAAGTAAATAATTTTTTCATAAATGAAGATACAGCATTAACACAGAATATACTTTTCTTTGATGTAGACTCTGGGGTTCACACAGCTGAGCTTGTGACTCCTGCAACTAATGGCACTGTTGAGTTAAATGGCGGTTCTGCTTTTACTTATACTCCGAGTAATAATTTTTCAGGGTTAGAAAGTTTTACTGTTCGCCTCACAGATGAGCATGGTGCAAGTGTTGAAGGGTTAGTTAACATAACTATTGCCCCTGTCAATGATGCACCTACTTTTACCACCACATCTTTTTCTGTGGATGAGGATAATTTATTAACGAGTGAGTTAAAGGCAACTGACATTGAAGGACAATCAATGACGATTGAACTAATAAGTGATGCAGACATAGAAGGTAGTGTGAACGTTGAAAGCGATGGGAAGTTTAGTTTTGATCCTGCTTTAAACTTTTACGGTGAAACCTCATTCACCGTAAAAGTAACTGATAGTGAAGCTAAGTCTACTAGTCAAATTATTAAAATTACAGTCAATGCAGTTGAAGATGTACCAGAACCAGAAAGCACTTCACTTTCCTTACTTTTTAATGGAAATATCTCACAAAGTTTACCAACAACGGATGTTGACGGACAATCTCTGAGTTATCGTATTGTTACTGATGTTAAAAGTGGGGTACTTACTTTATCAGAAGCAGGGCAATACAAATATTCTCCTAATGTTGGGTTTTCCGGCAATGATTCATTCACATACGAAGTTCGTGATGTAAACGACAACATAGGGCAAGCAACAGTTTCATTTGTGGTGCAATCAGCTGCAGAGCCTACTAAAACCGAATCAAGCTCAGGTGGTAGTTTGGGATATTTTATGTTGTTTAGCTTAGTTATATTGTTTGGATTTAGACTAAAATTTAGTCGTGGCTATGGTGTCTGAAAAAAATCATAATTTAGATAAATCAACTTGATTAATAAGGGGAGTAGCACTGTTATTCCCCATTTTTATCTGTAAAAGCGGTATTGTCTAACGTATTTAGAGTTGGGCTTTTACTCTCATAAACTTGTCTATTTAGTCAGGTATCGTTTGCTATTTATTTAGCTACGTAATAAGTTACGGTGGGCTTGCAAAATATTAATGATGAAAAATAAAATATTCATTATTGATTTCAAGCTAGTAAGGAAGTTTTACAGCAAACAGGCCGATATTGTACAGTGAATTAACGTCTTTTTTTATACTGCTATTGCTCAATAGACTTCCGATTATAATTTTGCTCTAATTAAAAATAATAAAAATAATAAAAATAATAAAAAATCACACATCCAATTTTCAGCTTGATGAGGTGGTATTTAACTATTGGGCATCAATATTTTGTCAGAACTATCTAAATCACAAACGATTAAAAGTTTAACTATTACGAATCAGTTTGCTACTGATATTTTGTTATTAAACACCCCGAATGAAGTTTGGCAATATTTAGCCGAAAATATTGTTGAAAAGCTAGGCTTTGATGATGCTGTAATTTATACCTTAGATGCAGGCGCTAAGACCTTAAGTCGCATGTCTGGCTTTAAAAAAAGCACCTTTCTGGATAATGATAAAATCACCAATACTCGACTCAGTGACACCTCTGCCAACTTAATGGTTATACCTTTTAATCAAGGGGTTATTGGAAAAGTAGCCGCAACAAAACAACCCATATTAGTTAAAGATACACGAAAGTTTGATGGCTACATACAAGATGGAGAAACTACGCTTTCAGAGCTAGCGGTGCCAATATTATTTAAAGAACAATTACTTGGTGTTATTGATACCGAACATGCCCGAGCCGATTTTTATACTGAATATCACCTAAAAACACTCACCGCACTAGCCTCTATTGCGGCAATGAAAATATCTCAAATCATCAGAGTTGATGGTTTGGAAGAGATTATTGAAAATTTAGAGTATGCCAATAAAATTCAAGATGCCTTATTCGAAATTGCTGAACTTACCTTTAAAACCAAAACAATGGGTGAATTTTATCGGCATTTACATCAATGTATTGGTCGCCTTACTTTTGCAAAAAACTTTTTTGTTGCCTTGCTTAAAGATAATGGAGAGACCATTGAATTTCCTTATGCTGTAGACGAACTTGATCAAGATGCTGTTGATGAGTTTGATCTAGGTGAAATTTTTGAAAAAGTTAGAATTGATCCGGAAAATTTAAGTATTACTGGTTATACCTTATCAAAAGATACCCCTTTTTTATTGTATGAAAAAGATATTCAAAAAATGTTGGATAGCAAAGAGCTTTATATTCTAGGTAGCATTCCAAAAGCTTGGTTAGGCGTACCTTTTGGCTCTGGTGATAATAAAGGTATTGTGGTTGTACAAAGTTATAGCACTGATTTTTTATTCCAAGAGAAAGACAAACAACTTCTATCATTTGTCGCAAAGCATATTAACGATGCGATAGAAAGAATGGAGGCTAAGCAGAAACTTGAGTTTTTAGCGTTACATGATCCTCTCACAGACTTACCTAATAGATCCCTATTTAAAGATAGAATCCAGCATGCGTTTTTACATTGCGAGAATAATCGTCACGACAATATCGCGATTCTTTTTATTGATGTAGATAGGTTTAAACAAGTTAATGATACCTATGGCCATCACGTTGGCGATAAACTACTTATCGCCATTGTAAAGTCGATTAAAACTACATTAAGAAATACTGATACCCTAGCCCGTTTAGGTGGTGATGAATTTGCCATATTACTTGACGGTAAAATTGATCATGAGACAATATGCCGCATTACTGAGAGCATTATTAATGCAATGGCTGACGCATTTAATATCGACGGTTTGAATATTTCAAGTAGCTTAAGCATTGGTATCGCAACATATAATCATGCCAGTAAAAATGCGGATCAATTATTAATTGATGCTGATCACGCTATGTATCAGGCCAAGTTAAAGGGTCGAAATCAATACGTGTTTTTTGAAGCACTTGAAGAACAAAATAAATCAACCAATGTGAAGCTCGAATATGACTTTGAAAGGGCCATTAAAAACCAAGAGTTTGTTGGAAACTATCAACCTTTAATTGACTTTGATACGGGTGATGTTATTGGGGCTGAAATTTTGGTTCGTTGGCAACATCCTAAATTAGGGCTGTTGCAACCCGATGTTTTTATTTCTATTTTAGAAAAATCAGGACAAATAGTTCAACTTGACCTTTATATGCTGAAGTTAGCAATAAGTAATTTAAACCTCTGGAAAGCATGGCTACCGGTTAAATTTAAACTGAATGTTAATGTATCAACATCAGGCTTTGCTTCTCAAGAGTTGATTACATACCTGCAAGAGCAACATCAATTATCTGAAAATATTACGGCTCGACTTTGTGTAGAAATTACCGAAGAAAGCTTAATTTTAAACGTTGATGCAGTGAAAAAACATTTAGAGATATTAAAAAGTTTAAATATCCTAGTCGCTTTAGATGACTTTGGTACTGGCTATTCGTCACTCAGTTACTTACATCAGTTTTCTTTAGATTATTTAAAAATAGACAAAAGTTTTGTGGATGACTTAAATGAAGTAAGCAATAAAGTCTTGATTTTAGATGCTGTAGTCAACCTAGCGAAAGCGTTAAATATAAAAACTACTGCTGAGGGTATCGAAACACTTGAACAATATAAAAAGTTGAAAGAAATTGGTTGCGATTTAGGGCAAGGTTATCATATCGCTAAACCGTTGCTTGATGCAGAGTTTAAACGTTTTTTATTATATAGAAGTATCCCAAGGCAAATCGCTTAAGCTTTAATCCATTTGCTTTTTAGTGCTTATAAATTGCTGAGATAAAGTAATCAGAGTGCATTTGTTATAATACCTCCAGCTCCCAGGAGGCAATGGTTGATAAAAATGGCTATGGTAGGATGCACAATACCCTAAATTTTCTCTGAAATAATTTTGACCATATCGATTAATAAAAAAGACTAATAACTGTGACGTTATCAGCCTTTTTTATGACAGTTAACAGCGTTTTACCTAGTTTGTCACTTTAACTTGTTCAATTAAACTTTCCCGCTTAGCTGAATTTTCATTCATGGCAAAATCTAATTGAACGAGGTTATTTTTGTGATACGAGTTTGATGGCTCATATTGCCATTGCTCTAGTGCAGTTTTTGCGACTTTATCGAACACGTAGGCTGGTGAGCCGTTAACCACTTCAACATTTTTCACCATGCCAGTACGATCAATATCGAACTTTAATACGACAGAACCTTCAATACTTTCTGCCGCAGCCTTAGCAGGATATTTTGGCTCAACTCTGTAAGTAGGTTTTACCGCATTTTCCTGCTTTGGTGGAATTCTTCGCATTTGATCTTTTCCAGACAGGTCTTCACGATATTGTTGTTCTGTCGTCTGACCTTGGTTACCTGCAAAACTAACGCCTGATAGTAAACCTACCGAAACGGCAGCAATCACCGCTAGGGACAATTTTTTTACTTGGGTGTTGGCTTTAATTTGCTTGATACGTTCAAACATCATGTGTTTATCTCCATATTTTTTGAATGAAAGTTGCGCAAAGGCAATGTTGGGAGCGAATTCTGCTACCACCAATAACGCTTTGCTATACTCAATCCTGCTTGCAATTTGTTTGCGCGCCAGAACAATTTGGTCGCAGGACAATTCTTGATCTTGACGAAACTTAAAATAAGCTAGCCAAATCAAAGGGTGGAACCAAAATAGCGCAACAAAAAATAGCGCTAGTGTGTTCCAATAAATGTCATTGCGATCAAAATGACAAATTTCGTGTTCCAAAATTAACTTTTGCTGTGAGCGAGTAAAGCGGTTAGAAAAGTCTACTGGAATAATAAGTTTTTGTTTGAAAAGACCTAGTAGCATAGGGCTGTAGGCTATATCACTTCTATACGCTTTAAGTTTTTTTGGTAAAGCTAAAGCAAGTTCACTGGTGCTTAGTTTAGTGATGCTCAGTTGCTGACTAAAGCGAAAATGGCTTACAAGCCAGTAACCAATAATTAATAAAGCACCGGCTAACCATGTAATAAAAAGCCAACCTGGCTGAACACTAATAAATTGTTCTGAAGGCTTAACTAGATAGTGTTGTATTGCTAAATTTGGAGCCTGTGCGACGACTTTGTGCCATGGCATCGGTAACATATAAATAGCTAAAGCTACGGGAACTAAGCCCCATAAGGCATAAGTTAGCTTAGCACCGCAATGTTTTAAGATTAGCTTATGACTGATTAGTAGCAATACAAGCATTAGCGTTAATGGCCACAATAGCTCTAAAACAAGGTTAATCATGTTTCTGCTCCTTTTCCCAATCGGCAATAATACTTTTAAGCGCATCGATATCGTCTTTTTTTAATCGACTTTGCTGAGCGAAACCAGTGACAAGCGGAGAAAGGTGACCCCGAAATAGTTTATCAACCAAGGTTTTACTTTGTTTTACTAGGTAGCTTTCACGTTCAATTAACGGAGAATATAAATAGCTACGTTGTTGCTTTTGATAGCTAATGGCTTGTTTTTTGACTAAACGATTGAGCAGTGTTTTTACGGTTTTTTCATGCCATGGCTTGGTTTCATTTAGCTTGGCAATAATGTCATTTGCACTTGCTGGATTGTGCTGCCAAAGTACATCTAATACTGAAAATTCGGCATCACTAATTTCTGGAACTGAGTTTGACATGGCTATTCCTCTTACTCTAAAGCTAAAATAAACATATTACACGTGTAATCGATGGCTTTATAATTACACTTGTAATCTATGTATGCAAGAGTTTTTAATTTAAGAGCTTTTAGTACCTGTCGTTGAAGGTAAAGGGGGATATAATTTTTAGTTTTAATTTTTACCATAAAAAAAGCTAATAACAGTAAAGTTATTAGCTTTTTTAGATTAGCTATAAATTAGCGGAAAGCACTGAGAGTTTAGGGTACTAGTAAGATTAGTCTATGCTGACTTTTACCACTTGTTTGCCAGTGAAACCACCTGCTAATTGAGTTTTCAGCGCTGTAGAAATATGCTCTGCATTAAATTTGATGAGATTAATTTCCGGTACTTTTAACTCATCGTTAGCTACACTTTCAAGCAGTAAATTACTCATAAAACTCATGCGTTGTTGTGCGCATAAGCTATTGGCTAACCAAGCACCAGCAAGTGATACAATACTTATATTAGGTGCTTTTCTAAACAGTAATTCATCTTCAAAAGTAGGCAAAGGTTTTAAACAAGCAATACGGCCACAAAAGCGCATTAATTCGATATTACGAACCGTAGTCTCACCGCCAACAGAATCTAATACGGCGTCAAAACCTTGCGGACCTAACTCTCGACGAATTTTCTGACAAAGATTTTTATCTTTATAATCAAAAACCACGTCAGCACCTAACGATTTTACTAACTTATGATTACACTTCGCTGCTGTGGTAAATACATCAGCACCTCGCTGCTTAGCGAATTGAATGGCAAATTGGCCAACTGCACCGGCACCTGCTTCAATGAGTAAAGTATCACCTTCTGTAATTTGTAACTTGTCGAGTGATATTAATGCGGTCATTCCAGCACAAGGCAGTGTTGCCGCGTGTTCAGGTTTTATGCTGTCAGGCACTACCGATACTGCATAGTTTGGCACTTTAGCGTACTCGCTTAGTACGCCATGATCGCCCATGCTGGCATGCCACATAACACGTGCACCAATATTCGGGTAAATACCCTTTGGCGCGTTAATTACAATGCCAACCGCATCTAAACCAAGCACATGTGGGTATTGCCAATGACAAAACCCAGTTTTTGCGTATTGTGCATCTAAAGGGTTAAGACCAACATACTCCACTTTTATTAACAGTTCGTTATCACTACATTCAGGTACATTAAGCTCAATGTTTTCTAATCGAATTTGTGCGTTTGCTTCGGCTAAAACAATGGCCCGCATAGTATTAGAGGAAGTGATTTCGGGTAAAATATCAGTATTTGGCATCTAAATTAACTCTACATATTATTGTTGCTAATTGCATAGCTCCATTGCCCATTAAATGACTGGTAGGCATTCACTTTAGCAAGCAAGGCTGAAATGGTTAAATCAACAGCATTTTCTTGAGCTATTAAAACATCCTGACGCGCATCTAACAACTCTAAGTAAGGTATTTGACCTTCTTCATACATGGCATTTGCTTGTAAAAATGCTTTATTAGCAAAGCTATATCGCTGATCGGCAAAGCGCTTTTGCTGGTCTTGATTTACCAATAATTGTAATGCAAGTTCACTTTCACTAAGCGCCTTTAACACCACTTGTTGGTAATCGCTATATGCGGCTTCACTTAAAAACTGCTGTGCGTCACGCTGAGCTAAAAGCGCAGGATAACTGAGTATTGACCACTGTAGTGTTGGCGCTATTTGCCATTGCTGTTGTGTATTGCTCAGGCCTGTACTATCAATACTTAATATCCCACTAAAAGCACTTAAACTGATGTCGGGTAGCAATGCTTTACTTGCTGACACACTTAAGCTGTGAGCTTGGCTAAAATCATAAAGAGCACGGCTAATGTCGGGTCTAAGGGCTATAGCATTATTTGGTTCGCTAAGTGTTACGTTAAACTCATGGGCTAAAATCGCTTGCTCATCAGCTAAAACTACATCTTGCACTAAGCGACCAGTTAATACAGCTAAGGTCGATAAATCGCGATATTTAGCGTATTGAATCGCGGGTATTAAGGCTTGTTGTTGTCGCAATTGAGCCATAGTTCGGTTTAAATCAAGCTCGTTCGCAACGCCTTCATCCACCCGTGCTTGAAGTACATCAATGCCTTGCGTTAGCGCATCAATTTGCAAGGCAATTATGTTTTGTTTTTCAACATTACCTTGATAACTCACAAAGCCTTTTACTACAGACGAAACCACTTCAATTTGTAATAAACGTACTTGTTCAGCTTGGCTCATGGTTGATGCATTTGCAGCATCAACCAACGCAGTAATTCGTCCAAATAAATCTAACTGCCAATCAAGCGCTAAACTAGCACTTGATTGACGATCAAAAGTAGAAACCACATCGCTGCGTGTAGCTCCTATAGCAACACCACCTTGCGGTAAGTATTGCGCTTTTTGTTCACCTAATCGTGCTAAGGCACTTTTAAGTGTTAATTGGCTAGTTTTTAAATCGTAGTTATTTGCTAAAGAGTCGACTACAAGCTGGTTCAACTGTGTTGAATCAAGCTTTTGCCACCAATTAATTTCATTTTCACCGCTTAACTCGCTAGCAATATTGGCTTTAGTGATTAACTTACTCACTTGGCTTTGCTCATCAGCAATGTCAATTTTGTTGGCACAGCCTGATAAAAACACAACGGCTAAAATTGCACTGACCGTAAAACCTTTTACAGGTCTCATTTTTCTTAATTTAGTCATGAGAAACCTCTTGAATTTTTTCTTTTTTACTTGTTACTAACATATAAAACACGGGGTAAATAATAAGCCAAACACAGTGACACCAATCATCCCTGAAAATACAGCGTTACCCATAGCATGACGCATTTCTGCTCCGGCACCTGTGGCCAACACTAATGGCACAACACCAGCAGTAAAGGCAATTGAGGTCATTAAGATTGGGCGTAAACGCATACGACAGGCCTCAAGTATGGCGTCTAAGTGCGATAAGCCGTTGTCGTGCCTATCTTTAGCGAACTCGACCATTAATATGGCGTTTTTGGAGGCTAAAGCCACCAGCACTATTAACGCTATTTGGGTAAATATATTATTGTCTGAGCCGACAAACCAAACCCCCAATAATGCTGAGAAAATAGTCATAGGCACGATTAATATAATTGCCAATGGCAAGCGCAAGCTTTCGTATTGAGCAGCAAGCACCATAAACACCAGTAAAACAACTAATGGGAATATATAAACCATGGTGTTACCGGCAAGTACTTGCTGATATGTTACTTCTGTCCATTCATACTCAATACCAGCAGGTAGCGTGTCGGCAAGTACTTTCTCAATGGCGAGTTGAGCTTGATCAGAGCTATAACCAGGCGCTGGACTGCCGTTAAGTTCTGCACTTGGGTAACCGTTGTAATGCATTACACGATCAGGCCCAATAGCAGGTGTTACTGTTAATATTGAACCTAATGGCACCATGTTACCGTTACGGTTACGTACTTTTAGATTTAAAATTTGTTCTGGATCTTGTCTAAAGTCAGCATCAGCTTGGGCATTAACTTGGTAAGTACGACCAAACAAGTTGAAGTCATTTACATACACTGAGCCTAAGTAAATCTGCAAGGCGTCAAATACTTCATTTAATGGAATACCTTGAATAAGCGCTTGCTCGCGATCAATATCGATATCCATTTGAGGTACTTGAATACGAAAACTTGAGTAGAGTCCCATTAATGCAGGATCTTTTTGCGCTTTACCAATAACGGCTTGTAAGCTATTAAATAAGGCTTCGAAGCCTTTGTTAGCTCTATCTTCAATTTGCAGTTTAAAGCCGCCCGTAGTCCCTAAACCTTGAATTGGTGGTGGTGGGAATACCGCAACAAATGCTTCATCAATGGCTGCAAAACGTTGGTTTAATTGTGCCGCTATTGCTTGAGCCGACAAGCTTGGATTATTACGCTTGTCAAAACTATCAAGTGGCGTAAATACAATACCGCTGTTAGGACTGTTGGTAAATCCGTTAACTGATAAACCAGGGAAGGCTACTGTGTGCGCTACGCCGGGAACATCTAAAGCCATTCGCTGCATTTCTGCCAATACCGCTTCGGTTCTGTCAAGGCTGGCCGCATCAGGTAACTGGGCAATCGCGACTAAGTATTGTTTATCTTGTTGAGGAATAAAGCCACCAGGTACAGTATCAAACAACTTAATCGTACCGCTAACTAAAGCAAAGTAAGCCACCATAACAACAACAGTCATACGGATAAGTTTTTGGACTAATTTTTCGTAACCTTTAGCACCACGATTAAATACGCGGTTAAATGGTGTAAACAACCAACGGCCAAATAACTTATTGAGTAAGCGAGTGAAAGCATCTGGTTTTGCATCATGGGGTTTTAATAATAATGCCGCTAACGCCGGTGATAGTGTTAGTGAATTAAAGGCTGAAATAATAGTCGAAATAGTGATTGTTAATGCAAATTGCTTATAGAATTGTCCTGATAAGCCAGTGATAAAAGCAGTTGGAATAAATACCGCACTCAAGACTAAGGCAATAGCAATAATTGGCCCTGTAACTTCACTCATGGCAACGCGGGTTGCTTCAAGTGGAGATAAACCTTTTTCGATATTTCGTTCAACATTTTCTACTACAACAATAGCATCATCTACCACAATACCAATGGCAAGTACTAAGCCAAATAGTGACAGAGTATTTATCGATACACCTAGCCATTGCATAACAGCAAAGGTACCAATTAATGAAATAGGTACAGCAATTAATGGAATAATAGATGCACGCCATGTTTGTAAAAACACAATAACCACAATAACCACAAGCGCAATTGCTTCTAATAGTGTGGTAATTACCGCGTCAATAGAGCCACGTACGAATACGGTTGGATCATAAACAATGTCGTATTCAACGCCAGTAGGAAAATCCTTTGCTAAACGCGCCATAGTTTCACGTACTTGATCAGAAAGCTCTATAGCGTTTGAACCAGGACGTTGGAAAATAGGCATAGCTAAAGCGGGTTGGTTATCAAGTTCAGCTCTTAGTGAGTATGAGTCTTGACCTAATTCAACACGTGCAACATCAGATAAGCGGGTTATTTGACCTTGCTCACCAACTTTAATAATAACTTGTTCAAATTCTTCAATACTATTTAAACGACCTTTAACATTTAATAATATTTGAAATTGATTATCGTTCGAAATAGGTTGTGCACCTAAACTACCCGCGGCAACTTGCTGGTTTTGAGCACGTAATGCTGTAACGACATCAGTAGCCGTAAGCCCACGTGATGCAAGAACATCGGGATTTAACCAAACGCGCATTGCGTATTTGCCGCCACCAAATAAACGAATGTCGCCTACACCGGGTAAACGAGCAATTTCATCTTTAATGTTTAAATCAGCATAGTTAGATAAATACGCGGTATCGTGCGTTTTTTCTGGTGAATATAAATGTACTACCATAGTTAAGTCGGGTGATGACTTCTCAGCCACTACACCAAGACGCTGTACTTCTTCAGGTAAACGCGGCAATGCACTGTTTACACGGTTTTGTACTTGCACTTGAGCACGGTCTAAATCGGTACCTAATGCAAAGGTAACTGTTAAAGTCATGCGACCATCGCTGGTACCTTGTGAAAACATATATAGCATGTTTTCAGTGCCGTTAATCTCTTGCTCAAGCGGTGTTGCAACTGTTTGAGCAATAACCGTTGGGTTTGCACCAGGATAACTCGCCGTGACTACAACGGTTGGAGGCACAACTTCAGGGTATTCACTTATCGGTAATTGAAATAATGAAATACCACCACCGATCAAAATGATGAGCGATAGTACCGCCGCAAAAATGGGGCGTTGAATAAAAAAGTGAGAAAAATTCATGTTCAGCTCTTAGTATTTAGCTACAAGGCTTACATCGTCAATTGATGACAAAGTAAATGCGATATCGGTTGTATCAATAGTGACAGTTGTTGGGTTAATAGGCATGCCAGGACCAACACGAGCAGGGCCGTTAACAGCGATAATGTCGCCTTTGTTTAAACCTGAAGTAATAGCGCGCAACTTTCCATATCGTTCACCTATTTCAACTAGCTTGTACTCTAAAATGTTGTTTTCACCAACGGTAAGTACAAAGCGATTTTTTAAGTCTGTACCAATAGCACGTTCAGGAATAAGAATTTGTTTCGTAATCTCGTTAGCCGCAAGTTTAATTCGCGCAAATGAGCCAGCTCGTAATTGGTCATTAACTTCATTATGTTGACCTTCAAAAATAGCGCGCACACGTAAAGTACCTGTTGAGGAATTAATACGATTATCAATAAAGTTGATGTGGCCTTCATGTCTGAAGTTTTTCTGTCCTACTTTTTGCATAACGACTTGTTGCTTACTATCAGCTGTAACATCAGCAAATGAACTATTCCAAGTGCGTTCATCGATATCAAAATAGGCATACATTTCATTATTTGAAACGATTGACGTTAATATGCTTTGTCCTGCAAGCACGTTGTTACCACGGGTGATATTTGCACGTGAAATAACCCCATTAATTGGTGATCGAATAGCAGTAAACTCTAAATCAAGTTCAGCTGAAGTTAACTGTGCTTGTAGTGCCGCCAACTGAGCTTCACGTTGATGTAAAGTTGAAGTTCTAGCTTGTGCTTGTTCAGTTGAAATAGCTTTTCGTTCGGTTAATCGTACTGCACGTTTAGCTTCACTTTGCGCTTGATCTAAGGCTGCATTTGCACTAAGAATTTGAGCTTCTAAACTAGCAACTACAGCAGCAAAAGGACGATCGTCAAGTTGAAATAATAAGTCACCTTGCTTTACATTATCGCCTTCTTTAAAAGCAATACGGTCAATAACACCTGAAACGCGCGGCATTAATGCTACTTCTTCAGGAGACTCTAAACGACTCGTGTAAACATGCCAATTTTGTACTGGCTCAACTAATACTTCAGCTACATCGATAGGCTGTAGTGGTTGTGATGCTGTTTTTTGCATTGGTTCTTCAGAGCATGCTGCTAAAACTAAACTGATGGAAATAACGCTTGCGGCAATAAATATTTTTTTGCTCATGGTGTTTCTCTTTTGGTCAAAATGACGGTGCATAAATTAATAGTGAGATTTTACGCAATATATACGTGCAAAAAAAGCATAGTTTTTTAATTTCATTAGTGCGAAAATGGCATCAATAAAATAGATGTAGGAAAAATAATGGATACAACCAGCCGGTTATTGATGTTACTTGATGTCGTTGAACTGGGGTCGTTCGCAAGTGCAGCAGATCACAGAAACATTGACCGTTCTGTTATTTCGAAGCAAATTAGTCGATTAGAAGATGACTTAGGTGTGCGGTTGTTAAATAGAACAACACGCTCTTTTTCATTAACAGCAGCTGGCGCAGAAATGATCAAAAAATCTCGTGAACTGCGAGACTTGTTAGGGCAAACCGTAAGATTAGCTGAAAATTATCATCAAGAGCCGCAAGGGGTCTTAAAAATAACCTCGTCTACCATTATTGCTAAGCGTTACTTACAGCCGGTGATCAATGACTTTCAAAAACGTTTTCCGCAGGTTGAAGTTGAGTTACGTTTAGAAGATCGTGTTATGGATATTGTAGCCGAAGGTTTTGATTTGGCCTTTCGTGTCGGCGAGCCGAAAGACTCAACGTTAATTGCTAGAAAAATTGCCCGTAATAGGCTTGTTATATTGGCCTCTCCTGAGTTTATTAATACTTATGGTATGCCTAAAAATATTGATGAACTCGCACTTTTGCCAGCGGCAACATATAACAGTAATTCTTTAAGAGTTACCAGTATTAACTATATAGATAAAAACGGTCAGACCAGAGAAAAAACCATAAAAAGTGTTTTTCGTGCTAATGACGGCGAGGTTTTATTATTAAAAGCACTTTCAGGCACCGCCTTTGTGGTGTTGCCCGCGTTCATTTTAGAACAGGAGGCTATTGACGGAAAGTTAGTGCCACTGCTACCTGATATAAAATTATCTGATTTCAGTGCCATGTATGCTATTTATCCACATAGAGATCTGCCGGTAAGAACACGGTTATTTTTTGACGCCGTTCGAGAGCACATCGGTAAAGATATACCCATTTGGGAAAATAAAATTCCAAATTTTGACCAGATATACCAAGGTTAAATCACATTTAGTTTTTTCTGACCAGTAAATAAGCGATAAAAAGTTAAGAAAAACCATATGGGTATCGTGCTATTACTGCGACTGTTGGAGGCTGCAAATTAACCCATAGATCCTTTTTATTTCGATTAAGTCCTAAACTCAAGTTATAAATTTTTATTGAATGTCATCGATTAATAATTGTTTGAGATTGATGGTTTATTGTGCAAGTATGACTAGGTAAGTACAGTTTTACGTATGATAAAAATAAGAGAATTTAAAGGGAGTTTATTTTGAATTATTCAATAAAAAATACAATAAAACCTATTTCAATCATAGGTCTACTTTCAGTTTTATCAGCATGTGGGGGGGCGAACATACCTATATTGGTGCGCCAGAGCCTGTAACCCCAACACCCATTACACCACCAGCAGTTGTAACACCCGTACCTTCATTTGATGATGACGGGGTGCTAACGGCTAATATTCGTTGGACCGATTATGGTGTGCCGCATATTAAAGCTGATAATTTAGAAAGTATGTCTTACGGTGTGGGATATGCGTTCGCAAAAGATAATATCTGCATACTGGCCGATCAAATTTTGAAGTATAACTCTCAACGCGCAAAATATTACGGTCCTGATATAGTGCCAGCCTCGGGAGACTCAGCGCATTTAATTAATGACTTTGGTTTTTTAACCATGGGCATAAGAGCGCATGCAGAACAAAATATCAATTCACTTTCAGCTAATAGCCAAGCATTACTATCGGGTTATGCACAAGGTTATAATAAGTACCTAGCGGATACTGGCGTTGCTAACATAGATGCGTCATGTGCCAATATGCCTTGGATACAACCGATAACTAATATTGATATGTTGACCTATTCACTAGGAATTGCCTTGTTACCCGGCGCAGCTAACTTTCTTGGGCCTATGTTTTTAGCCGCTCCTCCAGGAGAAAGTTTTGCACCTTATCCACAAAGTGTTGGCGTTGATAGTTATGTAGTTAACTCAAAACCAGTGATTACACTTCCTGAAAAAAATCCTAGTGATTTAGGTTCGAACGGGTGGGGATTAGGTAAAGATAAAACAGAAAACGGTAAGGGTATGGTATTAGCTAATCCACACTTTCCACATACCGGTAACTTACGTTTTTGGCAGTTTCATATAACTATCCCTGATCATTTAAACGTTATGGGTGGCTCGCTTACTGGTGTACCTGGGGTTGTAAATATTGGTTTTAATGAAAATGTTGCATGGACTCACACCTTTTCATCAGCAGAGCATTTTGTGATTTATCAGTTAACTTTAAATCCTGGTGATCCTGCTCAAATGTCACAAGTTATCGACGGAACAAATCGTTTAATAACAGCTAAAGAAATCGTTATTGATGTTGCTGTTGCGCCGGGTCAAACCATTAAACTGGCTAAAATGACTTATGCTACTCACCATGGTCCGATGGTTGTGGTGCCTGGTAATTTTGAATGGGGTCCAGGTGGTAATGCTTTTGCTATAAAAGACGCTAATTTAGGTAATGTTGATATTATCGATCATTGGTTGGCTATGAATTTAGCTGGCAATATCGATGAGTTTAAACAAGCTTTTAAAGACTTCGATGGCGTTATTTTTAATAATACTATGTCAGCTGATAGTGAAGGTAATGTTTTCTATATTGATGATTCAACCGTACCGCACTTAACCGCTACAGCAATTAATGAAATGACCACGAACCCACTTCTTGTTGGGGCTAAGCAAGCGGCAGGGTTTACCATATTACCCGGATTTTTATCTGCGTTTGATTTTGATCGAGCAGTGCCTTATGAAAATGCACCAAAATATTCAGGCACTGATTATGTTCAAAACTCAAATGACAGTTTTTGGCTAACTAACCTAGATTCGCCTATTACAGGTGTTTCACCTTTATATGGACCCGTTGACAACCAGCAATCGCTTCGCTCACGCATGGCGCATAAATTATTAGCTGATAGTGCTGGCAGTGATGGCTTATTTAACCCTGTGGAGGTTGAGCAAGCCTTACTAAATAATCGTAATTATCTTGCTGAAAATATACTGACAGAGCTTTTAGCTATATGCCAAGCACAAGGTAGCACTGCGGTTTCAGTTGGCAGTGAAAGTGTCGATATTAGTGCTGGTTGTGCCGCTCTCGCTTTGTGGGATGGCAGCATGAATAAAGAGAGCAGTTCAGCGCATTTGTTTAGAGAGTTTGCTTTTCAGTTTAGCAAAAACCCACAATGGCGTAATAATTTCACGACCGATAACGTCACTTCAACGCCTAGTGGCTTAGCAAGCAACAACACAACATTAGAGCAGTTTGCCCAAGCAATTTTGAATGTTGAGTCAGCAGGTTTAGCGCTAGATGCAACCTTAGGTACAGTACAGTTTGTTGAACGCAGCTTACCCGATGGCAGTGCTTCAGGGGTTAAAATACCTTGGGCTGGTGCGCACAATATTGAAGGCGGTTTTAATGTGTTTAGTACCCGCACAGGTAATGATGGATCTTTAGTACCTCGACACGTTTACCCTGCACAAAATAGTGACTCTATTTTAAGTGCAGAAGGTAAAGGCTATCATATTAATTACGGAAGTAGCTGGATGACAGTAGTAAACTTTACTGATGAAGGCCCTGTAGCGAGAGGTTTATTAAGTTATTCACAATCGTCAGAATATGGCAGTGACCATAACCTAGATCAAAGCTTACTATATTCACAACAACCGCAACTTAGACCATTACGTTTTACTGAAGCTGATATTGAAGCAAATAAAGTAACGGAAATGACGATTAGCTCTGCTCCACAGTAATAAGATTAAGTAACTTACAAAAAAGCCCGTATAACTTAGAAGTTATACGGGCTTTTTTTTAGCAATAATTTGTTTGGTATTAACTTGCGATTGAAGCAAGTTCTAAAGTAACTTGATCTAAACCTAAATCAGATATTCTACGATTTACTTCAGCTTGCTTACTGCTAATTAATGAGATGCCTTCAACTATCATATCGTAAGCTTTCCACTCTTGTGACTGAGTGTCTTTACGCATTTGAAAAGTGATATTAATATCTGGCTTACCGGTATCGATGATTTTAACATCCACAGAAGCCGACTTTGCATTATCTTTTAACTTACCCTCTGGCTCAAACAATACTTTTTGATTGCTGTATTGCATTAAAGCATTGGCGTAAGTACGAACTAAATATGAGCGCATGGCAGAAATAAAATTTACACGTTGCTCTTTGGTTGTATTTTTTAAGTGTTTACCTAAAATTTTAAATGCCGCATATTGGTAATCAACTGATGGCATTAATTCTTCTTCAACGATATCTCGCATTAAATCAGGGAATTTTTTTAAAGCATCTTGTTTATTGGCAATTTTCGTAAACAGATTATTACCTGTTACTTCTATTACTTGATAAGGAGAGACTACTTGTGCAGTCTCAGCTGCGGTACTGGCTTGTACAAAATTAGTGAATAATACAATCAGTAATAAGAGCTTTTTCATGATGGTCCTTGGTAGTGCTGTTAATGTAAAGTGAATCAGAATTGTTGCTATTATACATACCGACCGCGCGGTCGGAAATAGCTTTTTGGATTAAGATAGTCGATAAAGTGTTAAGAATTGTTATTTCAGGATGAAATTTTTTTGTAACTACCGTTTTAACTGTCGTATGTAACGACAAAGTTCTTTAATGACTTTGTCAAACAGCTCTTTATTTAATGAGCTTTTACTTAAACTTGAAGAGCCATGATAGGTAGAAACGATGAAGTAGGCTACTTGGCTATAATCAAGATTTGGTTGCAGGTGTCGGCTAACACGCGATAAGTTTGTCGCAATTAATAAATTCAACTGTTTTTGAACTGCAAGTATACGAATTCGAAAACCTTCATCTACACCAGACATCTCCTGACATAGATTATTTAAAGGGCAACCGCAAACTAGTTCGTCACAACTCATGGTTTTTGAAATTGCGCTAAAAAACTCACACAAGCCTTCTATTGGATCTTCTGCTTCTACTGGAGGTTGCCAAAGTTCGAGAAAAGCAGGGGCGTAAACTTCTTCAAAAACGGCATAGCCCAGCTCCATTTTATTAGCAAAATGATGATATAAAGCCCCTTTAGATATTTCACAGCGCGCTAAAATACAAGATAAACTAGTCGCAGTAAAACCCTTTTTATGGATTTCATCAGCACTGACTTCTAATATTTTTTGACGAGTTTGCTCTGAGTCTCTCATGGGATTACCTTAAAGCACCTTAGTAATATAATAGTGTAAGTTTAACCGACCGCAAGGTCGGTTGCAAAGCAAAATTATGAAGAGGTACACAAATAAATGACTAAGGTATTAACTTATTAAAACTAAAATATAAAGTTAAGTGGTATTTAGTTTAATTAATTTCCCTATCGGTTCGTCTAATGATGCGGGTGGCATAGTGAACCATTGCGGTCCATTTTTAGTCATGTAAATACAATCTTCTAAACGCACGCCAAACTCCCCCTGAATATAAATACCAGGTTCATTAGAGAAACACATGCCGGGTTTTAACAGGGTAGTTTCACCATGAACAAAGTTGACACTTTCATGTCCTTCCATACCAATTCCGTGTCCAGTTCGATGAGACAAACCCGGAAGTTTATAGCCTGGGCCAAAGCCCTTAGTTTGGTAGAATTTACGTACTGCATCATCAACTAAGCCTGCTTGTGTACCTATTTTCGCTTGTTCAAAAGCTATTTCTTGGCCTTGTCTTACCGTCTGCCAAACATCACGCTGGCGCTTGGTTGGCTCGCCAAAGACAAAAGTTCGACTGATATCAGATTGATAACCATGAACATTACAACCGCAATCCATTAACACGACTGAGCCTTCAGTGAGTATTTGTTTTTGCTTAGTACCATGAGGATATGCACTGGCTTGATTAAACAGCGCCATATTCCATGCACCTTTCCCGCCTAATTGTTCTTGGGCAGTGTTCATTAATGCTTTTACATCGCTTTGACTCATACCCGCTTTCAGCTTTGAAAATACATCGGCATAGGCAAGTAAGGTCACTTCATTCGCTTTGTGCATTAATTCAAGTTCGTGTTGACTTTTATACATACGACAACCACGAGTTACTGGCTCAGCACTGACATGTTGCATGTTAGACAACTTCGACATGACACCACTTAAAACAAAGTATCTGACAGAGTTTTCAAAGGCGATTTTACCTTTGTCTGATCCTGAGTCGTGTAATATTTGTTGAATTAATGAGAAAGGACTTTCGTGTTCTTGCCAAACTCTTATGTCGTCACCTACGGCTAAACTTTCCCGAACACTTGGCTCTTCAAAAAAAGGACAGACAACAGATATGTTGCCTTCACGTGGGATAATAACGGCTGTTAAGCGTTCACTGCGCCACCACTGTACTCCTGAAAAATAATCCATAGCAGCACCGGGCTCAAGGATCAGTGCAGAAATATCAAGTGCTGTCATTAATTTTTGAGCCTTAGCTATTCGCTCAAGTCGCTCTGCTTTAGTTATGCCCTCAATGGTGTTGGTAATAGACTTGAGTGGATAATTTGGTTGTTTATTTGTAGTAGATTGAGCACCGAAAGGCTTTGCAATACTGGTTGATGTAAGTGTTTGGGTAGCAATCGCCATAGTGGCAACGCTTGCACCACTTGCTTTTAAAAAAGTTCTTTTACTGATGTTCATATTTTTTCCTATATAAAGTAAAAGTGTTACTCAGGTGGAATAGTAAAGCTTTATAGCTTTACGCTAGCGGTTATTTTATTCATGAGCAAGTAGTTACCGACAAAAAGACATTTTCATGAGGTGTATGAATATGAATGAGAACTCGTCAGCACTTTTAGTTGTAGATTATGTAATTAAACGGGGTAATTAAACGGGGCGAAATCGCATTATTCTTTTACATTAGTTTCTTTGCTGTAAGTTTGAATAGTGCCCAGTAAGTGGTTTAGTAAGCAACTATACATAGTAAGAATAAAGTTTTTCTAGGGTACTTAACCTAGAAAAAGTCACTAAAGCATGAAGGCTTGCTTTATCACAGAGAATTAAGTTTTAAATACTAATTAAATATTGATATAAATAGGTTGGTTAGTATTTAATTAGTATTTAATTAGTGTTTAGTTAGTAAAGTGAAATAACCTTTATGGTGTTTAAGCTTCCAAAGTAAGTTAAAGTTCACTTCTTAATACTGACCACATCAATCATCAAATCTGTACATTTATTTTGTAATTATTTATGGCAAAACCAAATAAAAAAGGCCCAACAAAAACCGTTGATATTTTTTGCGTAGCTTGTAACTGCTTATTATTTAAATATCGAAAGGGGGGTAAAGGGGCGTTAGTTAAAAGTTTTAAAGAAAGGATCAGCCAAGACTATACTGTTGAGTCTTGTGTTTGCCCTAAGTGCCAAAAACCGTTTGCTCGCGAAACTTTGATCCGTGGATTGCCGGCTTATAAATTTATTGGTGGTAAGGTTTGGTTTAAGTAACGCTAACTGTTTAAGGAGCTAAGATTAATCTGAAAACATAGTGAACGCTTTAAAATCAATATACTTTTTATATACAACAAATCATATTTAGGTGCTCTTACATCCCTCTCTTTTTTTATTAAATACATGATATTACGCTGTCTGCAAAGCTGTCTATAAAATGATTGTTCTTCCGCTTATAAATAAGCCTACTTAGTTTCAAGCTATCTGAGTATTTCAACTTTATTGCATTTTTTGTAACTTTAAATTTACAATGGATATTAAGTAGAAAAGTACTCTTCATATAGCAACCCCCTCGAACACCCAGTTAACCTCTTAATAATAAAGCTAAATCATGCCTTAATCGATAATGTGGTTACGTAAACCCACCAAAGTAGGCGTATGAGGTATTTTTATATAAATATATTTTTATTTTATTTTTTACTTTTCAAATTCTTGATCTAGGCTCTATTAATACGTTGAACAATTTTTGATGTGTTATAGATTTTTCAAAATGCTGGTGATCAATAGATATGGATATTTATTTAAAAAAGGTACTTAAGACCTTTAGGTGGTTTTTTGTTTTTCAGCTGCTCATTACATCGTATTATGTAAAAGCAACTGAAACTTGCGAAGCGATTTTTGTTGCCAGCAGTGGCGTGGCTACCGTTAGTAGCGCTGATGCAGAATTAATTAACTTTATAACTGGTGGGTTGTTAGGGTTAAATGTAAAACTTTCTATTGCAGATACTGGATATAGCTCATTATTAACGGCGGGGATAGAGCTCGAAGAATACCTTGATACTTTAGCGATAGATTTAAGTGTTGCTAATAAATCTGATGCAGTTGCTGCCAATATCAGCTTAGTGCAAGCTATAGATGCAGCAATTACAGTTTTACAAAATCAAGGTGGCAATACTGTTGCCATTGCAACGTTAAATAATATTAAATTTCAGTTACCTGCGGGTACTTTTTCGTTCTTAGATGTTATTGATTTAAATGTAGAAGATAGCGCTGTATTATCTACAACCGTTAATGTTCTCGATTTTCACATGTTGATAATACAAGCATTTAACCACCAAAATGCTATCAGTGCTCAAAACATTTCTTTAAATTTATCTACCCTTGGACTTAACGGTACATTTGGTCCGTTATCTATTTCTCTTAGTGATGTATCTGCTGCCTTGATTGCTGTTGAAGGTCCTAAATTAGTCAGTGGACCTGTTGGAACCGCATTTACTACCTCATCTATTAGGCTAAGAATATTAGCAGATCTTATTGATGTGGCTGCCGCTCCCTTGACGCTAGGTTTAGCAAGTGTTGAGGTAACTCTGACAGACTTTGAAATTTATGCCGACGTTGCGAGAGCTAATGGGACCGTTGATCAGCTTTCTTATTTAACGCAAACTTTACGTTTAAATGTAACGCCGGGAGTCGCAAGTTTATACTTAGGCCAGATTAGTGCGGCTAACTTTAATGATAGAACATTAACCAGTAATATTGATTATGCAACAGAAGTAGCGCCTGTAGTTATAGGTAGTATTTACATTAATCTAGGCATAGGTAGTAATGAAACTATTGCATTAGAAGCACGTGCTAACGCCAATGCAAATGGCACTTTAGAAAGCCTTAATTTTGTTTCTCCATTTCCTGAAAGTCAAACCACAACAGCGGGTGTTGGCGTGGTTAATACGCTACTAAGCACTTTATTCTCTAATACAGTACTTACCACGACTCCGAGCCCAGCATTAGTCAATACGACATTACTGTTAAATTTGATTCGTAGTCTTGTTGTTGATGATATTTTATCTCCTGTTATTAGTGATATTGTGACAAATTTTGCTGACCCCACGGCAGATGCATTAGGCATTAGTATTGGGAATGCGACAGAAAAAGTATTTGCAATAAATGGAGGTAGTTGCATACCAACCGTAGATAACTTAAATACAGCTGACCCTACACCGACATTAAGCGGTTTAGCTTATCGTTCATTAGTTGATTCAGAGTTATTAACTATTGAACTGAACAATATTTCTTATCATGAAAATGTTGATTTTGTAGTTACAAATAATCAATGGTCGTTAATTGTACCTCCTGCAGACACCATGCTCGATGGCGTCTATAACGTTATTGCGACAGTAACTAATGGCGTTGACAGTCTTTCGGATCAAACTAATGCTGAATTAACGGTAGATTCGAGTCAGCCTTCAGTTCAAATTCAAAATGTTCCAGCCAATACTAATATTGCTTTCACAGCAACTTTTGCCTTTAGTGAGGATGTTTCAGACTTTGATGTTGGCGATATCATTGTTGGTAATGGCAGTGCGAGTAGTTTTAGTACCGTAAACACGAGCACTTATACCGCGTTGATCACACCTATAGCTGATGGAACTGTGACGTTAGATATAAACGCTAATGTTGCTCAAGACAGTGTGGGTAATTTTAATACGGTGGCGACTCAAGCCAGCACTATTTATGATGCAAGTCGTCCATCAGTTGCAATTCAAAATGTACCCGCGACAAGTAATGCTCCATTCACCGTTACGTTTGTTTTCAGTGAAGCTGTAACAGACTTTGTTGTTGGTGATATCATTGTTGGTAATGGCAGTGCTAGTAGTTTTACTACCGTAAACACGAGTACCTATACAGCATTGATCACACCAACAAATGATGGAGTGGTAACGTTAGATATAAACGCTAATGTTGCACAAGATAGTGTGGGTAATTTTAATACGGTGGCAACTCAAGCCAGCAGTACTTATGATGCGAGTCGTCCTTCAGTTGTAATTCAAAATGTGCCAGCGACAAGTAATGCTCCATTCACCGTTACGTTTGTTTTTAGTGAAGCGGTAACAGACTTTGTTGTGGGTGATATCAGTGTTGGTAATGGCAGTGCGAGCAGTTTTACTACCGTAAACACGAGTACTTATACCGCATTGATCACACCGACCGCAGATGGTGCGGTAACGTTAGATGTTAATGCTAATATTGCACAAGATAGTGTAGGTAATCTTAATACGGCTGCGACTCAAGTCAGCAGTACTTATGATGGAAGTCGTCCGTCAGTTTTAATTCAGAATGTGCCTGCCACAAGTAATGCTCAATTCACCGTTACGTTTTCTTTTAGCGAAGCGGTAACAGATTTTATTGTGGGTGATATCAGTGTTGGTAATGGCAGTGCGAGCAGTTTTACTACCGTAAACACGAGTACTTATAGCGCCTTGATCACACCGACAGCAGATGGAACTGTGACAATAGGTGTAAGTGCTAATGTAGCTCTGGACAGTGTAGGTAATTTTAATACGGCTGCAACCCAAGTAACTAGCCAATATGATGCTAGTCGTCCTTCAGTCACTATTCAAAATGTACCTGCAACAAGTAATGCTGCATTCACCGTTACGTTTGCTTTTAGCGAAGCGGTAATAGGCTTTGTTGTTGGTGATATCAGTGTTGGTAATGGTAATGCGAGCAGTTTTACTACGGTTAATACGAGTACTTATACTGCATTGATCACACCGACTGCAGATGGAGCGGTAACGTTGGATGTTAATGCTAATATTGCACAAGATAGTGTAGGTAATCTTAATACGGCTGCGACTCAAGTCAGCAGTACTTATGATGGAAGTCGTCCGTCAGTTTTAATTCAGAATGTGCCTGCCACAAGTAATGCTCCATTCACCGTTACGTTTTCTTTCAGTGAAGCGGTAACAGACTTTGTTGTGGGTGATATCAGTGTTGGTAATGGCAATGCTATTAGTTTTACTACCGTAAATACCAGTACTTATACTGCATTGATCACCCCTATAGCTGATGGAACTGTAACGTTAAATGTTAATGCTAATGTCGCTCAAGACAGTGCAGGGAATTTTAATACGGCGGCAACTCAAGTCAGTAGTACTTATGATGCAAGTCGTCCATCAATTACTATTCAAAATGTACCAGCCACAAGTAATGCGCCATTCACTGTTACGTTTACTTTTAGCGAAGCGGTAATAAATTTTGATGTTGGTGATATCAGTGTCGGGAATGGTGGCGCGAGCAGTTTTACCTCCGTAAACACGAGTGTCTATACCGCATTGATCACACCAACAACTGATGGAGTGGTAACTTTAGATGTAAACGCTAATATCGCTCAGGACAGTGTGGGTAATTTTAATACGGCTGCTACTCAAGTCAGTAGTAATTATGATGCAAGTCGACCGTCAGTTGTAATTCAGAATGTACCTGCTAATTCTAACAGTAGCTTTACTGCAACCTTTGCTTTTAGCGAAGCGGTAGCAGATTTTGTTGTTGGTGATATCAGTGTTGGAAACGGTAGTGCTAGTAGTTTTGCTACAGTTAATAGCAGCACTTATACTGCTTTGATCACACCTATAGCAGATGGTGCGGTAACGTTAGATGTAAATGCTAATGTTGCTCAAGACAGTGCGGGTAATTTTAATACGGCTGCGACTCAAGTTAGCAGTACTTATGATGCGAGTCGTCCATCAGTTTTAATTCAAAATGTGCCAGCAACAAGTAATGCTGCATTCACCGTTACGTTTACATTCAGTGAAGTTGTTACAGAGTTTGTTGTGGGTGATATTAGTGTTGGTAATGGCAGTGCTAATAGTTTTACTACCGTAAATACGAGTACTTATACCGCATTGATCACACCGACCGCAGATGGTGCGGTAACGTTAGATGTAAATGCTAATGTTGCACAAGACAGTGTGGGTAATTTGAATACGGCGGCAACTCAAGTAACTAGCCAATATGATGCCAGTCGTCCATCAGTCATTATTCAAAATGTACCTGCGACAAGTAATGCTCCATTCACTGTTACGTTTACTTTCAGTGAAGCTGTTTCAGGGTTTGTTGTTGGCGATATCAGTGTTGGGAATGGCAATGCTAGTGGTTTTACTACGGTAAATACGAGTACTTATACTGCGTTGATCACACCGACTGCAGATGGTTCTGTGACACTAGATGTAAACGCTAATGTAACTCAGGACAGTGTGGGTAATTTTAATACGTCTGCGACTCAAGTCAGCAGTAACTATGATGCAAGCCGTCCGTCAGTTGCAATTCAAAATGTACCAGCAACAAGTAATGCGCCATTTACCGTTACGTTTACTTTTAGCGAAGCGGTAATAGGCTTTGTTGTTGGTGATATCACGTTAACTAATGCTACCGCGAGCAGTTTTACTACGGTAAACACCAGTACTTATACGGCATTGATCACACCTATAGCTGATGGAACTGTAACGTTAAATGTTAATGCTAATGTTGCACAAGATAGTGTAGGTAACTTTAATACGGCGGCGACTCAAGTCAGCAGTACTTATGATGCAAGTCGTCCGTCAGTTTTAATTCAAAATGTGCCTGCGACAAGTAATGCTCCATTCACTGTTACGTTTACTTTCAGTGAAGCTGTTTCAGGGTTTGCTGTTGGCGATATCAGTGTTGGGAATGGCAATGCTAGTGGTTTTACTACGGTAAATACGAGTACTTATACTGCGTTGATCACACCGACTGCAGATGGTTCTGTGACACTAGATGTAAACGCTAATGTAGCTCAGGACAGTGTGGGTAATTTTAATACGTCTGCGACTCAAGTCAGCAGTAACTATGATGCAAGCCGTCCGTCAGTTGCAATTCAAAATGTACCAGCAACAAGTAATGCGCCATTTACCGTTACGTTTACTTTTAGCGAAGCGGTAATAGGCTTTGTTGTTGGTGATATCACGTTAACTAATGCTACCGCGAGCAGTTTTACTACCGTAAACACCAGTACTTATACGGCATTGATCACACCTATAGCTGATGGAACTGTAACGTTAAATGTTAATGCTAATGTTGCACAAGATAGTGTAGGTAACTTTAATACGGCGGCGACTCAAGTCAGCAGTACTTATGATGCAAGTCGTCCATCAGTTTTAATTCAAAATGTACCAGCAACAAGTAATGCTGCATTCACCGTTATGTTTACATTCAGTGAAGCTGTTTCAGGGTTTGTTGTTGGCGATATCATTGTTGGTAATGGCAGTGCTAATAGTTTTACTACCGTAAATACGAGTACTTATACCGCTTTGATCACACCAGTAGCAGATGGTGCGGTAACTTTAGATGTAAACGCTAATGTTGCACAAGACAGTGTGGGTAATTTGAATACGGCGGCAACTCAAGTAACTAGCCAATATGATGCGAGTAGTCCGTCAGTTGTAATTCAGAATGTACCTGCTAGCTCTAACAGTAGCTTTACAGCAACATTTGCTTTTAGTGAAGTAGTTACAGGGTTTATTGTTACTGATATCACGTTGACTAATGCTACCGCGAGCAGTTTTACTGCGGTAAATGGTAGTACTTATACAGCATTGATCACACCATTAGTTACCGGTGCGGTGACGTTAGATGTAAACGTTAATATTGCACAAGACAGTGCGGGAAATTTGAATACAGCTGCGATTCAAGCCAACAGTAATTATGATGTGAGTCGCCCATCAGTAACTATTCAAAATGTACCTACTAGTGGTAACAGTAGTTTTACTGCAACGTTCGCCTTTAGTGCAGACGTTACCGGTTTTGTGCTTGGAGATATAACGTTGACTAATGCTGCTGCTAGCAGTTTTACAACAGTTAATGGCAGTACTTATACTACGTTGATCTCACCTATAGCTGAAGGTCTTGTGACATTAGATGTTAATGCTAATGTAGCACAAGACAGTATTGGCAATCTCAATACAGCCGCCACGCAAGTTACTAGTCTATATGATGCAAGTCGCCCTTCAGTTGTAATCCAAAATGTTCCAGGGAATAGCAATAATTCATTTACGGCAACCTTTGCTTTTAGTGAAACAGTGCTTAATTTTATTGTTAGTGATATCAGTGTTACCAATGCGACCGTAAGTAACTTTACTGCCGTAAATGGTAGTAACTACAATGCATTAATCACACCTACCGCTGATGGAGCTGTAACCGTCAATATAAATGCTAATGTTGCGCAAGACACTGTTGGTAATTTGAACACTGCTGCGACTCAAGTCACTAGCCAATATGATGCTAGCCGTCCGTCAGTTGCAATCCAAAATGTCCCAACGACAAGTAATAATGCATTTACAACTACCTTCGCATTTAGCGAGGCTGTCACCGGATTTGTTGTTGGCGATATAACGTTGACTAATGCTGCTGCTAGCGGTTTTACGACGGTAAATAGCAGCACTTACTCCGCATTGATAACACCTATCACTGACGGTGCAGTAACCGTAAATATAAATGCGAATGTAGCACAAGACAGTGTGGGTAATTTGAATACGGCAGCGACTGAAGTTATTAGCCAATATGATATCAGCCGACCATCGGTTGCTATTCAAAACGTTCCAGCAAATAGCAATAATGCATTCACCGCAACTTTTTCCTTTAATGAAGCCGTGATAAATTTCATTCTCAGTGATATCAGTGTTTCAAATGCCGTTATTAGTAACTTTACTGTTGTTAGCAGCAGCAGTTATACCGCGCTTATCACGCCGACAAGTGACGGAGTTGTTACTTTAAATGTAAATGCAAATGTTGCACAAGACACAACTGGAAACTTAAACACAGCGGCGACTCAAGTGACGAGTCAATATGACGGTACTCGTCCTTCAATTACCATTCAAAATGTACCAACAAATAGTAGCAGTGCATTTACTGCATCATTTGTTTTTAGTGAAAATGTCATCAACTTTATTCAAAGTGATATTACTGCTACTAACGCTAATATAAGTAATTTTACTGCCGTAAATGCGAGTAATTATACTGCGCTGATAACACCTGTTGCTAATGGGCTTGTTACCTTAAATGTTAATGCTAATATCGCACAAGATAGCATTGGCAATCTCAATACGGCAGCGGCGCAAGTCACTAGCCAGTATGATGTTAGTCGTCCTTCAGTAGTTATTCAAAATGTACCTGTAAATAGTGCTAGCCCATTCACCGCTACTTTTGTATTTAGTAAAACAGTCATTGAATTTTTACTGAGTGATATTGGCATTACTAATGCTGATATTACTAACTTCACTGTTGTTGATGGCAGTACTTATACTGCATTAATTACGCCTACAGCTGACGGGTCAGTTACTTTGGACGTTAGTGAAGGGGTTGCTCAAGACAGTAGTGGTAATCTCAATACGGCGGCAACGCAGGTTACAAGCCTGTATGACGCAAGCCGCCCATCAATTACCATTGAAAATGTTCCTTTAAATAGCCAAAGTGCTTTTACTGCGACCTTTGCATTTAGTGAACCAGTGATCAATTTTATTCTCAGCGATATTAGTCTAAGTAATGCGACTATAAGTAACTTTACCATCGTTGATGACCGCAACTATACTGCTTTAATCACGCCTATAGCCGAAGGTTTAGTGACGATAGATGTTAACGCTAATGTAGCACAAGACACTATAGGTAACCTCAATACTGCAGCAGTTCAGGTGACTAGCCAATTTGATGCAAGTCGCCCGGCCGTTGTTATTCAAAATTCTCCTGCAGTTACACGTAATGCTTTCACAGCGACTATTGTTTTTAGTGAACCAGTTCAAGACTTTGTTGTTGGTGATATTAGTGCAACCAATGCAACCATCAATAACTTTGTTGTTATTGATGCCAGTAACTATACAGCGCTAATAACACCAATTTCAGAAGGTGATGTTACGTTAAATGTAAACGAAAATGTTGCACAAGACAGTAATGCTAATTTTAATACTGCTGCTGCAGAAGTTACCAGCCAATATGATATTACCGCACCTGAAATAACTATTATAAACGGCCCAACTATCAATATCGTTAATCAATCGAATTATAATATAGAAGGCACATGCGATGACGAAAATGTCGTCGTCGTTATCGTTAATACTTTAAGCCCCAACTCAGTTAACTGTGATGAAGGACTGTGGGTATTGAATAAAGATATGAGTGCTATTGCAGACGGTGCAGCAGCAGTAACCGTTAACGCTAACCAAACTGACAGTGCAGGCAATATTGGTAATGCAGAGCCTGTTGTTATTGATAAAGACACTGAAAAGCCAGTTATTAGTATTAACCGAGTTATTTATAGCCAAAACGATGCATTAATATTTAGCGGCACATCTGACACAGAAGACGGATCGGCAATATCAATTATAGAGTCAACCGATAATAACTTATGTGAAGCACCAGTGAATAACAAAGCTTGGAATTGCGAGAGTGGCATTGTTTTATCAGAAGGAACTTATGACCTAAGGGCTGAGGCACAAGACGAAGCAGAAAACTTAAGCATTATTTATTTCTCGCAAACCGTAAATTTTGATGAAGATAATGATGGTATCAAAAACTCTGTTGAAGGCTATGGTGATAGCGACAATGACGGCATACCAGACGCTCAAGATACCGATTCTGATAATGATGGTATTCCTGATAGTGAAGAAGGGGTTGGCGATGATGATCGCGATAATATTCCTAATTATCTAGATACTAATTTGGACGAAGATGCTGATGGCGTACCTGATGTTATTGAAGGTAATACGGATATTGATAATGACGGCGTCATTAATGCCTTTGATATCGACAGTGACAATGATGGCATCGTTGATGGATTTGAAGCACAAATTTCCGGAAACGATATTGATAATGACGGTATTGATGACATATTTGATGCAGATATAGGCGGTGATGACCCTGATGGTGATGGCATAACCTATCAAATTATTGATACCGATAATGACGGCATAGCAGACTTCTTAGATGTAGACTCTGATGGTGATCGCATCCCTGATGCACTAGAGGCTTTTATAGGCTTTCAAGATTTAGACAATGACGGTATTTGGGATAGATACGACCAAAGCTACACTCTGGGCTCAGATATAGACAACGATGGCATCGATGATTTATACGACGCTGACCAAACTAATGGTTTAGATGTTGATAACGATGGTATTAATGATTTATTGATTATATTAAATGATCACAACAAAAACTTTAGGCCTGATCATCTTGATATAGACAGTGACAGCGACGGTATTCATGACAGTATTGAAGCTAACATTACTGGCTTTGACCATGATAATGATGGTATCGACGATGCCTTCGATTCTGACCTATCTAATGAATTAGATGTTAATAATGACGGTATTATTGATACTTTCATTTTTATCGATACAGATGCTGATGGCATTATCGATATGAATGATCTTGATAGCGACAATGATGGTGATACAGATACTTCAGAAGCTAACGTTCAAGATGATGACAAAGATGGCATTGCAGATATAGGCACGCCGGTAATGACCGATGTTATTGATACTGATGCCGATAGTATCCTTGATTATTTAGATTTAGACAGTGACAACGACGGTGTTTTTGATATTCAAAACAATGCAAACAGCGCGTTCGACTTAAATAATGATGGACGAGTTGATCTTACTGAAGACATTGATGGCGACGGCATAGACGACTCAATTGACGGCAACACACAAGTACTTGGTCATGGCAGTAATGCTGACAGCGATGGTGACTCTGTGATTGACGTAATAGATAAAGACGACGATAACGACGGTATTGCAGATGTTACTGAGCGGAGATTTGAAAATAACCTAAATGACATTGAAAACATAGATGGAAACCAAATCACCAACGCGCGCAGAATGTCGTCAATAGATACTCGACAAGCAATGGATTCAGACAATGACGGTATTATAAATGAAAAAGATCGTGACAGTGATAATGACGGTATTTCAGATCTAATTGAAAATGGCAGACCCAATTTATCCGGATTTGATCATGATAAAGATGGCATTGACGATGTATTCGATGCTGACTTTACCGGCGGTGTAGATAATGACCAAGACGGTGTTGATGATATTTTTATCGTTAAAGATACAGACCAAGACTCAGCCCCTGATTATTTAGATCTTGATAGCGATAATGATAAAATTAGCGATAACATAGAACAACTTACTGTTCCTCCTTCAGGTGTTGATACTAATGGTAATGGGATTGATGATGCATTTGATCCTGCGTTTAATAGCAATCAAGATGATAACTTAGACGGCATTGACGACACACTGGTGGTTTTATCAAACCCTGATGGCGATAACATATTAAATTTTCAAGATACCGACAGCGATGGTGATGGTATCGAAGACATTAATGAACAGGCGCGTGACTTTGATGGTGATGGAACGCCAAACTATCTAGATCTTGATAGTGATAACGATAAAATTAGTGATGCTATAGAAGGGCTTAATGACTTCGACCTTGATGGAGCCTCTAACTTCTTAGACCTTGATAGCGATGGTGACAATATAAGTGATGAATATGAAGGAAACATTGACTTTGATGCTGATGGATCACCAGACTTTTTAGATCTAGACAGTGATAACGACAGTATTAGTGATGCTAGAGAAACAATAAATGATTTTGATGGTGATGGTGCTTCTAACTATAAAGATCTTGATAGTGATAATGATGGTATAAGCGATGAAATAGAAGGAGATACCGACTTTGACAGTGATGGGGCGTCGAACTTTTTAGACTTAGACAGTGATGATGACGGTATAAGTGACGCAGTCGAAGGAGAAAGTGATTTTGATGTAGACGGAGATCCTAACTTTTTAGACTTAGACAGTGACGGAGATGGTCTGAGCGATATAGAAGAAGGTGAAATTGATAGCGACAATGACGGAACGCCTAACTTTTTAGATTTAGACAGCGATAATGATGGTATAGCTGATAAAGATGAAAATGGCGACTTTAATAGCGATGGTATTAATGATGCTACCCAAGATCAGAGAAAAGTACAAAGTACGCTGAAAGGGTCTGGCAATGTAGGCGGTTTCATTATTTTGATGTTGTTACTCTTAGCGATTAAGCGCAATACACGTGTTTGTTTAACTATTCAGTGTAATAAGTGTAGGTAAGTGTAGATAAGTGAAAATAAAATAATTGATTTGATTTGATTTGATTTGATTAAGAAGACTGAAAGCAAAAAAATATGATAAATAAGTGAACTCAAATTAATCAACCCACTTAATAAATGAGTTAAATAATTTGAGTTACTTAACGTTTATGACTAGATAAGTAGCTTAACCTTTAGGTAGAACTTTAATGAGTTCGTAGTAGCTAGCTTCTAACTCGTCATTAATACAAGTTAATAAGTAACTATTCATTTCTGATTCGCTAACTTCATCTTCTACAGCATCACTTTTGCACTGTTCAAACAGGCTCATAATATAGTCTGGCGACGCTGCCATTAACTCTGGCTCTTCATCTTGGCTAAACGCCGCAGTTGACGTTAATGCCATTACAGCTAATGCTAAAATTAATTTTTTCATAATAAATCTCGATAATTAATATCCGTATCATTTAAAGCTATTAAGCCTAAATATTAAGATACGAATATTTATTTAATTACATGTCCCAAAAGTCACTTAATGAGTTAAGTTGTCTATCTAGGAATCTTTTTTCGTTTAAAGAATCTAATCGCTGTCTGACCCGGTAAGTTTGTTTTGCGGTTTTTCTAATTGCTTTTTTGTTGGTTGAACCATAGGCAATTTCAAAACCAGCAATACCAGTATCAAAATTTGAATCGTCATCAATATCAGTGTCATCATACGTATCAATGTTCATTTCTTTACCTTATAAAAACATCATTGTTGTATTTTCGATTAGATAATGTTCCCAAAATTGATAATTGAAAAGTGAAATATTTTGCGATTATTAATCAAAATTTTTTATCAAATAAAAAGCATGAATAAAAACGTAATAAATAAATAACTAACTAAAAATTTTGTGATTAACTATGGGATGCTTTAATTAGAAAAAAACATTAATAATCAAGTTTTTATATTTATTGTTTTGTGATGCTTTACTTGTGGGTAATATATGGATTGTGAATTTTAATTGCAGAGATAAACGATAAAGTTGAAACGTAGAAGTGCTTTTAAGCAAAAATTGATGGAAATTTTCCTTGTGGTCATCACTAAAAATCATGAATTAGCTATAAAACCGTTAATTTATTTTTAACGGTTGAAAGGGAAATGTAGTAATTATCAGTTAATTTCTAACGTTTTATTTAGGTTTTTATAAGCTTTTATTTAAGTTTTTTTTCTTGGCTTCGCTGTTGAGCTAAAGCTTGAAGCTGTTTCGATTGTTGATGTAAGCTATTACGAACTAATGCTTCTCGATCTTCTTCGCGAATATGATGAAAAATCACTTTATGCTGGTTAATGCTATCAACTAACTCAGTATCTACAATTTCACCAACACAATATAAAGCACTATTTTCTTCAGGAAAAAACAACTTTAATTCAATAAAGTCGCTGGTATTAAATAGCTGAGAATCGTCAGTTTGAAATATAATACCGCCACCACCAAATTTAATGGCTTCAAATCTCGCATTATCGTCGTCTTGCTGGCCAAGAATGTAACCGATTAACAAGTCCATTTTTTTTGACTGATGATTTAGATATTCCATCAATTGGCTGGCAACACCCGCAACAGCTTGTAGTGGGCGCAGGGCACTTTGTTCTAAGTTGTTAACCTCTGATGCAATTTTAAAGGGCGTCGGCATATTAGCTATAAATTGCTGATAATCAGGTAACTGTGCTTTGCTGATAATACTAGCGTTGATATTAAAAGTGTATTTTATAGAGAAAAACTCATCAAATTGGGCTAGCTTCGTTTGATTTTCATCAGTTTTCATAAATAAATTACCTTTTTATGTGACTACGTTTCAGCGTGGTTTATGTTTTATGGGTACTTGAAAGAAAAACGTTTACAGCACATTCGCACATTTCATCAATTTGACTTGCTTGCGCGTAAATACCATCAATAACTAAGCGCGCTATACCATGTAAAGTAGCCCAAGTAACTTGAGCTAATCTTAGCGAATTTTCATCTTGTATCATAATACCTTGCTCTTGCCATAACTTGGTCATTTCAACCTGATAGTTAAAGCTAGCATAGGCAATTTTTTTTAATGTTTCAGTACTGTTATTTTCTTTCCAAATAATACGGCCAAACATTAATTCGTATAACGATGGGTTACTTGTAGCAAAACCTATATAGGCATGAACAAAGTTGCGATATTTATGTTCATTAGATAGATTTTCTTCAGAAAAAATTTCACTTACACGCTGATGCCATTGCTCAAAACCTTGTTCGGCTATAGCACACAACAAGTCATTTTTATCGGTGAAGTGATGGTAAGCCGCGGTGCGCGACACACCAATACGTTCGGCTAGCTTACGAAAAGACAAGCCTTCAATACCACCTTCTGTCACCATTTCAGTAGCCGTAATTACTAGAGATTTTCGTAAGTCACCATGGTGGTATTTTGTTTTAGTTACCATACATGTAGTCGCCTAGTTTTAGTGCTGTTCATTACAGTATTTTTCTCGATGGAAATGCTACATTTGCAAAAATTAGTCCTGCGACTAATGACATGAAAATCAAGAATGTTTGTGAGCCAATATCCGTCGCGTTTAACATTGTTTGTCCGGATACCGCGTTGCTTAGGCCAATATACACTTTACTTCCTGGTACCAACACAACAAGGCCCATTAATTTAACAATACTCGAAGGTAAATTCATTATGCGTGAAAATATACTACCATAAATGCCTAAGGCAAAAGCACCTACAAAAGCACCAAGAGCAACCCCTAAATATTCTGCACCAACAATGCTTGCACCAAAGGCAACATAGCCGGAAATAATACCCCAAGGCGCATCCTTTTTTCGACACTTAAATAAAATAACTAAGCTAATTGATAAAGTCGTAACCGCAGCCCAAGAGGTCCAATTTGGTGTGCTCGGTGGCTGAATAAAGGCAACTTCGCCCCACATCATTTTACCTAATGCGATACCTAATACACCACCAAAGTAAATTTTGAATAATATCATTAAGGCATCCATCAACCTTGCGGTACCTGATATTAAATTTCGCGCGGCGAGTTCCGATAATGCCAAGGTTAAAGATAAGCCGGGAATAAAAGCAATAATACTCGACAGCACCACTAACGGAATATTGATACTAGGGTCAATTAAGGCAATAGCGGTAGCTAATATAGCTGTTGTCATGGCGGCAATAGGTTCTAACATGTCGGTAACACGACGAGAACGTTCAGCCCAAAAGGTAAATAAACAAACAATTAAACCGAGCAAAGATGACCAAAAAACGTCATTCCAACTGGTGTGCATTAGCATGGCGAAAGCGCCACTTGAAGCGCCAAAAGCTAGGAAAGTTAAAAAACGTCCGTATGGATTAGGTTTATTGGCTATTTCATCTAAACGTTCAATTGCTTCTGATAACGAGCGTTGACCTGAGGTAAGTTCATCAACTAATTCATCGGCACGCGCTAATGATCCCAAGTCGAGTTCACCAGGGGCTACGCGAAGAATATGGTTGTAATCTTGATTTTCATCGTCTTCAGATAATACAAATGTCATCGAGGTTGGCGTAATAACAAAAGAGCCAAAAACGCCGAGACTATTTGATACATCAGTTAGATGCGCCTCTAATCTATAAGCCGGTGTGCCAAATTTATGTAAGGCTTTGCCCAAACGAATTATAAATCGACGTTTATCGGTAAAACTATCAGTATTTGGCATGGAGATATTGTTCGCAATGAATAGAGTTTCATATGGTAAATGATTAATTTTAAAATGAAAGCACAGATGTAAAATCTGGTTAAAATTGTTGATTAACATGCACCGAAATCACCTATGTGATGATTTCGGTGCATATTTTTACTTCCATTGATTATTTTTTGACTACAGATTTGAATATTGCACTTTAAAGTTGCACGTTAGATAAACCCTTAGTTCAATATCATGCGACTAACATCCATTCGCTATTTTTTGAGGAAGGGTTAGATCAGTGTTAAATGAACTAAGTGAGCTAGAAAGTATGTAGAGAAAAAGTTATGCGCATTTGCACAACAACAGATCACAGGTATGGAGTTTGGTTGAAAAAATTTGCAGCATGTGAAAATCTGGGTATGATAAATAATCTGCAAACTAAAATTTGCAGCATTTTCAACTTAGCCAACCTATATTTATTTCAGATTTAACTTTCAGGATTATATTTTTATGACGCTATTAATTATTTTATTTTGTGTATTCGCTTCGGTTGCTTTAATGGTGGTATTAGGACAACGTTTTGGTAAACCAATGGAAGCTGAGCAACAGCAAAAATATTCGAAAATACTGTGGGTAGTAGTCTTTATTGCGATTGTCGCTGCGATCATTCGCCAAATGATGGCCTAGCCGATGTGCAGCTTAGCCATAATTACTTCACTGTTGGAGAAAAATTAAAGTTATCTTGAGTATGTATTGTTCCAGTTTTATCGTAAGTATATTCATACACGCAAAGCTCACCTGTTGTTGATTGTAAAATAATGGCACTAGAGCGAGTTCCATACTCAGGAGAGGTAATAAAAATGCTGCTAAGCAATGTCTCTAATATCGCGCTAACGCCTGTATTAGGCAAAGTACTTGGCTCAGCAGTCGTTTGATTCGTTAACACCGACAGCAGTGTTTCAATATCGACATCACGGTTTGTAATTGCAGTTTCTAACACTTGTAAACCTAAAGCCATTTTCGGCCAAACATCATCCAATGCACCGTTGCAAACACTGTGAAAGCCCTTGTCTAGTTTAACAAACTGTTGATTTACGCTATCAAAGGCTTGTAAATCATTCAATGGACCAAAAACAAGATTGAAGTCGTTATATTTATGCGCGTTTATCAAAAGGTCTTGTTGGGTTTGTTTGATATCATTTTTGAGTGCTTGTATTACTAAATCACCGCGAGACCGTTTAGTGGCATCAAAACTATCGGGTCTGCGAAAATTAGTTAATGCTGAAAAATATCCATCACGGCTTAAACCTAGCCAAGTGCCACCTGCTTGTAAGTCTTGACCTGCTAATATATTTTGCTCTGTCCACCAGTGCATTTTTTTTGTCAAACGTTGATGAAATTCATCCCGATTTGCACAGATAATAAGCGGGTAATCGGGGTGCTGTTCAACAGCAATAAATAAAACACACATAATTCACCTATTTTGTTCTATGAAAGAATATCTGGTGCTTTCACTCCATGCTGTCATAGGATAAAGTTTGTCGCATAGTTATCTGAGTACTTTAGGTATTTAGCGTGAAGTCCTAAAGTCATCTTAAATAAAAGGTAGTAAATGCTGATGTTAACACTTCCAGTAATCGATTTAAAAAATAAAGTATCAGCGCAAGAGTGGCAACTGAGAGTTGATTTAGCTGCATGTTATCGTTTGATTGCACTGCATGGCTGGGATGATCTTATTTACACCCATGTTTCTGTGCGAATTCCAGATACTGAACATGTGCTTATCAATGCTTTTGGACTGAGGTTTGATGAAATTACCGCATCAAACTTAGTTAAGGTTGATATGGAGGGTAATATTGTCGATGCCGATTGCCCGTTTGAATTTAACCCCGCAGGTTTTACCATTCATAGTGCCATTCATGAAGTACGTCACGACGATATTTGTGCGTTACATGTTCATAGTAATGAAGCTGTCGCTGTTGCGAGTTTGCAAGAAGGGTTATTGCCGATTAGCCAATATTCAATGTTCGCACTTGCTTCGTTAAGTTATCACGATTATGAAGGTTTAGCGGTTAACGATGAAGAGAAGCTTAGAATTCAAAAAGATTTAGGTGATAAAAACTTTATGTTGTTGCGTAATCACGGCGCATTAACAATGGGCAAAACCATTGGAGATGCCTTTATGCATATGTATGACTTAATACGTGCTTGCCAAATTCAAGTACAAGTTATGTCAACAGGAATGAAGCCTTTATTAGTTGATCAAAGTATTGTTGATGGTATTAAAGCACAAGCAAATATTGTTCATACTGGACTAACAGGCGGTCAAAAAGCGTGGCCAGCTATGTTGCGTCGAGTATATAAAGAAGATCCAAATTTCGCACTATAACCAATATTTACCGTTCGGTTATTATTTGAAAACAGCCTTTAAAAGTTTATAAAGAGAGCGTAATGAAAGTAACTCATGTAGAAATTTTTGATATTGAATGTCCTAAACGTCCAGGTTGGAATCCGGTTTTTATTCGTGTACATACCGATGAAGGCATAACAGGGGTTGGTGAAGCTGGCCTAGCTTATGACTGGGGACATAGCGCAGCCGCTGCAATGCTCAAAGAAATTAGTGAAGCCGTATTGATCGGATTTAACCCTTTTAATACCGAATTATTATGGTCGCGTATGCTACGAGAAAGCTTTTGGGGCTTAGGTGGCGGACCGGTACTTTATTCAGCAATGAGTGCAATTGACACCGCTTTATGGGATATAAAAGGTAAAGCACTTGGTTTACCTGTTTATCAATTATTAGGCGGAAAAACCAATGGCAAACTGCGCACTTATGCTAGCCAATTACAGTTTGATTGGGACGAAAAAATCAATAAACTGATTGAACCTGCGCAATATGCCGAAGCCGCATTAAAAGCTGTCGCTCAAGGGTATGATGCGGTAAAGGTTGATCCTATTGTTTATAACCATGATGGCAGTTCTTCATTTGATCGAACCAAGCTATTTACTCCAAAACAAATGCGCTTATTTGGTAATCGTTTACGCGCTATTCGTGATGCTGTTGGCGAAGATGTCGACATTATTTTTGAATCTCATTCATTAATGGGCGCGGCATCTGCTATTCAAATGGGACGAATTGTGGAAGAAGTTGGTTGCATGTTCTACGAAGAGCCAGTGAACTACTTAAACTCAGCAGTGCATAAAAAAGTTTCTGATAATGTTAATGTCCCGATTGCTGGCGGCGAGCGTTTGTATCACCGCTGGGACGTACGCCCTTATTTTGAAGATCAAAGCATTGACGTGTTACAACCTGATATTGGCTTGTGTGGTGGTTTCACCGAAGCTAAAAAAGTATGTGATTATGCCGATGTTTACGACATTCGTATTCAAGCCCATGTTTGTGGTGGTCCCGTAGCGACAGCAGCATCTTTACACCTTGAAACGGCTATTCCTAACTTTTTAATTCATGAGCATCATACTTATGCGATTAAAGATTGGAATCGTGAATTGTGTTTACAAGATCCACAACCGGTAAATGGCTTTTTCGAAGTATCAGAAACCCCAGGTATTGGTATTGAGCTCAATGATGAAATTGTAAAGCGCTCACCGAATGTTACGGTTAATGCTTTGAAGTAAAAACTTTGAAGTATATGCTTAGTAATTAGCGATAAGCTTTGAATAAGCTAGTGTTTTAAAAAAGGTAGCTTGGCTACCTTTTTTAATTTTTGGCTTAAAATGTGGCGTGAATGATTCAGCTGATAACTATTTTTATCAGCTGAATAGCATGTTTATTAACTCAAGTTTAAGTTAAATATAATCAATGGGTAGCGCGGTGGTGTATTTTATTTCTTCCATCGCAAAGCTAGAACTAATATCAGCAAAGCTTGCCCGAGTAATTAAGCGTTGATAAAAACTATCGTAAGCCTTCATATCTGGTACTACAACGCGCAGTAGATAATCAACTTCACCACTCATACGATAAAATTCTAAAATTTCTGGAAAATCCATCGCTACTTTTCTAAATTCATTTAGCCAGTTTGGATTGTGCTGATTAGTTTTAATGGTCACAAACACCGTTAATCCTACATTCAGTTGTTCAGGATCTGCTAAGGCGACACGACCTTTAATAATGCCAGACTTTTCCATTGCCTGTATGCGGCGCCAACAAGGGGTTGTTGACAGGCCTACTTTATTTGCTACTTCACTAACCGAAGCAGTACAGTCATGCTGTAAAATATTGAGTATTTTTTTATCAAATGCATCCATAAGCGTTAAACGAAATGGTTTTACCTAATTATAAGTTCATGAGGAATTATTTTGCGATAAAGAGGGCGTTATTGCGAGATATATTTTTTCAATCTGTAGGGATTTTTTTAAAATTGATAAAATCGTTGTGCATTACTAAAACATAATTGTGTTAATTGCTCTTTACTATATAAAGGCTTTATATCCGCAGGCTCATTCTCACCTAAGTTATTACTCCCTATACTGAGGTAAGAGTTCCAAGTATTTTCATAACTTGTATGGAATAAACTTAGCGGAAAATTACTCGCTAACATGACACGATAAATACCAAAGCTTTCGATACATTGATGAATGATTTTACCTGCCCAGTTTGCTGAGTAATGCCGGTTTGCCATTTCAAAGCCAGAGCATTTAACAAAAACATTATCAAAACTCGCTAAGCGCTTAAGGTTTTGTAACCAGCACAATGATTGTGCATTATTCTGCGTTGGCCAACCTGCATGATTAATACAAACCTGTAAATCTGTATTACTTGATAATATTGTGATTAAACGCTCGGTAGCCGCATTGTTTGCTAGTGACATTTGTAATTCAAAACTGAGCTTTTTGGCGGCTAAAATGGCTAAGTTAACTGCGCTATTTTTGTTGTTAAGAATAGTTAACGCATCGTCATCTAAAATATAGCGAACACCAACGACACTCTGATAGGTCATTAGTGATTCGAGTTGTGTTAAAAACAATGCTTTTGGCAAAGTAATATCGAGCAGTGCAATACTGCGAAAGGGTATTTTACAGGTGCTTTCTAACCAAGCGATTTCACGCCATGGTTGTTGATTATCAAAACCCGCTTCAATATGAACAAAGCCTGCAAGTGTTAAAGGTTTGGAAAGAGTGAGATCATTTTCAGAAAAATTTTTCGCAATTAAAGATTTATCTGACCAGAATGGTGGGCATTCGGGCTTCAGCCATGAATATTCTCCTTGGCTAAGATCAAATAAATGTAAATGCGGGTCGATTATTTTCATTGTTTATTATCGGCTACTCACGTTACTGGGCAGTATAGCCACCATCAATAACTTGTATACTGCCAGTGATAAACTTAGCGTTATCTGAAGCTAAAAAGTAGACTAACTCCGCTACTTCTTCAGCTTGTCCAAGTCGTCCTAGCGGTTGTAAAGCGGCTTCTTCAGCATGTACCTCAGCTTTATTCGCACCAGACTTTTCACAATAGTTGTTAATGGCTTGATGATAAAGTGGAGTTTCTATTGTGCCAGGGCAAACGGCATTGGCGCGTATATTAAATTGCGCGTAATCGAGCGCAGTAGTTTTTGCCATTGAAGCTAACGCGGCTTTGCTCATGTTGTAAGCAAACGAGTTATGCTTGGCAATAAGGGCTTGATCAGACGACATTAAAATAATAGCGCCATTTTTTTGTACTTTCATTACAGGTAACACCGCTTTTATCGCAGCATAAGCGCCTTTAACGTTAATATTAAAAACCCGCTCTAAATCAGCTTCACTGGTGTTTTCTATTGAGCCTGAAAAATGTATGCCGGCGTTAGATACTAATACGTCGATTCGGCCTTGTTTACTAATATCAGCCATAATGTGCTTAACCGCATTAACATCGGTAATATCACAATGACAAAAATCGCCAACGTTAGATGGGGTAACATCTAGATTGAATACTTGATATTTTTTCGCCAAAAAAAGCTTAACAATACTTAAGCCAATACCTGAACTACCACCGGTAACCACACAAACTTTTTTCATAGTAAAAACACATCAATAATTTTATTAAATAATATCGCTTAAAAGCACTTAATACCAAGGTATTAAACTTTTTATAACGCAGCGAACTTAATAGAGCTAAAAAACAACGCAAGGGTGAAGCTGTACACAACTGCTTTATTAAAAGTGGACAGCTTCGAGCGGCTCACTATTTCTGAGCTAGCTCAACCAGTGCCGCAGTATACATTTTTAAATTTAGAATAAATTGTTCCATCGTAATAAACTCATGCTCAGAATGACCGGTATATTCATTGTTCGGCATTGAAGGACCAAAACTCACCGCGTTAGGAAATAATCGCGAGTTAGTACCGCCGCCAATAGCAATCGGCTTTGCATCTTTAATACCTGTAAAGTGACTAAATACAGCTAATAATGTATCAATATGCGGTGCATCTTTTTGTACAAAGGGGTCACCAATGTAATGCTCTAACTCTATAACCTCAGCATCAAATTTATTATTCCAGCTCTGTACTGCTTGATGAATTTCATCGTTTAATTGCTGTTTACTTTTACCTTGCGGTCGACGTAGATTGATGTTCAGTTCAATATTATTTTCGTGCTGTTTAATTACTGTAGGTGAAAAAGTCATCGCGCCCATAAAATCATCTTGATAGGCAATATTACCAAACTTTTTGCCCTCTAATCCAAGACCAATATTATCGTTTATAAAGTTTACTAAAGTACCCGGACCATTATTTTCCCAGCGTGTGCTCGATAATAAGTCAGCCAAATAAGGTATAGCATTTACCCCTTCGTCGGGTTTTGAAGAATGTGCTGATTTTCCTAATGCATTAATCGTTAACGTGCTGTCTTTTAACTCTAGATCAAAACTAACACCTTGGTAGCTGCGTGCTTTTCTCATTAGTCTTTGCAGTAAAACAATATTGGCATTTTCGATAGTTGCGCTAGCATCTTCAGGGATCTGACTACCAAAAAAACCACCGCTGAACTCACTAACATAAGGTGAAATAGTTGGTTTATCGTTTTTATTGAAAACAAGTTTAACTGTGCCATAACCTTTTTCTGCCGTTACTACAGGGTATTCAGCATCGATAGTAATATTTGTTTGTGGCAAGTCATGGGTTTTAATATAAGCCTTTAACGGCTCCCAATCTGACTCTTCTGCCATATAAACGTATAGTTCTATACGCTTATTCAGTGTTAATTTTTTATCTTTAATTGCTTTCATTGCATACAAAGCGGTTGAGATTGGGCCTTTATCATCTTCTGTACCACGACCAATTAGTCGCCCTGGCTCAGTGGTTGTGTCTAATTCAAAAGGTGATTTTTGCCATTTTTTTGGGTTAACAGGTTGAACATCACCATGAGTAATAATGCCAACGCGCTCTTTTTGATCGCCTAAGCCAATTACGACTACGTATCCGTCATCTAGGTAATCTAAACCAAGTGCTTGTGCCTGTTTTTTAAGCTCGGCTTTAAAAGCAACATGTGCACGATTATCATCAATCGATACGCCATCTTCAGCAACGGTATTATGTTTTACTAGCTCACGTAGACTATCTACCATAGCTTGCTGATAGGTTGCTACGGCATAGTCAGCTGTACTTTTTGCACTGTAGCTAATTTGTGTAGATTTAGTGCTAGTGGCGTTAACCTCTGCGTTTAATGTTAAAGACATAAGCCCAGAGGTAATGATTGATGCAGATAAAAGCGTTAATTTTTTAAGCAAAAGGTGCTCCAGTAATTGGTGGTTCAATTTTTCTCATCGCTATATTAACGTAAGTTATACCAAGCGGACTAATTTATTGATCATCTTTGAATGCTCAATAAATTTAATTTTTGCATTGTGTTCAAGCGCACTAGCTCGCTATTGCTCACTATTGCTCGCCAATATGCCAATGCATTGCCTTAGCTTACAATACTCATGTAAGAATCAATCACACGGCTTAAACTTGAATCATTATCTTCATTGAATGAGGATAAAACATTTAATCCGTTTGGTATTAAATTAGGATGACAGAAACCAGTAGACTCGATTTTTACAGATAAGTTTAATTGTTTTAAATAATAGGTTTGCTCAGGCAGGCAATGTACTTAATATTCGTAATAAAGGTTACTAAATGAAATGAAAAAGGCTACAAATTAACGTAGCCTCAACTTCAACTCAAACTTAAGCTAGCTCACTTGTTTAACGTGAGTGACTAGTTTTTACATTATTGCTATTGGAGTTGCGCTTCAAAAGTAAGGAATACGCCACCTTGCTCTTTATCTGCTAAGGTTTTGTTTTTAGCGTCTTGTTCATATTCAGCAATCAATAAATAACGACCGGCTTGAGCTGGGGTAAAAGTAATTTCACCATTTTCGTCAGTAGCTAATTTTAATACGTTAGGTGCGTTACGGTAACGAGCACCGTCTGGAGCGATCTCAACTTCAACTCCGGCTTGCACTTTACCATGATAAGTAAAAGTAAAAGTAGCTGGTTCATTCTCTACAATTTCTGCCGGATGTGTTTTTGGTAATAACTCTAGAAATTGGCCGTCGCTAGGGTAGTTCTCAGTAGGGTTATTCATCGTAATGTAAGTTTCTACACGTGTTAGTCCGTAAGTTGTTTGTAAATCAGTGGCATTAGCCGGGATCATGGCTTTCAATTCTGCTTTGTTGGCACGGGCACGCTTGCGCTTATCAGCAACTTTATAACTAGAGAAGTAACTTGCACTGGCGTTATTGGTTATTTTGTAAGTACCGCTGTCTTCAATAAAATAGTCAGCTACTGATTTTCTATGGGCTTTGTAGCTTGATGAAGGACGAGTGATTTTACCTGACGGCATGACAATACTCATGTTATCTATACTCAATGCTTTATCAACATTAAATACTTCGTTTGAAGCAGAAGCGTCAATCGCGATCCACGCACCTTGCTCTGACGAAAGCGTAAAGTGACTAGGTAATAACCAACGTGAATGCGCGCTAGCTTGGCTACTAATGGCAACAGCCAAGAAAAATAATAGTGATTTTGTTAAGTTCATTTGAGCTCCTAAGGTGTAACAGTAAAAGTAATGTTGCCAGTTTCGGCGGTTTCATTGAGGGTAAAATGCTGTGCTTTGTTGTCGAGCGTAAAAGTCTGTTTGAGTAATACTCGGCCGCCTTTCTCTCGTACTGCTTCAATATAAAGTGTGTAGTCTCCTGCAGGCAGGGCTTGTTGTTGATCGTCGGTGGCCTTAAACGACAATGGAAATGTTCCAGCAGCATGTGTTGCTGAGGTTATTGCATCAACGAGTTCGGCATCTTTTCGGCCTACATTGCGCCACCAACGGCGAATATCTTTCAGCCATTTAGGTTCTTTGCGCCAAAGTATGAGTGTTCTAACCGGCTTTCTTTCGGTGTTTTCTAACCAAGCGGCAACATAAGGAGGATGGTATTCACCTTGTTGCTGCTTTAATGTTAATTTTATTTCTAAATTAGCAGGACTGTTTTCATTGGCTTGCGCTGATGCTGGCAAAATAAATAACAGGGTAAAAAATACAAGTAAGACTATTTTGCTGATGCTATTTGCATGGCTTGATATAAAATTATTCATAAGAGGTATAAATTCCTTTTAGGCAAAGTAAATAATACTCAAAATGGCCAGTAATGTGCTGCTAACACTGACCACTAAAGTGCGATGAAAACGTTTTTGTGGCATGGCTAAAATAAAGCCCGTGATAGCAAAAACAATAAAAAGTACACTGGAAAGATCGATAATCCAGCCCCAAAAGTTACTGGTGTTTCGGCCTTTATGTAAATCATTAAGCACAGCCCACCAGCCGTAATGGGTTTGTTCATAAAAAGCGTCACCGGTTTCAAGTTCAACGGCAATGCTGGCACTTTTTCCTGCCTGTTTAATGCTATAAAAAAATTCACCTGACATGAACTCGGGCTTTATATCTGTTAAAGAAACCCCAAAGGTTTGCTCTACTTCATAGGTAATAAATTGCTGTTGCTTAGGTGTTACCTTGTTATCGTTAATTGCAAGCTCGGCAATGGAATTGATCGTTAGTTCACTTTCTACAACCTTCGCTATATGACTACTAAACCATTCAGGGTGGTTTAGGGTGATGCCTGTAACTGAAAAAAACAGTAACAAGGTCAGTAACGCCATAGACACATAAACGTGAATAAGTCGGGCAAGATTTAAGGTTTTTTTAGAAGGCTTCATTACTACTTATTTTCTTCATTAATGTTATTAAAATGCGATTGAACTATTACTAGTAAAAATGCTAATACCAAACGGACTAATTTATTGAATACCTACCAATGCTCAAGTAATCCAATTTCCGCGTTATGTTCAATTGCTATTTCTCGGCAATATGCTCTTGCACAGCTCTCTAGGCTTACAACTATGTAAGAACCAATTACTCACCTGAATTTGAATCGTTATTTTCATCAAATGAAGAAAAATAATTTAATCTGCTTGATATAAAAAGTACAAAATCAGAAAAGGCGACCTACATAAAGTGTGTCGCCTTAACCTGAATTATTTACTAACTTTTCACTAGAATGCCAACTGAGCTGCTAAGCGGAAGCTAATACCATCAGCTGCTGTTACACTCGTGGTTCCGCCGCCAATTAAGTATCTTTTGTCTAGCAAGTTATTAATGTTAAAGCGCAGGTTTAGTTCATGCTCTTTAATATCCATTTGATAAGTTGCTCCGACATCAATGCGGGTATAGCTGTCTTTTTTGATGGTGTTTTGGTTATCTGCAAAGCGCGATCCCTCGTAAAATGCACCGGCATTAAAGGCAAGTTTTTCAGTTAACTCGTAGCGTGACCATAAAGCCGCAGACCATTCCGGTACATCAACTGGCGTATTGCCTTGATATAATGCGTCGCGTTCATATTCAGCGTCGATATTTATCAACGATGACATAATAAATAATTTGTCATTAATGGCACCTTGAGCGCCCAATTCAAAACCTTTATGGCGTTGCTCGCCAGCTTGCGTTGTGCGAGATTCAAATGCAGAATCAATCAGATCTTCTTTGATTAACTTACCCATTTTGCTGATATCAAAAATAGCGCCACTTAGAAGAAGTCTGTCGTCAACAAGTTGCCATTTTACGCCAATTTCGCTTTGCTTAGATTCCATAGCCTCTAGTTTCATACCATGATTGATATCAGTATCGTTATCTAAAGTTTCGCTACTTTGTGGTTCAAAACCTTCAGTGTAGCTATAGTAAATAGTGGCTTGTTCAGAGGGGTGATACAGCACACCAAACTTAGGCAAGAAAGATTCATTATCAGCACCTTCTTTGTTTTGCTTGTCATAACGACCACCGAATGAAACCTGCCAAGTCTCGTTAAAGGTAACCAAATCTTGCACGTATATACCGTAGTAGTCGTATTCGCTATGTGATCTTGTATCTGGATTTTTATAACTAATATCTGGCTTTGGTGGTTCGACTTGTCCTGCTGAATAAGTAATTGCTGTGCCATTAGCTTTAACTTGGTCGTAAGAATAATCTAGTGAGTTAGCACCGATTAAAAGCTGGTGGCTAACACCTGCAAACTCAAATTCGCCAACAAAGTCGATAAAGGTAGTCGTGAATTGCCAGTCGTCAAAACGGTCATAAGGATTTGAGGTATAGCTATCGCCCTCAACATTAAAAGTACTGCCATATTTTGGCGAAGACTCGAAACGTTGGCGTTCAAAGGTTTGCTTGTTGTAGCCAAGGGTTACTCGCCATGTATCACTCATATTATAATTAATATCAGCGCCGTAGTTTTCAACGTCAATGTCGGTGAATGCCCACGACATATCACGAATAGTTTTACGATCGCCAATTAAATTGCCGTCTTCGTTTAACCAACCACCAGTGTCTAATCCTGCTTTGTCGTTTGTGTAGTCATAATGAACACTCAGTGATAAGTCATCTGAAACATCATAATCAACAACAAGTGCACCTAAGAAACGATCGCGCTCACGCTGATCACCGTTTTGATATTCACGTTGATAAGTAACATCTTGCTTCACTAAAATGCCACGATAACGAAGCGATTCGTCGTCGTTTAGCGCGCCGCCTGCATCTAAGGTAAAACGGGTTGAACCTTCTTGGTCGGTATCTGCACCGATAGTAAATAAGGTGTTAGCAGTTGGCTTTTTAGTAACCATATTTACTAAGCCACCGGGACCCGATTGACCGTATAAAATACTTGAAGGACCTTTAATCACTTCAACCGCTTCTAAAGTTTCTATTGGTTGTTGGTAGTGTGACCAATGTTGGTGGCCATCGCGTAAATAACCATTTGAAGAGCTTAGCTCAAAACCGCGTAAGTTAAATACCTCACGATTACGTTGCTTGGAGCCTGCAGAAAGGCTGGCGTCATTGGTAAGTACTTCACCTAAAGTGGTTGCTAATTGTTCTTCAACAATAGTACTTGAAATTACGGTCACTGATTGTGCGGTTTCAAGTAATGAAACATCGGTACGCATGGCTCCCTTTGCTTCATCGACTTTGTAATCATTAAAATAACTACCTGTAACCTCAATAACTTCTAAAGGACTGCTATTAGCATATGCAGTTATTGGCGTTGCCATAGATATTGCCAAAAACAGCGGTGAGTACTTCATGTTAATCTCCAAATTATCAACGAATGTGTTCAAGTAAATGCTTTAAGCATCAAGTTAAACGCAATGATAATGAGAGTGATTATCATTTGCAATACAAATTTGTAGTTTATATTAAAAAAAGTCATATAAAATCAGATAATTGCTTTGATAGACGGATTAATATACAAATAAGTGTTTTGATTAATGTCTAAATATTTAATAACCCATGTTTTATAGACATGAGTCATTGAAAAAAATTAAATTATTCTTGTATTGGAGGCTGATTTTCGTGCATGCTGAGACTGTATAAATTCAGCTATTATTATATAAACCCAGTATTATTGTATTTATTCAATAGGTTATTGTGTTAAAAACAGTCAAGTCATTTAAAAAAGAGGAAATCCAATGTTTAGTCATATTATGGTCGGTGCTAACGATGTAAACGCATCAAAAATTTTTTACGATGCTATTTTAGGTGAATTAGGCCACGAGCCAGGCGTTATTGATGAAAAAGGCCGCTGTTTTTACTTTACAGATACTGGTGTATTTTCAATAAGTAAGCCAATTAATGGTGAAAAAGCATGTAATGGCAATGGCAGTACAGTAGGTTTTGCTGCTACTTCACCAGCTCAGGCTGATGCATGGCAAGCAGCAGGAGTAGCCAATGGAGGCGAAGCTTGTGAAGATGCACCAGGCGTAAGGGAAGCACCCGCAGGTAAGCTTTATCTTGCTTATTTACGTGATCCTTCTGGCAATAAACTGTGTGCTCTGCACCGAGTAGGGTAAGCAAAGTTTAATTTTATAGCGCTCAGCTATAAATACCCAATAAAAAAGACGCTTAAGGCGTCTTTTTTAATATATCGTTTACCAACTTATAACTAAGTATCGAGTAGATATTCACTTACAATAAAATTAAGTTTTTACAGTGAGCTATTCAGGCCTTTGAATTTCGTCGCCAGTTAACCAACCATCTAAATTAGTTTTACCGTATATAACCGCCATACTTTTAAGCTGTGTCGCAATACTCGGTGTTATCAATCCTCTAGCTAAGCCTACAGTGAAAATTGTGGCTAAGCCTTTTGGGGATGTTATTAGCGCTAAAGATTTTTCTTTTGCCCTAACACTTTGTGCTTTGTCGAGTTTACGAAGTAACATTACATTAGCGGCACATTGATCAGCATGTTTAATCTGTTTAAATAATGAAAATATCATAAGTCACCTTTAAATACGCGTTGCGTGCGATTAAATCCAACTTCACGTTTTACCTTCTTCATTAAGTTAAAACAAATGAAAAATAGTAGAACATTAACCCCAGCCGCAACCATTAAACCCAGCCAAACTGAAGAAGACCAATGCATAACGCCTAATACTAACGCCACGTTAAATAAGCCCCAAAGAACAGCAACAATAACGAATGCCGCTAACATTAAAATACCAAATACTGCCATAGCTTTAAGTGATATTTTTCCCTCTAAAAGTGCTAGGTCGAGGGTGCTTTTATACTTTTTTTGTTTAACATTGAAAAGCTTAATGATAGCCGAATAGGTTTCACGAAAAGAAGCTTCAGCCTCAACTGCTTGCTGTTGCTCCTGTGAAAGGCGTAAGCTTTCAGCCTCAGCATTATCATGCTTTTGCTGAGTACCTGAGTCTTCGCTTATAGTCACTATATTCGCTTCCTATTCAGTTGTTATTATTTTCTGCGTAAAAGACTGGTTAACAATACACCTGCAGCAAATGCAATACCGGCTGTTGCTACAGGGTTTTCTGTGGCATATTTTTTTATTGAAGATTGTTCCCATTGTGCTTTTACTTCTTCTTGCTTCGCTGTGAAGTTTTCACTACCAGATTGCGCAGCATTACGTAAACGATCTTCTGTTGTTGCTGCTTTTTGAGCTAGAGTATCGACAGACTCATGCAAAGTATCTTTTACTTTATCTGAAATAGGGTGCGTAGAATTTGATTGCTTATCGATGTTTGAAGTTTTAGTAGCCATGTGATTATTCTCCTTTTTACATAACAGTTTTTATTAACTGGTTTAAGTAGAGCAATCATTGAGCCAAGTATTATTTGAAATTAATCTGTTTTAATTCAGGTGCTTATATTTTTCGATAAGTATGTGCGTGTTTTGTTTTGCAATATTGACACAGAAGAATGAAAACTTTACTTACTTATTTTTCATTCTCTGCACCAAAAACTATATATACTTTCATTTATTAAGCGCTTATTTAAGCTTTGGCTTCAATAAAGGTTACCCAATGGGTAAGTAGCTTAAGTCGCTCTAGTGTTAATTTTATCGACACTAAAATAGGCACCGCTAGCAATACGCCAAGCATTCCCCAAAGCCAACCAAGAAAAAACAACCACAAAATAGTCACAAGTGGATTAAGCTGCATTTTTGTGCCCAATACCATAGGGGTAAGCAATTGTGACTCTAGAATGTTAATACATAAAAACGCAAAGGCAGGTACTAGGGCAAATAACGTTAAACCAAATTGAACTGAACCCACCAAAGTTAAAATAACAATACTAATTGCTGAACCAACATAGGGTACAAAGTTAAGTAAACCTACTAAAGCTCCCCATAATATAGGGTCGTCTAAGCCCAAAAACGCAAACGCTATAGCGGAGGCAGCACCAAGAATAAAATTAATAACACTGATGGTAATAATATATTTTGATAATACTTTTTGTACTTCGTAAACAATAGAGTCGAGCTTTTTCTTATTGGCAATATGAGGAAAGCTTCTGGCCGCAATGTAAACAGATGGGCCGTATATCAGCAAAAATAGTATTAATATTAAGCACCCAAAACATTGAGCTAAAAATAAAGGAGCGCTACTTAATCCGGCAATCAATAATTTAATACCACTTTGTTTAATATGTTTTTCTACTGTATTTCCGTCTGTTTCAGCTGCCTTTTTAGGTTGTGGTTTATCACTTGAGAATAAGCCAAAAAAACTAAATTTTTCAGCTTTTTTATTTCTGGCGGCAACCTCTGCTTCGACTTGCTGCTTTTGGTTATCAAACTCATCACTAATGTTATCTATTTTCTGGTTTAGCTGAACAGTAATTTTAGGTAATAACTGTGCCCACTTTTGAGCTGGCTCAACTAACTCTGAAGCTAAGAATGTAAATGGTGCAACAAGTAAAGCTAATAATACAAAAGAGGAAACAGTGCGGGGGATATAAAACGTTTTTAATAATTTAACGGGTGGACTTAGTAAAAGCGCAATAAAACCAGAGAATAAAATAGGAATAAACAACGATTGGGCAAGGTAAAGTGTATATAAAACCGCAAGGGCAAATAACCATTTAAGTGGTTGGTAGTTGCTAATAGTTGAGCTCACAACAGAAGATCCTTTTTACAATAGTGTCAATAAAATAGAGTGTATAGCATCCTAGCTTAACTGCACTAGCTTTATGACGACTAACGGGTAGATTTATCTGTTTTTAAAAGTATTAGGTAAAGTTAGTGACCCATTACTTTACCTAAGAGTAATGTCAAAAATTATAAATTTAGAGTGTTTTAGCATAGGTTTTCAAACATAAAGGGGACTTATTTTACCCTATTCATTTAGGTGTTGGTGTTAAGGTCAGTTTCATCTAGTTATTACTTATCCTCTTTCAATGTCACTAACCGTGATCAAGTTTTTTAATTCTCCACATCGTGATACTAAATATTACGTAAAAGGCATTGATAGTCTTTGGTATCTGCGGCAATATCATGCATATATATACGATATAAAGAGACCTCACATGGCTGGATTGCTACCCAATATTGACCCTGATGGATTATTAGAATACTCCGTTGTTTACACTGACCGCTCATTAAACCATATGTCTGGTTCCTTTCAGCAAGTTATGCAAGATATCTCTGCTGACTTAAAAGAGGTTTATCAAGCGAAAAGCACCATAGTTGTTCCCGGTAGTGGAACTTTTGGTATGGAAGCGGTTGCTCGACAATTTGCCCGTAACAAAAAAGTATTAGTGGTACGAAATGGTTGGTTTAGCTATCGTTGGAGCCAAATTTTTGAAATGGGTGATATACCAAGTCACGAAACTGTTTTGAAAGCACAACAAACTAGTGATGAAGCCCAAGCGCCCTTTACACCACCACCGATAGATGAAGTAGTTGCTACTATTTTAGCTGAATCGCCAGACCTTGTATTTGCTCCTCATGTTGAAACCTCTGCCGGTATTATATTACCCGACGATTATATAAAAGCCATGGCACAAGCCGTACACCAAGTGGGCGGGATTATGGTGCTTGACTGTATCGCATCAGGCACTATCTGGGTAGATATGAAAGCAACGGGTGTTGACGTATTAATTAGCGCCCCGCAAAAAGGTTGGAGTGCTTCACCGTGTTGCGCACTAGTTATGCTTAGTGAGTTGGCGCGCGATCGTATAGAGTCAACCACCAGTGACAGCTTTGCTTGTGATCTGAAAAAGTGGCTGCAAATTATGGAAGCTTATGAAAATGGTGGTCATGCTTATCACGCCACTATGCCAACAGACGGTTTAACGCGTTTTAGAGATATTATTAAAGAAACCAAAGCCTATGGCTTTGATAAAGTATGCCAAGAGCAACACGAACTTGGTCAACGTGTACGTGCATTACTCAACCAACACGGTATTAAAAGTGTAGCTGCTGAAGGTTTTACAGCGCCGGGTGTTGTTGTCAGTTATACAACTGATGATGAATTCCAGAATGGCAAAAAATTCGCCTCTGTAGGTTTGCAGATAGCCGCTGGCGTACCAATGCAAGTTGGCGAACGTGCTGATTTTAAAACTTTCCGCATTGGCTTATTCGGTTTAGACAAGCTTCATAATGTTGACCGAACGGTAACTGAGCTAGAAAAAGCACTGGTTAGTATTTTGTAATATTCCAATCTAACGCTTGTCATTTATTTACAAAGGTAATTAGTGGCAAGCGTTTAACCTTTCTTCTTATATACACTGATCCAATTCAACGAAAATTAAGTCAGCTTCTAATTAATATATTTAATTGCCACAATCACCAATACCTACGCTTAACTTCCTCTTTAACTTATTATTTATATTAACGGTTTAATTCTAATCGCTTTTTTTTGCTGTGATAGTTTTGTTAACTTTACGTGAGTTGACTGTGATTAATTGTATATAAACTCTGCTTTGCAATATCAAAAAATTTGATGTCGATATAAAACAACGTTTTAAAAATACAGCAAAATCTAACTATAAGTAAAAAGGATTATATTATGAAATTAAAACTATCAATATTGGTGTTAGTACTTAGCTCAATTATTTCATTAGGCGCAAGTGCCGGAAAAAATGACAATAAAACATATAAAGTTACCGTAACTAACCTAACAAAAGGTGTTTCTTTTACCCCTTTATTAGTCGCTACACATAATCGCGATATTAGCTTTTTTAAAGTAGGAGAGCCAGCTTCAAAAATGATTGAGCGTATAGCTGAAGGCGGTGACATTTCAATGCTAAAAACAGCATTAGATGATTCTAGAAATGTTCTTTCAACAACTAACTCTGAAGGTTTGCTTGCACCTGGAGCAAGTGTAGAACTTACTATGGAGAGGCATGGTAAATATAAACAAATTAGTATTGCTGCTATGTTATTACCAACAAACGACACTATGGTTGCATTATTAGGTAAATCTTTACCAAAGAAAGGTAAGCAAGTTTACTTTTTAAAAGCTTATGACGGCGGCACTGAAACTAATGACGAATATTGTAACAATATTCCAGGCCCCCATTGTGGTGGCGTACCATTTTCACCAGAAGATGCTGGCGAAGGATATATTTACCCAAGCCCAGCCATTCATGGCGAGGCTGATCTTTCACGACAAATGTATAACTGGAATGGCGCTGTAGCTAAAGTGGTAATTGAAGTCGTTAAGTAAATAACTAACAGAAATTTCAGACATAAAAAAACCGCCATTAAGCGGTTTTTTTTATCATAGTCTGTTGCCAGACTATGGCCAAATTTATAAGTTACTAGGTATAACTAATGGATTAAAAAGGGTTTTTATTTTGGTGGGGCGGGGGAATCGAACCCATATAAAACTCTTTATTTTCTGTTGGTTATACGTTTATGAGACAAATAACTTATTAAAATGACTGATTTTTAAACGTTGTTTTTTCAGTGTCTTCTTTATTCACTCTATCTGAAAAATAATCGGGTGACCATTTTTTATAATCTTTAAGCATTGCTATTGATATTTCAGCCTCTGGAATTAAAAGTGTAGTTGCTCGATACTTGTTCAATGGAAATATCGCATTCATCCGTTCTTCAATTGTTTCGCCATTTTGTTTTTCTGTTGATAATTTCTTGTATTTTGGTCGGCCTATTTCTTGAGGAACTGTCAAGAATACTTTTACTTCATTCTTGGTTTTACCTTCGAAAACTGTTTCTTTCAGGTATACTGAAGATATACTTTCCATTCTAATGTCTTTAAATACTTTTTCAGCTTTACTCTTTACATCTGTATTAAATTCATCTGTGAATACAGGTCTAGTTATCCTATCTGATATCCAGTTCAGTGCTACTTCTAACTCTTTAGAAGCTAAAATAGATGAAAACATTAATTGTGATAATATCTCTCTATCGATATTTAAATTACACGTTAATGCATTAGTTTCAAGAAAAATATCACATTCAGGTGTCTGCAACTCAAAATTAAGTCGTCTCTCATTTTTTCCGTATGAAAAGCTACCATTTAGTTTGTCAATTTCAGTTGCTATAAAAATGTAAAACCATGGTTCACTTTCTAAACTAGAGTGTACAAGCGCGCAATCATATAAAGATATAATTGCATACGCTTTTTTATCTGCAATATAGGCTTGAACTTTAATAGGTAAGTTATTAATTAAACTCAAGTTCTCATCTATAGATAAATCAATTACAGAGCCTCTTGACCAGCCACTGTCTATTAGGCTTTCTCTATCCAATGCTATGCAACACTTCTTTTCAGTAAACCTTCAAGTTTAAAGTAGTATTGATCATAAAACTCATCAACTGAATCTACTGAAAAATCGTTACTTGTTAACTCTGTTGCCACAGAGTCTAATTTTTGACGACCAAAAGCTAGAGTAGAAAGAAACGGCAAATGATCCGTTTCCATAATTTCAGACATTTTTTCCATTACTAAAAGTTTATCTAATGTGTTTTGGTTCATTTCAGTTTCTGGTTTTTTAAGCCATTTATAGCGTGTTTCTCTTGCAACACCTAAAATGGCACACCATTGCTTCACACCAAAATTAAAAGACTCTCTTAAACGCTCAGATTTATTAACATTATTTTCTACTTTAGTTAAACTGGGAGTTGAAAGATCAAATTTCCATTCACTATTAAGGGTTACTAACTTATTAGGATTGGTGTTATTACTATCACTCGACTTAATAACATGATCATATGAAGAGACAGATAATTGAATACTTTCAGTAGCACTTACAACTGTTGTTGCACTTGCTGCAATTGCAATAAATGCCGACTTAGTAATACTGATTTCTTGCTTTACAACATACATAGTTAAACTCCTTTTTGTATCTCAGCATAAACGGTATCAGCTTGATTACCTATTTCGGTAAAGTTACTAACTATTTCATCAATATTAAACAATCTAAATGTTCCATCACAATTATAAATTGTATCTATATCTATTCTAACTAAAATATTTATTATATCACTTGAAATTTTTAGATGCTTAATTGCTGAATCCATTAATTCATTGGGCAGAATGGAAGTGCTCATTTCAACGCTTGTCTTTAATCTAAGAATGTTTTTTTGTTTTACATAATGACATTCAAATACAGACGGACCTTTCTGTGGCATAGAATTAATTGTTGGAGCTAATAAATTAGTCGCATTAAAACCATTAAATGAAACACCATCATCATTTAACGAAAAATTATGAATATTTCGAATTGCGACATTTCCAACATGTTTAATTTCAAGAATAGTAGCAATTTTTGAAAATACGTATTTAAGCTCATTAACGATGTAATCAGTACCATGCTCTTTTTTTGTATGAAATGTAATCTGTTCACAAGCTATCATAATAGCATCATTTCTATCTGCAGAAATAAATGTAAATACAGGACTTGTTTTAGTAATAGAGTTTACCTTGTTATCTTCATCTATCTGAACAGATACGTTTTTAGCTAAGTCTTCCATTTTTAAAGGGTACTTTTCTCGCAATAACTCATGAACTTCTTCGTTCATAGTATTTAATTTATTAGCCGCTATTTCTGCTACACTAATAACCGCTAAAGAATATACTAAACCCATTATTTTACCTTGGAATTATTTTGAATTTGCAGTATACATTCATTGAATTACACATGCAATTACACATTTATAAGATATAGAGTAGAGATTAGAAGATAAAGTTCAATTTATCTAGATATAATTTGATATTTTGCAGATTATACACTCTCAGGTATCCATCGAGCATAAGTTCTTATTGTCATACCTATATCACTATGGCCCAATTGTTTTGCTACCCAACCGATAGGTTTATTTTCAGTTAACATGATTGAAGCGTACGTATGTCGAGTGTTATATTGTTTTCGAAATTTAACGCCTGAACTTTTAAGAGCAGGTTGCCAGCAATTATGATAAATAGCACGATCATCACGTCATGATTGATTTGTTTTAGGGTTAAGAAATATTCGTTCTTGGTTTCCTGTATTTAACTTTAATTGTGCAATTAGAGTTTGAATGCTTTTTCATGAAGTTCATGAGTACGTTCACCTGATTTTGTTTTTGTACCTTTTTCTCTTCCATGTACTAAGGCTTTCTTTACAAAGGTAACCCTACGCTTTAAATCAATATCACACTTTCTAAGAGCTAATAATTCACTTGTGCGTAAACCTGTCCAAAAGTAAATTTCGTACTTGTCCTGACATTTTAGCTACTATCTTTTCACGTTCATTTGCATTAAATGGTTCAGGTTCAGCTTTGATATGTTTAAATCGTTTTATTCGGTCTATAGGGTTTCCGTCAATGATTTCATCAATATAAAGTTCTTGGAATGCAGAATGAAGAGTTGAACGTATTTCATTTTTAGTTTTACCTGAAAGTGATTCATTTGAATTTATTTTAGTAGCCGTAGCTCCCCAGTCTTTAAATAAACTAGGCTTAAATTCATTCACATAAATATGACCAAAGTTAGGTTCAATATGATGATTTTTTTTGCTGATGTATCCGCGTTTTGTTGAATACTCCCATTGGTCTTGAGTACGCTTAAACCATTCATTAATCATTTCTTTAATAGTTACGGTATTCGCTTTGTCCTCAGGTGTAGGCTTATTCATTCAATCTTTTGTCACACCCAAAGTATCAAAGTTGCTAGTTATTTATCGATTGGAATTGTTGCTTATCTACTAGGTAATTCAATATGACCTATTTATAAAACCAATGGTTTAGGCATTGTGATAGCATCTCAATTCCTATTGAGTCTGTTGCAATTTTCAGCACAAATAGAGTCAATTAAACTAAATAAACGTAGTAAAAATGGCAGACCATATAGAAAGCTAGAATTTGTCATTTATAAAGGGAAATGCCCTATATGTAATAATATAGTTGAGATTGAAAAAGGTAAAAGAGAATTTAAGGGACGACTCATAGGATTATGTAACGAATCGCCACGTGAGCACATTTTTAGCTTTGATCACGTAACTAAAAAAGGTGCGTTATTGAGGAATACTTAACTTTTCATTAAGAATCTGCTTGGTCTGTGATGATGTTTATGCCCATATCCATAAGTTCTTTAAGTGCTTCATCACCGCCAGTTATTGATAATATACTCATCATCAAAGATTTCAGGCATTCTAGCCATCTTTTAGGGTTAATGAATTTATTAACGTTTATAAGACCTATTTTAGTTTCAAGTTGATGGCCATATAGTCCAGCTGTTTTAAAATCTTCAGCTAAAGCATTATTAATCCGTGTCGTTATATTTTCTATCGTACTTTCCATTGGTATTTCATTGTTTAAATCAGCATCACAAAACTCATAAAATGCTAAATAGAATGAATCAGTGATTTTAGACTCTTTATGATAAAAAATATCTTTACTATTAACTAGCTCTGAAAAGTGGTTAAGCGACTCCTTAACTATAATACTTAATAATTGTTTGATATCGGATAAGTCAGCTGGTGATATAGGCATAATATTAGATCCTTTTAATAAACAAATTAAAAATAGTTCGCGATTAGATACATGTCAAATATTACAAATATAATTGTTGAAATGATTAGTAAGAAAAACATTAATAATTAATATAACGATCAAGCGATCATAGATTCAATGGGGTCAGGTATACATTAAATTTCAGACATAAAAAAACCGCAATTAAGCGGTTTTTTTTTATCATAGTCTGTTGCCAGACTATGGCCAAATTTATAAGTTACTAGGTATAACGAATAAACTAAAAAAGGTCTTTATTTTGGTGGAGCGGGGGGGAATCGAACCCCCGTCCAAAAAACCTACATCCTCGGTACTACATGCTTAGTCGATTATTTGTTTAACCAATTAGACGCCAATCGACAGGCTTCGTCATGGTGAGCTTAATACTATTTCGCGGTTCAGCCTTAAGCGTGCTTCCCTCGCTATCCTATTTGGGGTGACCATCGATCCTCTAAACAATAGGAGAATTTTTGAGGCGATGGCTAGCCTAAGCGGCTAGTGCGAACGTTTCGTCGTTTGCAATTATAGTTTTGCGGCTTTTTACGAGGCCAACCGCCCCTCGGCATGCACCTTGGGTTTCGTGAATCTTGTCGAATCCTAGATCCGCCCCAAAGTTTAACTCTTTTATTATAGACTAAATCAGTCTACAAAACGCATTGTACAACGCTTTATTTAAATAGACAACGTGGTATTTTTTAACCAACTATCTATCTAAGTTTTTATTTTTCATTAAACGACCTTTATCAACCGCCCATTCACGATCTTTAATATCGGCACGCTTGTCGTGATCTTTCTTACCTTTACCAAGATAAAACTCAAGTTTTACCCAACATGCCTTCCAATACATTGCAGTTGCAATGAGTGAATAGCCATCTCGGTCAACGGCAAACATGAGTTGGTCAAGTTCACGACGGTTTAATAGCAGTTTTCGAGCACGGTTAGGATCACACACCACATGGCTTGAGGCTGCATTTAGCGGCATAATTTCTGCGCCTACTAAAAATGCCTCACGGTCTTTAACAAAGACATAGCAGTCTGAGATGTTAGCTTTACCACTGCGTATACTTTTTATTTCCCAACCTTGTAAACTCATACCCGCTTCATATTTGTCGGTTAAGTTATAGTTGTGACGCGCTTTTTTATTCAGTGCGATTGTATTACTGCTTGATGATTTTTTTTTCTTTGCCATTATATTTCCATTCTGTTTACTACCAAAAATAGCAATCTCCAACATTATACGGGGAATTATTGTTATTTAAATGGCTTATTTATCATTTTTCACTTTAATGCGTTTTTAAAAGACATTTGTTATGATAGCGCCCTTGAGAATTGGAGGGTGAATGCCGAACATAAGCCGTAGTGCATTAGTGATGCACAGTGTAGAAGATATGTATTATTTAATTAATGATGTACTTGCTTACCCAAAATTCTTACCTGATTGTAGTGATAGTAAAATAATTGCTCAAGATGAAGTAGGTATGACAGCTGCATTATTGGTGTCAAAAGGTGGTCTTAAAAAGTGGTTTACTACCCAAAATGTACTGGTGAGTAATCAAGAAGTTAAAATGAGCTTAGTCGACGGGCCTTTTAAATACCTGGTTGGCGGGTGGCAATTAAAAGCATTGTCTGATGACGCTTGTAAAATAGAGCTAACTTTAGATTACGAGTTTTCTAATAAAATGTTTGATTTAGCATTTGGTCGGGTATTTAATAATTTGGCCAACAATATGGTGCAGGCTTTTACCCAGCGCGCGAAAGAAATTTACGGTTAGCAGTCGAAATTTATTATAAGAGTTTACAGTAACATGAATGAACAGATTATGAATGAAGAGAGCAGCGAGCAAGAACAACTAACCATTGAAGTTGTTTATGGCACACCAACGCATCAGGAAATCATTAGTTGTACTGTTGAGCCACATACTACGATAGAACAAGCTATTTTAGCTTCAGGTATTGTTGATGTGTTCCCAGAGATTGATTTATCAGTAAACAACGTTGGTATATGGAATCGTGTTGCTAAGTTAACTGATTTGGTAAATGACCTAGATCGTATTGAAGTTTATCGTCCATTGCTTGCAGATCCAAAAGAAGTACGTAAACGCCGAGCAGAAAAAGCGAAAGAAGAAGGGCGCGCAGATAAAGTGACTGGCGGTCGGGTTGACCCACGTAGAAGTAAGGCAAATGATAGTTAAACTTTGCTGCTTATTAATCTCTTAATGAATCTTTTTGTAAATTTTATAAAACGATAAAAACAAAAAAGCATGTTATCAATAACATGCTTTCATTTCACAAAACTTCAATATAGCTTTAAGCTAGTTAAAGATTTTAGTTAACCATTGGCACGTGATAGCTTTCTGGTAATTCAAAATCACCTTCTGCATTCACTATTAGGTTATCTTTAAACGTGATGGTGAATTGTTTTTCTGCGTTAAAGTCTGAGCTTCTACCAGACTTGAACCGATAAACATAATGCCAAATGTCGGTATTAAACGCATCTTCAACAACAGGGCTACCTAATACAAATTTAACTTGTTCTTTTGTCATGCCAATTTGAAGTTTGTCGATATCTTTTTGCTCTAAATAGTTTCCTTGTGGAATATCTATACGATAAACCCAACTAGAACAGGCAGAAACAGACAAGGCGATTACAATAGTTAATACTCGAAACAACATGGTAATTATATTTATCCTTTATAGTTTGAACGGGGATAATAGCGAAGCGGGCTGTCAGATACAAAATAATTTTTAGTTTATTTTACCCACTCGTTAAGCTTTACTTTATCCAGCCAGTAATTCTTGTGCATTCGCCAGACTATTTTCGGTAATTTTATCACCAGCCAATAAACGGGCAATTTCTTGGACGCGCCCATTGCTAGAAAGTTCCGTAACCGTAGTTTCGGTGTGTTCACCATCAGTTAATTTAGCAACAAATAATTGCTGATGTCCTTTACTCGCAACTTGCGGTAAGTGTGTTACACAGATAACTTGCGTGTTTTTTGCTAATTGCTTTAACTTCGTGCCAACCATGGCGGCGGTAGGTCCGCTGATACCAACATCTACCTCATCAAATATTAAGGTCGGGGTAACAATTTTATCGGCTAAAATAACTTGCATGGCTAAGCTAATTCTTGACAACTCACCACCTGAAGCAACTTTGTTCATAGCTTCAAGTGCCTGCCCAGGGTTTAAGCTTGCGAGATAACTTACTGTATCGCTGCCGTTTACGGATAATCCTTCGTTTTTATCTTGGCAAATATCAATAAAGAACTTTCCATGCTGCATGTTAAGTTCACCCATACTTTTAGTGATCATTTTGCTGAGTTTAGTGGCCGCTTTTTTTCTAGAGTCAGATAGAGCCTCTGCAGCGTGCTGATATTTTTGTTTTGCTGCTTCTATATCGTCGTTAATTTGCGTTAGGCGTGTTTCATCAGAGCTAAATAGTTGTAACTCTTGTAGTAATTGTTGATGAAAGCTAGCCAACGCATCAGGCGAAATTTGGTGCTTTTTAGCGAGCAGTACCGCTGTTGAATATCGCTCTTCAATTAACGTGTAGGCTTGTGGGTCAAGCTCTAAGCTTTCATAATAATGTTTAATTTCTTGGCTTGCATCTTCTACTTGTATTAAGGCTTCGTTAAGTTGCTCTGCTATTGCTTTTAAAACGGGATCGTAATTGCCTAATGCTGTAATTTGTTCTGCGCTGTGCTGTAAACTGTCGACTACATTAAATTGTTCATTTTCAGATAACTGCTGCACAGCAACTAAAGTTTCACTTAAAATATGTTGCCCGTTACTTTGGCGTTTATAGTCTGTTTCTAAGGTTTCAAATTCGTCAATTTGCAGTGAAAACTCGTCGAGTTCATTTACTTGGTATTGTAAAAGCTGCTGTTTAGCTTCACGCTGAAATTTACTTTCCTGTAATATTTTTGCCTCTTGGTTAAGTTCACGCCATTGATGATAATAAAACTTAACCTCGTCTAACAAATGTTGATGGCTAGCGTAGGCATCAAGAATATTGCGTTGCTCACTGGCTTTAACGATTAGTTGATGATCGTGTTGGCCATGAATATTAATGAGCAATTGGCCTATTTCTTTCAGTTGAGCTAAAGGAACTTGGCTGCCATTAATATAAGCTTTTGAGCGACCTTCAGCTGATATTACTCGACGAAGAATGCATTCGTTGTCGAGCAACATATCATGTTTTTTTAGCCAGTTTTTGGCTTGCTTATTCTTGGTTGTATCAAAGGTGGCAGCTAACTCTGCTTTGGTACAATTAGGCCTAACGACATTCGTTACAGCTCTATCACCTAAACAAAGCCCAAGGGCATCGATAGCGATTGATTTACCTGCACCAGTTTCACCGGTAATGGTGGTCATGCCTTGTTGCCAATCAATATCGAGTGAGCGCACAATGGCAAAATTTTGAATGTTGAGCTGCAATAACATAGTTAGTCCTGATGGGTTAATTTAATGTCACCTCACTTTACTTAGCAAGTGGATAAATCAACGCCTTTAATTACAAAAAAAACAGATACTGTTAATTTATACAGTATCTGTTTTTTATGCAATAACTAATTTATATATTGTTTAAAATTTATTCAGGGTATGAGAAGTTCACATGATATTTTTGATAAATATTTTGTAGAATATGTTTATCTAAAAGTGTTTGTGTTCTTGTGTCGTAAAAACGCTTTAATGCTCTGCCTTTTGGATCGTCACTAAAAACTAGAAATAGCTTTAACGAAGCTAAATTTTGGATTTGGTATTGCTGCTGTTCAATTGTTGGTAAGGAAGCCAGTTGCACTTCTAGCATAGATCGTATGTCGATGTAGTAATCCACTTTTTTATTTTTCAGTAAGTTAACTGCGTCTTCACGATAGTGTGCACTAACCCCATTAATATAGGGTGATATTGAAGGTTGTATAATCTCTTCAGTATATACTTCTGGCCATACGCCAACTAAATTGCTTATTTGCTGTAGTGTTAAATCAGATTTTGTTTTTGGAATTAATATGCTGATAGGTTGCGTGAGAATAGGTAAATTAGCAAAGAGATATTTGCCATTATTCGGTAATGCGCCACTGATATTGGCTTTTTTTGTTTCAATTTCGCGTAGCGCCCGTTTCCAGGGTAAATATTTTAGGTGGATATTGTATGGCGAGTGCTGAAAAATGGCTTCAAACATTTCATGATAAAGCCCAGTACCGTCTTTATTTGTATAGTTTTGCCAATTATCTGTTACCCAAATAACGTCAATTATATTTAGCTTATGTTCACTTTTTGCAAAAAATGAACATAAAACAAAAATAATGAGTAGCAGTTGGTTAAATTTAAGATTTAATTTCATTACGTTAGTATAGTTTATTGCCCCAACTTAGTTTATTTCTTAAAACATTAAAGTAGTTGTGATCAAGCGGGTGAATTAAACGCAACGTAAACTCACTTTTTTTAATGATAACTTCATCACCAGGCATCACGGCTAAAATTACATGCCCGTCGCAACTTACTTGTAGGTTTTCATAGTTTTCATTTGCTAATTTTAGTTTTATTTCACTGTTACCGTCTACCACAATGGGTCGACTAGATAAGGTGTGAGGGAACATTGGTACGAGTGAAAGCGCGTTTAAATTAGGGGTTAATATTGGGCCACCCGCAGACATTGAATAGGCCGTTGAGCCTGTTGGCGTTGATACTATAAGCCCGTCAGAGCGCTGACTAAACATAAAGCTACCATCAATATAGACTTCAAACTCTATCATGTTGGCGACTTTACCCGCATGCAGAACCGCTTCGTTTACCGCACTGTTAGAACTTTTTAGTTTGCCGTGGCGATAAACTTCGGCTTCAATAATAAAGCGTTGTTCAGAACGTGACTCTCCTTTTAAAATGGCTTCAAGCGGAGCAATGAGGTCATCAGGAGATAAGTCAGTTAGAAAGCCTAAGTTACCGCGGTTAACACCGATTACGCCAACGTTATAACAAGCTAGAACTCTTGCGGCGCCAAGCATATAACCGTCACCACCTATAACAATAGCCAAGTCTGCACGTTCACCAATATTGGTAAGTGAAGCCATGTTTACGTTGTCGATATTAACGGTTTGTGCAACAGAATTTTCTATTAGCACTTTGTAACCATTTTGCGACAAATATTGATGTAACGCTTCTATAGTGGAGCTGGCACCTTCATGGTGAGGTTTGCCAATCAGGCCAATGGTGTTGTATAAATTACTCATACGGTGCTTATCAATATGTAATATAATTAAGGACTATCAGCAGTTTCGCGCTATTTTACTCGCTTGTAAAGTTGACTTTTTTTTAAATGATTTACTTTTGTGCTTGAATCATAAAAACAAGCCCCCATAATTAGCGTTATCAGTTTTATATATTTTGAATTTTTAGACCTACTTTGGAGTTTTTCATGGCCAACGAGTCAACCGACAATAAAAGTGCTGAAGAAATTGCAGCAGACGCATTAGCCGCTGAAATTATTGAGCATGCAGACGAGCAAGTTGAAGTTCAACTTGATACTGCCGCTGAAAATATCAGTGCAGAACAAGAAAAAATAAACGAGCTTGAACTTGCATTAGCTACCGCTAAATCAACGGTTGCTGATCAAAAAGATTCTGTTATTCGTGCGAAAGCAGAAGTCGACAATGTGCGCCGTCGTGCAGCACAAGATGTTGAAAAAGCACGTAAGTTTGCTTTAGAGAAGTTTGCTGCTGAAATGTTAACTACGGTTGATAACTTAGAACGCGCATTACAAAGTATTGATAAAGATGATGAACGCAATACCGCCATTGTTGAAGGTATTGAATTAACTTATCAAGGTTTATTAGCTTCGTTAGAGAAATTTGCTATTAAAGCGATTGATCCTCAAGATCAACCATTCAACCCTGAATTGCATCAAGCTATGTCAATGCAAGAAGTTGAAGGTGTTGCGCCTAATACTGTTATTGCTGTTATGCAAAAAGGTTATGAGTTAAATGGTCGTTTAATACGTCCTGCAATGGTGATGGTGTCAAAAGCTAAGCCAAGTGTTGATACCACGGCATAATAATATGCTTAGCTAACTTTACCTGATAAGAAAAACCAGACATATGTCTGGTTTTTTTATGCCCTTTTTTCTATTGCCTCTATTAATTGCACTTTGCTTTGATTGATGACTTTGTACTGTAATAGCCAAGTTATACTCAATTAAGTTCTTAATGCTCTTCAAGCTTGTTAATCGTATTTAATGCTAGATAAGCGTTGTGTGCGTTGCTGCTCATGTTTAAACATAATACTTAATATGGCGAATGCTTAATGGTCATTAATAAAGAGCAGAGCAAATAAAAATAAAATTTTTTAATTTATTTCGATAAAAATAGTTGAAAAGACTTTTTCCTGCCCCCACTAACTGTTCATCAAAAGATTTAATCTTTATTTTTATTAAATATGTATTCGGAGATCGTCAAGATGGGCAAAATTATTGGTATTGATCTAGGAACAACAAACTCTTGTGTTGCTGTTCTAGATGGTGGTAAAGCACGTGTAATTGAAAATGCAGAAGGCGATCGTACAACTCCTTCAATCATTGCTTACACAGAAGAAGGCGAGACGTTAGTTGGACAACCTGCTAAACGTCAGTCTGTAACTAACCCTAAAAATACATTGTTCGCTATTAAGCGTTTAATCGGTCGTCGTTTTGAAGATGAAGAAGTTCAACGCGATATTAAAATTATGCCTTTTGGCATTGTTAAAGCTGACAACGGTGATGCTTGGGTTACAGCGCGTGATAAAAATATCGCTCCTCCACAAGTTTCTGCTGAAGTTTTAGCAAAAATGAAAAAAACAGCCGAAGATTACTTAGGCGAAAAAGTAACTGAAGCGGTAATTACCGTTCCTGCATACTTTAACGATGCACAACGTCAAGCAACTAAAGATGCAGGTCGTATTGCTGGTCTTGATGTTAAACGTATCATCAACGAGCCAACGGCTGCTGCACTTGCTTACGGCATGGACAAGCAAGAAGGCGATAAAGTTGTTGCAGTATACGATTTAGGTGGTGGTACATTTGATATCTCTATCATCGAAATTGATGAAGTTGAAGGCGAGCACACGTTTGAAGTACTTGCGACAAACGGCGACACTCACTTAGGTGGTGAAGATTTTGATAACCGTTTAATCAACTATCTAGTAGCTGAATTCAAAAAAGATCAAGGCATGGACTTAACGCAAGATCCATTAGCAATGCAACGTTTGAAAGAAGCGGCAGAAAAAGCGAAATGTGAGCTTTCTTCAGCACAACAAACAGACGTTAACTTGCCATACATTACTGCTGATGGTTCAGGCCCTAAGCACATGAACATCAAAGTAACGCGCGCTAAATTAGAGTCTTTAGTTGAAGACATGGTTAAAGCTACTTTAGGTCCGCTTAAGCAAGCACTTAAAGATGCAGACCTTTCAATTAGCGACATTAACGACGTAATCATGGTTGGTGGTCAAACACGTATGCCTATGGTACAAAAAGTTGTTACTGAATTCTTTGGTAAAGAGCCACGTAAAGATGTTAACCCTGATGAAGCTGTAGCTGCAGGTGCTGCGATTCAAGCTGGTGTACTTTCTGGTGATGTAACAGACGTTCTATTATTAGACGTTACACCATTATCATTAGGTATTGAGACTATGGGCGGCGTGATGACGAAAGTTATCGATAAAAACACCACTATCCCAACTAAGCAATCTCAAACATTCTCAACTGCTGATGATAACCAAGCAGCTGTAACGGTACATGTAATGCAAGGTGAGCGTAAGCAAGCTTCTGCAAATAAATCTCTTGGTCAATTTAACCTTGAAGGTATTGCCCCTGCACAACGTGGTACGCCACAAATCGAAGTAACTTTCGATTTAGATGCTGATGGTATCTTGCATGTAACGGCTAAAGATAAGAACACAGGTAAAGAACAAAAAATCACTATTAAAGCCTCTTCTGGTTTATCAGATGAAGAAGTAGAGCAAATGGTACGTGACGCTGAAGCAAATGCTGACGAAGATGCGAAATTTGAAGAGCTAGTTCAAGCTCGTAACCAAGCTGATGGCATGGTTCATTCAACGCGTAAGCAAATTGAAGAAGCAGGCGAAGATTTACCAAGTGAAGACAAAGAGAAAATTGAAGCTGCATTAGCTGAGCTTGAAGTTGCCATTAAAGGCGATAGCAAAGAAGAAATCGATGCTAAATCTCAAGCCGTTATCGAAGCTTCTGCTAAGTTAATGGAAATTGCTCAAACCAAAGCACAAGCACAAAGCGGCGCTCCTGAAGGTGAAGCACCTGAAGCAGATGCAGCTGGTGGTGATGATGTAGTTGATGCTGAGTTTGAAGAAGTTAAAGACGACAAGTAATTATTTGTTAGGTTGTACTTGTAACGCTCAACAGCAGCGTTGGACATGCTCACATACAATGTATGCTCAGTGTGACCTACATGCTCTAGAACGTTACAATATCAACAATAAACATTTAAGCTGAGTGGTTTAATTAACATAAATTAAAGCGTCGATAATTATCGGCGCTTTACTATGTTAAAGCAGTAACGAAAACCTAATTATTAACGATGGTAATTTGCTTAGATTTTTAAAGGGTAATGACAATGCTTACCGTATCTAAGAAAGAAGTTAAACAAATTAGTATCCATAAATTTGAAGTAAAGAAATAAAACCTATGTCAAAACGCGATTATTATGAAGTGCTAGGTGTATCGAAAGATGCAGCTGAGCGCGATATCAAAAAAGCTTACAAACGTTTAGCAATGAAATATCATCCTGATAGAACTCAAGGTGATAAATCTAAAGAAGAACAGTTTAAAGAAGTTAAAGAAGCTTATGAAATATTAAACAATGATCAAAAGCGCGCGGCGTATGATCAATACGGCCACGCGGCGTTTGAACAAGGTGGTCATGGTGGCGGCGGCGGCTTTGGCGGCGGACAAGACTTCGGCGATGCCTTTGGTGATATTTTTGGTGATATTTTCGGTGGCGGTGGTCGCGGACGTGGTGGTCAATCTCGCCAACGTCGTGGCTCAGATTTACGCTATAACCTTGACTTAAGCCTTGAAGAAGCCGTTAAGGGTAAAACCTTAGAAATTAAAGTACCCACTTTTGTGAGTTGTGAACCTTGTGATGGTAGTGGCGCGAAAAAAGGCACCAGTGCCAAAACGTGTTCTACATGTCATGGCCATGGCCAAGTACAAATGCGTCAGGGCTTGTTCGCTGTGCAGCAAACGTGTCCAACATGTTCTGGTCAAGGTAAAGTTATTTCAGACCCTTGTACTTCATGTCGTGGTAAAGGGCGTGTAGAGAAAAATAAAACACTATCAGTTAAAATTCCACCAGGTGTTGATACCGGTGATAGAATTCGTTTATCTGGTGAAGGTGAAGCAGGTGAACATGGTGCTCCGGCAGGTGATTTATATGTTCAAGCCAATGTGCGTGACCATAAAATATTTGTTCGTGATGAAAACCATTTGTACTGTGAAGTGCCGATTAGTTTCACAACGGCGGCTTTAGGTGGCGACATTGAAGTGCCAACACTTGAAGGTAAAGTTAAGCTGAAAATACCGAAAGAAACTCAAACAGGCAAAATGTTCCGTTTGCGTGGCAAAGGTGTTAAATCAGTACGTAGTCATTCAGTGGGCGACTTAATGTGTAAAGTTGTGATTGAAACACCGGTAAGTTTATCGGGCGATCAAGCTGACTTACTACGCCAGTTAGAAGAAAAAATGGGTAAAAGCACCAGTAAGCATAGCCCGAAAGAAACAGGCTTCTTCGACGGTGTGAAAAAATTCTTCGATGATCTTAAAAGCTAATACTACTCAAGAATAAAACCAACACTAAAATCCCGCATACTGATGCGGGATTTTTATGTTCAGCCCTTTTTTACTAAAACATTATTTTGTAAGCACTCGTATTTCGAGAACCAACTCCACAACATGCGTACGCTTAAGTAACTTGAGCATTGGTAAGCTTTAACTTCTATCGGTTACGAGCTCTGTTAGTGATTTAACCTATTCGCTTTGCTTTATTCTGATATAGTCATGTTGAGTATAAAATATATGGATATTATTTGGTTATAATGAACAAGTAGAATGTGTGATTGGCCAAGTTGGGATCTACCTGCATTTATAAATTAATGTGAAGAGAGTGTCATAGAATGAAAATTTTATTTAGTTCCCTGTTAATTGCTTTAGTCAGTTTTAATAATTTTGCTGAGTCTGCGCCTGAAGAACTACCGCCACTTGATCCTGCTTATGAAGGTGAGCATGGCATGGTTTTACTGAATAAGTCTTCAGCTATTTTTGCCTATCATTTATCGCTTTATGAAAAACCAAAAAATGTTCAATTACTGTATAAGCTTGACGTTAAAAATGTCGCATTGGTGCAGTTGGTTCGTGACAATGACATGGTTACAATTAAACCCAAACCTTTTAACTTACAGCGTTTAATGCGAGGTGAGAAAGTTGTGGTTAATGCCGATGTATATCTTGGGCACTTTGAGCGTGATGGAATGTTGGTTTACGAGAACATGACGATAAGCTTTGCTGAACAATTATATATGCGTAAGCTTGATGAAATTGAACCGTCGAGTAATAAACAGGAATATGATGTTGTGTCGTATCGTAAAACCAACAAAATTTATATTCATCGTATACAGCAAGCGCCAAGCTACGATCATGTCCTGCATATAGATGTAAATGCCGGTTGTTTGACTAAATTCAATACTTCCTCACCCGTTCCAAAAGAGAATGAATTACAGTATAAATTTTTTAACTGCGGCACCATGAAGCCGTTATATTTTGAAACACAAAGTTTTGATAATAAATAACATTGTGAATCAACTGATTGGCTAGAAATAACGAGTGGTTGACTACCTTTAGTTTTATAAGTCGTGATCACTCATCATCAAAAATAGGTAAAACACCGCTACGGCTATGTTCAAAAATAAGTGAAGTTTCAACCGTTGTAACTTCTTCACGAGAGGTTATGGCATTGAATACAAACTGACGTAAGTGCTCGCTATCTTTTACTGACATATGAATAAAGTAATCGTAGCTGCCCCCCATGTGGTACAAGCTAACAATTTCAGGCAATTTAAGTAAATCATCTCTAAGTTTATTTACAATTAATTCTGAGTAAGGTTGTAGTTTAATTGCTGCAATGGCTTCAATATTACCCCCAATACTTTTAAAATTAATATCAATGAAGGCATTATTTATAACGCCATTGTATTTCATGCGTTTTACGCGTTCTAAACATGTTGATGGTGCAATACCTATCTGCGAAGCTAATTCTTTATTGGTGATATCGGCATCTTTATAAAGCAATGTAAGAATACGTAAATCTATGTCATCAAGTTTTTTCATGCGTGTTTGCCTCTAGACGTTGCACTTATTTTTTTATTGGAAAGTATTACACTTATTAATTCCAATATTATCAGTAAAACCATCATAAAAATGAACTATTATCGATATAGTTGCTAGTTTCCGAATTTTCATCCAATTAATGGATTGAACAGCTTGGTCATTTTTACAAATTATTACATTGGCAAATTTGTAAAAAATATTGTTGTGACATATTATGTCCCTAATTAAATAAAATAATGAGAACAAATGATTATTAAAAGTGTTAACAATTTTTTAAAGCTTGAAGCTGCTAGTGGCATTATTTTAATGTTTGCTGCTGTAGCGGCAATGATTATCGCCAACTCACCGTTTATGGTTTATTACGACATGCTGTTGAATATTCCTGTTCAAGTAGCGGTTGGAACTTTTGAAATAGCTAAGCCTTTACTATTGTGGATAAATGATGGCCTTATGGCGTTGTTTTTTTTCCTCGTAGGTTTAGAGCTAAAGCGTGAGTTTTTAGAAGGTGATTTATCTCAACCAGGGCAAGTTACATTACCTGCTATTGGTGCCTTGGGTGGTATGCTAATACCCGCTTTATGTTATGTCGCTTTTAACTACAATGATCCCGATGCTATTAAGGGGTGGGCAATTCCTACCGCGACTGATATTGCTTTTGCCTTAGGTATATTGTCAGTCATAGGCAGTAAAGTGCCATTGCAACTAAAAGTGTTTTTAACCTCGTTAGCCATATTTGATGATTTAGGCGCTATTATTGTTATCGCGTTATTTTACACTGACCAACTCTCATTATTATCTCTAGTTTTTGGCGCAAGTATCATTGCCATTTTATTTGTGATGAATAAACGAGGAGTCACTAGTACTGCACCTTATATATTTTTAGGTATTGTATTGTGGGTAGCAGTATTAAAGTCTGGTGTTCACGCAACATTAGCGGGTGTTATTTTAGCGTTTTTTATCCCAATAAAGGGTGATGAGGACGAACCCTCGCCGTTAAAATCTTTAGAGAACAACTTACATTCCTTAGTCGCTTTTATTATTTTGCCGGTATTTGCATTTGCGAACGCAGGTATCAGTTTTGCTGGTGTCGGTATCGAGCAAGTTATTGCTCCTGTGCCATTGGGGATTATTGTTGGTCTAATCGTTGGAAAACAGCTTGGCGTATTTGGTTTTTGTTTTATTGCCATAAAGTTAGGTTGGGCTAAATTACCAGCAAATGTTAATTGGCGTTTACTCTATGGTGCAGCCATATTGTGTGGTGTTGGTTTCACCATGAGTTTATTTATTGGCTCGCTAGCTTTTGAACAGGGACAAGGTGCCAACCTTATTTTCCAAGACAGACTAGGTATCGTCATAGGTTCATTAATTTCAGGTGTTTTTGGCTACTTTATTATTAAAGGTGGAGTCAAAAACATTGAAGAAAATGATGAGACTGATGAAACTACAAATAATACAAAATAAAAAAGAAATAGTTATGAAAGTAGACACATTTCATATCCCAGTAAAATCTATCATTATTGTGCGGCGATAGTGAACGCTGGCATTGGCTCTTTTTTATATAGTCAATGAGTGCCATATGGCATTGTAAAACGCTTTAGTGAAGCATAAGTGCAGATAGTACTTGTTTGTATTTTACAGTGTCTTTTATTGATAGTGTTGAAAGAATAGAAGTTTTACCCGGAAAAAAAAGGACTGCTAATTTACTTAGCAGTCCTTATTACATATTAAAATATAATGGCTAAAAGTTTACGGTTACTTCATTTGAACAAGCTGTTGATGCATCACATATTTGGTAGATGAACTGACTATCCGTTGTGCGGCGTTCGCGGTCACGGTAAATTCCGTCATTTTCAACAGTGTCAATTTTAATACTATTACGGAAAATATCTACCATTTCAGCGGAAGTACCTTCCCATGTAATATCTACACGCAAACGACCTAAACGAGATTTATATGCTCGTTTGACCGTAGCTTCAATACTCGTAGATGAAACAGTAACCATAACAGATTCACTGCTGCTTAAGCCTTCAGCATCAGTTACGGTAAGCATAACGTCATAGTTACCTGTTTCCGCAAAAGTATGAATAGGATTTTGCTCGCTTGATACTGCGCCGTCACCAAAACTCCAGCTCCAACTAACCATATCGTCATTTCTATCTGTACTGCTATCAGTAAAGGTAGCTGTTAGACCTTCAGCTTCATAAGCAAAACTAACTTCTGGAGCACTAGGAAGTACTTCACCAATACCTGTAATAGTAATTGCCCAGTTGTTTAATGAACCTGTATCACTTCCAGCATTATCTGCAACACTTAAAGTCCAGTCGCCGGTAGCTACTTCGCCGTTAAATGCTGATGAACTAAAGGTTTGATCGATATCTACAGCATTGCCACCAGTCGCATTGTGTAATGTAGCAGAAGTACCTGCAGGTGAAGTTAACATAACGGTTAAGTCACCAATCCAAGTGTGCGAAATGTTCACATAAATGTCAGATGCAAAAACGGTAAGGTCATCAGCAACGTTAATTACTGAAGTGATGCCAGTAGCATCGTTATCTGGAATGTTAATAACTTCTTCATTTGTGTAAGTGAATTCATTCAAACCTTCAGGATTAACCATTAAGCTAACGCTAGCGGTTTTGACTAATTCATCGCTTGTCGCTGTTACCGTAAAGTCGTACTCACCCCATTGGGTTTCGCTCGTCGTTGGTACCATCAGCTCAAATGTTGCGCCTGGTGCCGCGGTATCAGTTGATAATGTTGCACCCGCAAGTGAACCGACTAATGTTAAGTTTACTTCGCCGTCCCACTCAGCAACTGAACCAATGTCAAAACTATAGATTGCCGTTTCGCCAGCTTCAATTGTACTAGAATTTGGTGTCGCTTTTAGCGTAAATCCTGGTGTTGGATCTGCGTCAAGTAAAGCGTTATAAATATTCAAACGCTTGCCCGAAACAGTTTTACCTTCTGTAGCCGGGTTAGCGTCACCAGAATTCATTAATAACTCTTTCAATTCTACCGTAGATAACTCTGGGTTAACTGATAATACTAATGCCGCAGCACCTGCTACATGTGGTGTAGCCATTGATGTACCAGTAAAAGAAGAATAGCCGCCACCAGGCACAGTTGATAGTACATTACGCGCAGGAGCGGCAATATCTACTGAGGTTAAACCGTATTGTGATGATGTGTACATAGCATCAGTATGATTCGTTCCTGCTACTGCAAGAATGCTGTCGTGATCATAACTTGCCGGATAGCTAGGGCTTGCATCATTATCAGAGCCACTATTACCTGCCGCTGCGACAAATAATATATTAGCATCAGAGGTTGCCGTAATTGCGTCGTATAATGCTTGGCTAAAACCACCACCACCCCAACTGTTGTTTAAGGTACGGATGTCAACGTTATGGTTATTTTTTAAATCAACAAAATAATCGATACATGTTAAAGCGTCAGAGCTTGCACCACTACCAGCAGAATCTAGGAACTTACAACCAATAATAGATACATTGTGGTTAACACCTACAACGCCTATACCGTCATTACCTGTTGCGCCAATTGTGCCCGACACATGAGTACCATGGCCATTGTCATCCATAGGGTCACCACTATTAGTAATAGCGTTAATTCCATGAATATCATCAATAAAGCCATTGCCATCATTATCGATGCCATCTCCTGCAATTTCGCCAGGGTTTGCCCACATGTTCGCTGCTAAGTCTGGATGGCTATAATCTACGCCAGTATCAATAACACCAACAACTACATCGCGGCTACCGGTAGAAATATCCCAAGCTTCAGGCGCATCAATATCAGCGTCATCTACACCGCCTGTTTGTCCCGTATTATGCATGCCCCAAAGCTCATCAAAACGAGCGTCATCAGGAATCCCAGCGGCACTAACAATGTAATCTGGTTCAGCATATAAAACCGCAGGGTTTTTACGTATTTTTTCAAGGGCATTTTTTACTGAAATACCATCAAGTTTGAACTTAGCTAAACGACCTTTCGCTAAATTGTTATATCTGTCATCAACTTCGTCACTGTTTAGATCTGAAATTTTAGCGCTGACTGTATTACGTGCTGTACGACGATCAAACTTAGAGGCATCATCTTTGTAAACAACAATAATAGAGTCCGATTTATAAGTAATGCTCTGTTTAGGATTTAGCTCTACAGATGCATTCGCTAACACTGGCAATAACGCTAATGTTAAGACTGATAATTTTGCTTTCATGTTTTGCTCCATTTTTATTTGGTATGTTGAGTTCTTTAATATTTTTAGGTCAACGGTCATTATTGGTCTATATACCGTTCTTTATTATTTTAATTTTCTACGTCTATGGGATTACGCAACCTTATTACTTTAATCATAAAAATAGACTTATGCCTATAAAAACGAGACAAACACGACTTTTTCATTACTAACTAGAGGTTTTTATGGTTTTATTACTACTTTTTTATTAGAAAATACCAGCTAGTACTTTTTTACTAGTATTGGTTTGATTTTCTAATGTTTTTTTTGTTTTTATGTTTTACTGTTTTTAAGTCATTGTTTTTAAGTGTTTATTTTGAATGGTAAAATAGGGTTATTTTTATTTTTGATAAAGTAATGTAAAGTTTTCAATGCAACGTATTAAAGCTTAATGAGTTTATATTTGAGTTGTTGTGGTTATAAAGTAAAGCCACAGTAAAACACTTGTTTTTGACTGTTAAGTCATCGAAATAAGCGGGTAGGGTGCTATTTAATTATTTATTGTTATATGTGTTAACTATCTATATTAAGCCGGCATACCCCTGATATAAAACAGTTAAGACGAGCGATATAAGATAACAGCCGTTAAGGTCAATCTTTTAAAGCTCACTACAACATTATTTTAAGGTTACGACTTGTTTTTCTAATAATACGGTTCGTTATTATTATTAAGCACTATGGGAATACGAAAACTCCACGGAAGGTAAGACATCGTCTACTTATCCATTAATAAACTTTGTAAGTTATTTTTTTTCTTACATAAAATAAACATTGGGATATATCGTGAAACTTAATAAATCAATGATCACTTGCGCTGTACTTATGGCTTTAGGCTTAAATCAAACAGCTGTTGCGGGTGAAGAAACCAAGCAAGAAACCGAAGCCGTTACAATCCAATCAGACATAATAGTTAATGCGCAAGGTAATGTGATTGTTTTATCACAAGACTCTAGATCGGGTACCGGTGAAGGAAATGAAACCTATATTCTTCAAGATGGAGATGTAAACGGTACCGATTTTACTGTTGTTGGCGAAGGCAATATTGTTGAAATCGAGCAAGTAGGTTCTGAAAATATAGCCATTGGTACTTATACCGGTAACAGCAATTTATTGTCTGTTTTACAAGACGGCGAAATTAATGAGACATCAAACAATGTTACTGGCAACGAAAATATTGTTGATGTATCTCAGGTAGGTGCTGGTTACTTAGGTATCGGTAGTCGAGCGATTAATGAAGTTGTCGGTGATGGTAATGAGATCATCGTTGATCAAGGTGATGGCGGTCATTGGGCTATTAACGGTGAATTAACCGGTTCAAATAATAATGTTGAGTTTGTACAAGACGGTACTTGGAACGAAACTTATTTCAATAGCATTACTGGTGACAGTAACGATGTAGAGTCAGTACAAGATGGTTACTGGAACGTTGCAACAATTGATGCTATTACCGGTAGCGACAATGAGCTTGATATTGAACAAGAAGGTGACCGAAATATCGTTACTATTGCTGCAATTGAAGGTGACGATAATGACATTTCTATTGATCAAGAAGGTGATAGAAATAACGCAGTATCTAACTTATTTACCGGCAATGATAACTCAGTTGACGTTGCACAAAACGGTGCAGATAACCTAGCAACATTTGAGGTTATTGGTGACGACAATGAATTTAACTTCACTCAATCAGGTGATGGCAATATCAGCTACATGGGAACTTTAGGTCTTAATAACGAATATAGTTCTTTGCAAGTAGGTGACTTAAACGAAAGCCATATAGTGAACTTTAACGGTAACGATAATGATATTAACGTTACTCAGTCAGGTTCTGAAAACGTGCTAGTTTTAGAAGCTTCAGCTGATGACAATTCGTTGACCACTAGTGATAACGATATTGATGTTGTGCAAAATGGCTTCGCTAATGACGCGGTCGTAACATTAAGTACTATCCTTGATAGTAATGCTAATATCATTGATATCGCACAAACAGGTGATGTGAACTCGTTAGATATTCTTGTTGAAGGTAGTAACCATCAAATAGATATCATGCAAGACGGTGAAGATAACCTTATCACGGGTGCTGACGGTAGTTCGATGCTAATTGGTGGTGTTAATATTGCCTTTAACATCAGCCAAGTTGGTAATGGTAATATTGTTGAAGGGTCATTTATTAGCGACTCAGGTTCGGTTTCTGTCACGCAAATGGGTGATTGGAATAGCGCAGTAATTGTGCAGCAATAATTGTTCATTGAATATAAGTTAACAAGGGGCTTAAGGCCCCTTTTTATCTATAATAATATGTCTAAAAATATATCAGCATGGTTAGTAACACTGTGCTTGTTATTCACTCCTATATGTCATGCTGCTAGCGAAGTTGAAATTGGTGGTTTATTACTTGATAGCACTAAAAGTCGCTTGGGCCATGATTTTTATTTTCAATTTAGTCAGTTATGGCGTGACATACCAAATACGCAAGGTATAAACGTTCAGCTTATTGAGCAGATTGTACCGAGAGCAGGCACTAAGCTTAGTATTTTACTTAATGGCCGACTTATTTATGTTACTCATTTTGGGCGTAGACAATCTCCCGTAAAAGAAAAAGTAGAACAAGCCGTATTTATTTTGATTGATGCCATGGCGAAGACACAATATAGCCAAGATAGTGTTGATATGGCTGAAAGTGGCTGGTAATCATAAGGATATTAGTAATGAAGAAATTAATTTTAGCGTGTGCAGTTTGCATGAGCATAACCAATTCTGCACAGAGTACCGAGTTAGTTTATGCACCAATTAATCCTAGCTTTGGTGGTAGTGCGATGAACGGCAGCTTCTTATTAAGCAAAGCGCAAGGGCAAAATAAACATAAAGCAGAGTTGAGTGAAAAAAGCTTTGAAGAAAAAGTATCAGACGCGCTAGAGCGAGCGACACTCAGTGATATTGTTAGTAAATATAAAGATACAGTCTTAGGTGAAGAGCAAAATATAAATATCGGAGAAGATGCGACTTTTATCAGTGGAGATTATCAAATAGATATTGTGTCTGCTAACAGCGATACCATCACGATACAAATTACTGACTTATTGAGTAACAAAATCACTATCATTGAAATACCGAAGTTTGGATAAATTCATGAGAAAAATTATAATTTTAAGCCTCGTGAGTCTTTTGTCGGCTTGCAGCGCATTAGATCACGCAAGTAAACTATTTCCACCAGAGCAGTCTTTAGCAACAAAAGTTATGCCTTTGGAAAGTTTTAAAGAGCTCAAAGCACTGCCTAAGCCCAAAGGCGCCATACCGGTTTCGGTATATGCTTATCGGGACCAAACAGGGCAATATAAACCGCAAGCGAATGTAAGCTCATTTTCTACTGCTGTTACACAAGGAGCGACATCCATTTTGATGCAAGCTTTAAGTGATTCGGATTGGTTTTTACCTGTCGAGCGAGAAGGTTTGCAAAATGTATTAACAGAGCGAAAAATTACTCGGGCAGCTAATCAAGCAAATAAAGCCACTGAAAATATTGAATTACCGCCTTTAACTACTGCAAAAATATTACTTGAAGGTGGCATTATCAGTTACGACTCTAATACCCGAACAGGCGGCTTTGGCGCAGAGTATTTTGGTATTGGTGCTTCAGAGCTTTATCGTGAAGATCAAATTACAGTTTATATGCGAGCGGTTGATGTGCGAACTGGACAAGTGCTGGTATCAGTATCAACTAATAAAAAGGTGTTGAGCCAGGAGGTACGAGCTGGTTTTTTCCGTTACGTTAGCTTTAAACGCTTAGCAGAAGCCGAAGGCGGTTTTAGTGATAATGAGCCGATGCATGTTTGTGTGCAACAAGCCATTGAGAAAGCAATTACCGAGTTAGTGATTAAAGGTATAGAGCGTAAGGTCTGGCGCGCCGATGCATAATTGAGGTAAGTGTTTAAAAAACTAAAAAAATCAGTGTTTATCACTGATTTTTTTTATTCATTATATTTTTTAAAATATTACTTTATCAATTCGTAGTGCCATAATTTTGTGTCCGGCTAATAAGCTCAATACGATTTCGAGAGCTAGTTTTTCGAAAAATACTGTAGAGGTGAGTTTTTACCGTATTAGGGCTGATGTGGAGTTGGTCGGCTATTTCTCTATTTTGAGCGCCTCTAGATACGAGATTTATGATGGTTCTTTCGCGCTTGGTTAAGCTCGGGAAAAGGCTTTCAGGTTTTGCATCAACAGGTTTAGTTTGCCGAGTTTTGCTGCATATAAGTAGATCGTGAATGGCTTTGTTCATCGTCGAACGTTTAAACCAAGATTCTTCTTTGATAATAGAATCCAGACCTTTTAACATGATGTCTGGTCGGTCATTTTGATAAAATATGCCTTTGACATGTGACAATAGGGCAGTTACCTCACAGGTAATGCCATTAGTGGCGTTGAAGAGAATTGTGGTGTTATTGGCTGCTAGCGCTGAAATATTACTGGGCAGACCATTTCCTGTTTGATAATCAAATAAATCGATCAACAGAAATTGATATGATAACAACAGAGATTTTTCAGGGGGAGTGTTTCCTATCTCAATATCGATACCGCATGCTTCGATCAAACCGGTAAAGCGTTTAAATAGCGTTAAATGTGACCGCTCTGTATTTTTAACTTTTGGCGTTAAAACAAACGCACGTAGTTTTGTCATTTCCGTTGACATCATTAATTCTCCATATTACTAATCGATATTGCAAAATTCATTAACTAACATCTGTGCCAATATCATTGTGACCATATGATATTTACTGTCAGGTTGAAGTTTAGCGGCAAATCAAATTATAATTCAGCATTTAATATTATGTATGTGAATATAATGCCTGTTTTAACGTTAGATTAACACTGGTATTACATTTTACTTACAATTAGTAAAGTACGCGGTTAGCTCATCTATGTCTAGCATATAACTCTTTTATTTTTAAAGATTTTTTGAAGATATGTTAGTTATACTGGTATGACTTGTAAGTCAGTCTATATTTGGCTCGGCGGTATTAAATAACTAACTTAATTTATTTGGATTTAATGAAACATTGTTTTAAAGAGTTAATTTGTCTTTTTGAAAGTACTTTTAAAAAAAAATATAATACTAGGTTAATAAAAGGTAACGATGAACCTATTTATTTGCCAGCCAATGACGTATGTCAATTTAATCAAATTATATTCGCACATGGTTATTTTTCTAGTGCGTTACATGAAGTTGCTCATTGGTGCCTAGCTGGTCAATCTAGGCGATTATTAGAAGACTACGGTTATTGGTATATTCCCGATGGGCGAGATCATCAACAACAAGCAAAGTTTGAAAGCGTAGAAATAAAGCCACAAGCAATAGAATGGGCGCTTTGTGTTGCCAGTGGCAAAGACTTTGATGTTTCTACCGATAATTTGCTGGGTGAGGGTGAAACTGACAGAGTGGCGTTTAAAGCTAAAGTATTTAAGCAAGTGCAATTTTATCTAGAGTTTGGTTTCCCAACAGATGCTGCAAAATTTATTACGGTATTAGCCCAACATTATCAAACCACTTGGCCTTTAACTCCTGAGCACTTTTCATGTTAAACATTAAATATACTGCTGATCAGTACTTACTTTTAGTGGCTGAAATAATTGAGATGGATGAATGAAACAATTTAAATTAGGCTTAGTTATTAATCCTATAGCAGGAATTGGCGGTAGCGTAGCGTTAAAGGGAAGTGACGGTGTTGGTATTGCTGAACAAGCTATCGCGCTCGGGGCTGCCCCAAAGTCTAATGCACGAGCATCACTTGCGTTGGAAATATTATTACCTTATCGAGACAGTATTGTTATTTATACGGCTACTGGCGATATGGGTGAGAGCTTAGCGCAAGCGTTAGGATTTAAAACAGAAGTTGTATATGAACTTACAAATGCAATAACAACAGCGTTTGATACAGAGCAGGCTGTAACAACATTAATTAAGCATGACATTGACTTACTGTTGTTTGCTGGCGGTGATGGCACAGCTCGTAATGTTTGCCATATCGTTGAAGACAAGTTTCCTGTATTAGGCATTCCTGCCGGTTGTAAAATTCATTCAGGTGTTTATGCTATTACGCCTAAAGCGGCAGGGCGCGTGGTTGAGCTAATGATCACCAATCAGTTAGTTAGCTTAACTGATGCTGATGTTATGGATATAGATGAAAGTTTATTTCGCCAAGGCATAGTTAAAGCAAAACGTTTTGGAGAAATGCAGGTGCCATCCGAGTTGCGTTATATTCAAGCGGTTAAATCAGGTGGTAAAGAGTCTGATGAATTAGTTTTGCAAGATATCGCCGCTGATGTTATTTCAAAAATGGATGACGAACTGTTTATTATCGGCTCAGGCTCTACTACAGCATTTGTAATGGAAGAACTGGGATTAGAAAATACTTTGCTTGGCGTTGATGCTATATGTGAGCAAGCGTTAATGGCGAAAGATTTAACTGAGCCACAACTATGGCAGTTAATTCAACCATACGCACCAGGTAAAGTTAAACTTGTGATCACGTTAATCGGTGGCCAAGGACATATATTTGGTCGCGGCAATCAACAATTGAGCCCGCGCGTTATTCGCGCTATAGGTAAAGAAAATATTTTTATTATAGCGACGAAAACTAAATTGAATGCGCTGCAAGCTCGACCATTAATTGCCGATACTGGCGATAACGAACTCGACATAGAGTTGTCAGGCTATTTAGCCGTGACTACTGGCTATAATGATCAAGTATTATACCCAGTTGCCAGCCCGCAATAGTTAACGATAAAAATTTAAACATTAAATATTTTAAAACTGGCAATGTTGAACACTTGCCTAAATGAACTTGGAATTAAGTATGCAATTTGAAAACCTTACCGCGTTATATCATTTTTTAGATGAACAAGTAGAGCAAGATGTTAGTGCCGACGAGCTATTCGCCGGCAGTTATCTAAGAGGCTTTATTAGTTTGGCGGGCAGTGAATATGGCGATGAGTCACAAGTATTAACACAAGCGCTAGCAACAAATATTAGTGAGAAACTACAAGCTGCTCGCACAGAGCTTACACCGCAAGATCGTCAAATAGTGCAAGATTATTGGCTTCAACTTCAAACGGCATTTACTGAATAATACAGCTTTACACATTTTAAAAGCAGCTGTTCATTTTGAATTAGCTGCTTTTTTCATTTTAGAGTGTGGCCAATAGACGATTATTTATTTCAATTAACATCAGCTTTAAACACAAAGTTTAATCGAATTTACGACGAATAATATCTCGAATAACAAAACGGTTTGGCGCTAAGTTAAATAACTGTTCATTGTTTAATGGGTATGGCGTACCGCAAATATCTGCAGTTAGTATATCGGCCAATAATGGTGCTGTGCAAAGCCCACGCGCGCCCAACCCCGTTAGCATATATAGATTGTCAATAATTGGGGCAGGTTGGTTATAGCGCCAACGTTTATCTTTACTTAGATGCGGATATTGCTGTTTATGGGCGTCTATATCTGGCATTGCACCTACCATAGGTAAGTGATCAGGTGTCATACATCTTAAGCGGGCTTTGCTTTGTATAATATCTTTGGTATTCCAGTCAGTTAACCCCGGTAAACACTTATCTAGCATGTTGAGGTTAAATTGGTCGTCTTCGGTTTTGTTTTCTGTGTCAAAACTGTTCTTTTGGAAGGTGGCTCCGATACAGTGTAAATTTTTGTTTTCTGGCGTTAAGTAACCTTTATGACAAATAACCGTTGATAACGATTTAATTTTGTCATTACTCGCCATGCTACTCACTTGGCCACGAACAGATGTTAAAGGTAATTGCTTTATTAAATTTAGCGGGATGCCTTGAGCGCCACCGCAATAAATTAGCATACCGACTAAATGGTTTTCTTTATCACTTTGCAATAACCATTTTCCATCAGCTTGCTGGTTAATATTGTTTATTTTACAACCCGTTTCTATTCGCAAGCGATTAGTTGATTCTGCGGCACTGAAAATTTGTTTAACCAATTGAGCAGGGGCTATCCAACCAGCTTTTGGGAAAAATAACCCTCCATGATCAAGCGCTATGCTTGCTAACTCACTCGCTGTTTGTTTATCAACACTGTGGATAAGGCTTTTTGGCCACACAGTTGAGTTTTCAATATGCTGTTGACGAAGTGCTAAAGCGGGCTTGTAAGATATTTCTAATAGGCCGCACCAGTCGTGATCAAAATTAAAGCCTTGCGCCAATATGCTTTTATAATAACTTACGGCTTGCTCGAAAGCTTGTTGGTAAAACAGACTAATATCGTCAGCCTGTTGATGTATCAAAGGGTATAGCGCAGCAATATGATTACTAGAGGCACCTTGAGCCACACTAAAGTCTTGGCAGTATACGGTAACTTTAACGCCCGCTTTTGTTAACGCATAAGCCGCACACGCTGATGCAATACCGCCACCAATAATACTTACTTGCTGTGGTTTAGCGATAATTGGTCGTTGTTGATAGCCTTTGCCTGAATCAGGATTTTGTTGAAAAACGCCGCTGAGCATTTCATCCTTTTTACCATTAGTAGGGCGCTTTTCTACCCGAAAGCCGGCCGATATTAACTGGCGTTTAACTTTACCCGAAACCGTAAAGGTCGATAAGGTCGCTTGCTCTTTAGATAAACGCGTTATTTGTTGGAAAAGCCCCGTATGCCACATTTCAGGGTTTTTAGCCGGTGAAAAGCCATCGAGATACCAAGCGTCAACTATCGCTGAAACGCGGGTGTTTTTATCGCTCGCTAATTGCGCTAAGCCTAGTGTTGCATCGTTAAATATTAATTGTAGGGTAACAGCGCCATTTAAAAAACTCAGAGTAATGTCTTGCTCTGGGTGTTCAGGGTATTGGGCGATTAACTGTTGACTGTATTGTTCAAGCTCAGGCAATATTTTCAACGATTGGGACAATTGCGCTTTGGATAATGGATATTTCTCGACACTGATAAAATGCAAAGTGCTGTCTGCTGCTGTTCTTGTGTTCTGTCGGTTTTGGCTTTGCTTTAGTTGGTCAAATGTCGCAAGCGTGAGTAAAAAGTTTAAGCCGGTGCCGAAACCGGTTTCTGCAATAACAAATTTTTCGGGGTATTTGGCTAACCTTGTTTTAATTTTATTACCGTTAATAAATACGCACTCACTTTGGCTTGTGCCGTGGTTTGTATCAAAATAGATATCTTCAAATTGGCTTGAATAAGGTGAACCGTCACTTTGAAAGGTAATCTTTGTTTGATCAATCACAATATTAACGTCTTCCGTTGTAGGTAAAAAAAGGTTATTTTACATATTATTACAAAGGACTGTCATAAAAATGAAAACATTCAGTGTACAAGTGTACGCTGGACAGACCAGTATAGGGGGCAAAAGTATGTATGATACGCCCAGATTTTTTAATTGAATATGGTTATTTATATGAAACGTGTAGTTATCACCGGATTAGGTATTGTATCAAGTATTGGTAATGATGCAGAAGAAGTATTAGCGTCGTTAAAAGAAGGTCGTTCAGGTATTACCCGTGCTGAAAGTTTTGCTGAAATGGGTTTACGCAGTCAAGTTTGGGGCAAACCTGAAATTGAAGTAAAAGACCACATTGACCGTAAAGCATTACGTTTTATGGGTGAAGCGTCAGCTTTTGCCTATATAGCCATGGATCAAGCAATTAAAGATTCAAAATTAACCCCTGAGCAAGTATCGAATTTCCGTACCGGTATTGTTGCTGGCTCTGGTGGCGCATCTTCAGAAAACGTAGTAAATTCTGCTGATATTTTGCGTGAAAAAGGCGTTAAACGCGTTGGTCCATACGCCGTGCCTAAAACAATGTCGAGTACTATCTCAGCATGTTTAGCGACACCGTTTAAAATTTTAGGCGTTAACTATTCAATTAGTTCTGCCTGTGCTACTAGTGCTCATTGTATTGGTCATGCGGCTGAACTTATTCAATTAGGTAAGCAAGACGTTGTATTTGCTGGTGGCGGTGAAGAAGTTCATTGGTCACTTGCGATGATGTTTGACGGCATGGGCGCATTATCTTCTAAATACAACGATACACCAGAAATGGCTTCTCGTACTTATGATGCAGACCGCGACGGTTTCGTTATATCAGGCGGCGGCGGTATGGTTGTGGTTGAAGAGCTTGAACATGCTCTAGCACGTGGCGCGCATATTTATGCTGAGATTGTTGGTTACGGTGCAACATCAGACGGTTTCGATATGGTTGCTCCTAGTGGTGAAGGTGCTATACGTTGTATGCAACAAGCCATGCAAGGTGTTGACGCTAAAGTTGATTACTTAAATACTCACGGTACTTCTACACCTGTTGGCGATGTTAAAGAGCTTGGCGCAATACAAGCTGTATTTGGTAAAGACTCTCCAGCAATAAGTGCTACGAAAGCAATGACCGGTCATGCACTAGGTGCTGCAGGTGTTCATGAAGCTATTTTCTCATTATTGATGATGGAACATAGCTTTGTAGCTCCATCAATTAATATCAATACCTTGGATGAACAAGCAGAAGGTTTAGATATAGTGACTGAAAAGCGCGATATGGAACTTAACTTGGTTATGTCAAACAGCTTTGGTTTTGGCGGCACTAACGCAACACTTGTTATGCAAAAGTATAAATAATAAGTCGACGTTTGATCAGCAGTGGCCTAATTTTCCACTAAGCTAGGTTAAATCTAAAAACCGTTAATATGTTAACGGTTTTTTTATATGTAAAAATCATGAAAACGACAACAAATATGTTCTCGCTACGATGTTTTTTTTATTAAATTTAGCTACAATGAGCATCCTGTTTGTTATTGATTATGTTTGCCTTATTATGCCCCATTGTATAATTGAATATTCCGCAACGATTACTGAAAGTTTACCTGTAGAACAGCTAATGCATGCTGTTTATAAAGGTGCCAACCAAAGCGAACTTTTCGCCTCAAGTGATATAAAAGTGCGTGCATGCGCATTTGACAGTTTTTACTTGCCCGGCGCTGAACAGGTGTTTGTGCATGTAAATTTAAAAATATTATCAGGGCGCGATTTGTCACAACGTAAAAGTTTAAGTGAGAGTGTTAGTAATCAACTTGAGCGCTTGGGTATCGATAACGCGGTAATTACTGTCGAAGTAACAAAAATCGAAAAAGAAAGCTATGTTAAGAAGATAACATCAACGGTATAGCGTTTCACTTTTCTGCATGAGTGTTGGTTGGAACTTTACATGAATATTTTTTATGACGAAAACATGCCGTTTGCGGCAGAGTTTTTTTCAGATTTAGGTGATTTAACGGCGTTTTCTGGCCGCACTTTGACATCAGCAGATGTTCGTGATGCTGACGTGCTGTTAGTGCGCTCAATTACGAAAGTAAATGAGCACTTGTTACAGCAAAATAAAGCGTTAAGTTTTGTTGGCACTGCGACCATTGGCGTTGATCATATTGATCAACAATACCTGAACAATAGAAACGTAAAGTTTCATTCTGCTCCTGGTTGTAATGCTATCTCTGTCGCTGAATACGTGCTTAGCGCTTTAGTGGTATTAGCAGAGCGGTATTTATTCTCTTTATCAACATTAACCGTGGGTATTGTCGGAGCAGGTAATACGGGTTCAAGATTAAGCGAAAAATTAAGTGCGTTAAATATTAAGCATGTTTTATGTGACCCATTATTAGCTGAAAATTCAGCTGATATGCGAGACTTTGTTTCGCTTGAGGAGGCACTACACTGTGATGTGGTTTCGTTGCATGTTCCTCTCACGAGAAAGGGCGAAAACCCAACGTACCATTTATTAGATGCCGCAAGACTAGCGAAACTTAAAGACCACCAAATATTGATTAATGCTTGTCGTGGAGAAATTGTCGACAATAATGCTTTATTGAAAATGAAGCAGCAGGGCCACCCTTTAAAGTTAGTTTTAGATGTGTGGGAAAATGAGCCGACTATATTATTAGCGTTAATCTCGCATTGTGAAATTACTACGGCACACATTGCTGGTTATAGCTTAGAAGGAAAAGCTCGTGGCACAGAAATTCTGTATCGGGCATTATGCCAACAGTTAGATATTTTACCAAGTAAGCAACTCGCTGACTTTTTACCGGTACCGGCAATTAGTGCGATTGAAATTAAACAAGACTTTGATGAAATACTGCTAAACCAACTTGTCAAAATGGTTTACGATGTCAGACGTGACGATGCAATTTTTCGTCAACAAATTAATATTCAAGGATTTGACTATATTCGCAAAACATACCCGACTCGCCGGGAATTTTCGGCAATAAAGGTAACCTTGAATAACGCGTTGAGCTCAGATGCGCCACATCAGCTTGGCTTTAATAAATAAACTGGATAAAAGAGAGAGGATCATGGCACAGAAATTTGATGTTTGCGTACTAGGTGCAACGGGATTAGTTGGTAAAACAATTATTGAAATATTAGAACAACGTGATTTTCCTATTAACAAGTTATATCCACTGGCCAGTGCTCGTTCGGCAGGTGAATTTATCGAGTTTAACGGTGAAAGCATTGAAGTTTTAGATGCTGATAATTTTGATTGGAGCCTTGCACAAATAGGTTTCTTTTCAGCAGGTGGAGCTACTTCAGCTAAATACGCACCAATTGCTGGTGAAGCGGGTTGTATTGTTATTGATAATACTTCTGAGTTTCGTTACGACGCCGATATTCCATTAGTGGTACCTGAAGTAAATCCTCAAGCACTTGCTGAATACCGCAATCGCAATATTATTGCTAACCCTAATTGTTCAACCATTCAAATGATGGTGGCTTTAAAGCCTATTTATGACGCCGTGGGTATTTCTCGTGTTAATGTTTGTACTTATCAGTCAGTTTCTGGCGGCGGTAAAGCAGCAATGGACGAGTTAGCGAAACAAACTGCCGATCTATTATCTGGCAAGCCTGTTGAGTCGAAAAATTTCTCTCGTCAAATCGCCTTTAATGTTATTCCACAAATTGATGTATTTCTTGAGAATGGTTACACCAAAGAAGAAATGAAAATGGTTTGGGAAACGCAAAAAATACTTGGCGATGATACAGTAATGGTTAACCCTACCGCTGTTCGCGTTCCGGTATTTTTTGGTCATGGCGAATCATTGCATATTGAAACTAACTCTCCTATTTCAGCTGAAGAAGTAAAAGCGTTATTGAGTGAAGCACCAGGGATAGTGGTTTGTCATAATGATGAAGACTTCCCAACGCAAATTACTGATGCTAGCGGCAAAGATGAAACGTTTGTTGGCCGAATTCGAGAAGATATTAGCCACAACAACGGTATTAATATGTGGATTGTTGCTGATAACGTTCGAAAGGGCGCAGCCACAAACAGCGTACAAATTGCTGAGTTATTAGTCAAAGATCACCTTAGCGAGTATTAATAGTCGTTAAGTTGTAGATTTATTAAAGAAAAATGAAAACCCGTCGTTATAATAAGCGACGGGTTTTTTTGTTTTATTTCACTTAGCGCAAATTAAGGATAAGATAAGAACTGTTGTATTAAACTGATAACATAGTAAAAAAGCTATAAAAGCATTTATCCAAGTATCTGGCAGTAATTATTTAATAACTGGAATAATTTTTGCTTCTCAATCTCCTGACTTGGACCCGTCATTGTATTGACGAATAATCATTATAAATAGGAAATTTTAATGCAAACATTTTTACGCCTGTGCCTTTGGCAGGTACTTATTATTAGCATTAGCTGCTTTAGTCTTCCAGCAATTGCTGAAGATGACGGTATACGCATTCGTGGTCCAAAATCTACCGATGCTTTTCCTTACGACCGTTATGGCCCGATCACAGGCAAAGATACTTTATGGAATATTGCACTAAAAGTACGACCTGATCCGCGCTTGTCAGTTTACCAAGTCATGCAAGCCTTATATGAGCATAACCCTGGCTCTTTCAAAGAAAATAATCTAAATCACATGATTAGTGGCCAGTATTTAAAACTGCCACCTATAGACGTAATACGAGCAATTAATACTGATTCTGCGCAACAAAAGTCACGTAACGATGATAAGGCTTGGCAAAAGAAAGTTGCTAAGGTTGTTAAAGTTGCGCCTAAAAAAATACAATTACCAGAAGAAGCTTCGGTAAATAAAAAAGATTTAGATGCTGCAAAATCAGAGATAAATGTACAATTAAAAGCAATAGACAGCACACAACAACAGCGATTAGCCACGATTCAAAATGATGTTTTAGATTCTATTGATGGCCTTCAAAGTTTATTAAAAGAAAACGAAGCACTGCGTCAGCGACTCACAAGCTTTAATGACCAACTTGACGTTATGCAAAGCGAAGTTGCTAAAAGCAAAGAAATAAAAATTCAAATGGACGATATGATCTCACTTCAACAAGAGCTTTTAACAAAAGCTGAAGCCAGAGAACAAGCGTTATTAATTGAAAAACAAAAAGCTGAACTCGAAGAAGGCAATTTAATGTCGAGTTCATGGTTCGTTGCGTTAATGGCGACATTGCCGGCGATTTTAATTTTGTCATTATTAGCCTTTTTATTTCGACGAAAAGCCAATAAAGAAAGTGATGACAGCTTAGCGTCTGACAGTAAAGAAAATAACGTCGATGCTGAAGCTAAACCAACAACTCAACCCGTGTCAGAAAACGTCGATAACGAATTAACCCTAGAAGATGAATTAAGCCTTGATGATGAACTGTCACTCGACGATGAGCTATCAATAGACTTATCTGAAAATGATGAAGATCATGATGATTTATTTTCAGATGATTTAGATGCGCTTGATGAAGACGTAATTCAACTAGATGACGACTTAGATGACTTATCTGATTTAGGTGAACTTGAAGATATTGCTTTAGACAGTGAAGAGGACACTATTGCTTTAGATGATGACCTAATTGAAGGTGAAGCCTTAGAAGGCGGTCAACTGGATCAAAGTGACTTAGATTCTCTATTTGCAGGTTTAGAGGATGAAGTAGAAAACGAAGATGAAATTTCCCTTGATTCAGACGAAACTGATCAGGACGAATTAGAAAGTTTACTTGCTGAAACCTCTGCAAATGCACCCCAATCAAACGAAGATGAAGAGTTATTGACTCAGCCTGAGGATATTGATGCTTTACTTGATGCCGCAGGAGAGCCTGATGAGTTGACTGAAGACTCTGAGGTCGATATCAGCGAAGTGTCAGAACCTTATGATATTGATGCTCTGTTAGACGCGGTCAGTGAAGTACAGGAGAGCGCTAGTGAAGAAGCTTCATTAGATATTTCAGATCCTAATGACATTGATGATTTGCTTGATTCAATTAACGATCAAGGTGATGCATCTAATGAGGATGACACGTCAACTGAAGACAACCTTGAAGTAGCAGACCCTGATGATATTGATGCACTGCTAGATTCGATTAACGATCAAGGTGATACACCTACTGAGGATGACACGTCAACTGAAGACAACCCTGAAGTAGCAGACCCTGATGATATTGATGCACTGCTAGATTCGATTAACGATCAAGGTGATGCATCTAATGAGGATGACACGTCAACTGAAGACAACCTTGAAGTAGCAGACCCTGATGATATTGATGCACTGCTAGATTCGATAAATGATCAAGGTGATGCACCTACTGAGGATAACACGTCAAGTGAAGACAACCTTGAAGTAGCAGACCCTGATGATATTGATGCACTGCTAGACTCGATTAACGATCAAGGTGATGCACCTACTGAGGATGACACGTCAAGTGAAGACAACCTTGAAGTAGCAGACCCTGATGATATTGATGCACTGCTAGATTCGATTAACGACAAAGATGAAACTCCGACTGAGAATAAAGCTTCTACTGACGATATTGACGAGAATGACAATAGCCTTGATGAGTCAAACGAAGTAGCAGACCCTGATGATATTGATGCACTGCTAGATTCGATAAATGATCAAGGTGATGCACCTACTGAGGATAACACGTCAAGTGAAGACAACCTTGAAGTAGCAGACCCTGATGATATTGATGCACTGCTAGACTCGATTAACGATCAAGGTGATGCACCTACTGAGGATGACACGTCAAGTGAAGACAACCTTGAAGTAGCAGACCCTGATGATATTGATGCACTGCTAGATTCGATTAACGACAAAGATGAAACTCCGACTGAGAATAAAGCTTCTACTGACGATATTGACGAGAATGACAATAGCCTTGATGAGTCAAACGAAGTAGCAGACCCTGATGATATTGATGCACTATTAGATTCGATTAACGCTCAAGACGAAACTCCGACAGAAAATAAAGCTTCGACTGAGGAAATTGACGAGAGTGACGTTAGCCTTGATGATGCAAGTGAAATAACAGAGTCAGAGTATACTGAAAGTGAAAATACCGAGCTCATTAATAACTTTACGGATGAATACGTACAATCATTTATAGATACTGATCTGAGCGATGTATCCGATGAGAACGCCACCGAAAGTTTGGATACAGACAATGCTGATGATGTATCCAATAAGGCTGCTGAACAAGAGCAACGGGCTGAACAAGTAAGTAAAGAAAGCGAAACTCTTGAGAATAATGATAAAAGCGATAGTGCCGATAATAGCGAAGACATTTCAGATGATTTTGACATTGACGCTTTAATTGAAGAAGTCAATCATAGCTCAGAAGCCGAGAGTGAAGATGCATTAGAAATTGGTGATGATGTTCTTGATACCGAATTATCTGATAGTGATTTACAGTCTAAAGAATCTGAGAGCGAATTAGCAGATCAAGAAGCTGCGGCGATAGATGAAGAAACTTTAGCGGCATTATCCGGTGACTTTGACGAGTCAACATTAACTAACTTATTGAACGACGAAAAAGATAGTAATGATATGGTGGAGTTATCTCCGGACTTTACTGATAGTAATGTTTTAGCTGATTTACTTGCCGATGATGAGACCCCGGCACAAGCTAATGATAGAAAATCAGAAGCCAGTAATGTTGAGGAAGTTAAAGGCATTAAAGAATTAGATAACCTAGATTTTGATGACTTGTTAGCAAATATTGAAGAAGAAAGTGGCCAAAGCAGTAGCGATGAATTTGAATACAGCGAAGGTTTTGATATTGGCGATGACTTTGAATTAGATGTGTCAGAAGATGTTACCTTAGAAGATAACGATTCGAATAAGGAAAATAAAGAGGAAGATTTTATTTCTGTAGATTCTTTATTATCCGATAGTTTACTTGATGGCAAGCCTACAGAACCCTATGAAAAAATGAACATTGATGTAGGGTTAAGCGAATTTCCTGAGTTTTCTGGTAATATTACCGAAGAAGATGTTGATGACGATGATAATGGTATTGCCGCTAAATTAGACTTAGCGAAAGTTTACCTAGAAATTGGCGATCAAGATAATGCCGAAGTGATCTTACTTGATGTGATCAAGCAAGGTGATGCACAGCAGCAGTTTGATGCTCAACAATTATTAGATAATCTTAAAGATTAATATATTTTAATGCTGTAGGTAATATAAGGCTGCTCTTTGCAGCCTTTATACTTTTTAATTATTGCAAAGTGTTGAATACATTAATTCAATTGGTATAACGCGTAAAATAATGGATAATGTCTCACCTTAGCAATGGAGGATAAAATGCGTTACGCTTTAGGCATAGAATACGATGGTAGTAACTACTACGGTTGGCAAAGACAAAAGAATGTAATTAGCGTTCAAGAGTCGGTAGAAAAAGCTTTATCAAAAATTGCCAATGAACCCATTGAGGTGGTCTGCGCAGGCAGAACCGATACTGGGGTTAATGCGACCAATCAGGTCATTCATTTTGAAACAGAAAAGGTGCGTAAAGATGTTGCGTGGACATTAGGGGTTAACACTAACTTACCTAAAGACATTGCCGTATCTTGGGTGAAAGAAGTTAATACTGACTTTCATGCTCGCTTTAGCGCAACAGCTCGGCGCTACCGTTATATCATTAATAATAATCGTCTACGGTCGGCTATTTTAAGTTCTGGTATTAGTTTTTGCCATTACCCACTAAATGAAAATTTAATGCATCAAGCGGCACAATACTTAGTTGGACGTCATGACTTTACATCATTTAGAACCGTGCACTGTCAGTCAAATTCGCCCACTAGAACTTTGCACTATTGTAATGTTTCTCGCCAAGGTGAGTTCGTTATTATTGATATTAAAGGCAATGCATTTTTACACCATATGGTGAGAAATATTGCAGGTAGTTTAATGAAAGTCGGTCAGGAACTAAAACCTGTTAGTTGGCTCAAAGAAGTACTTGAGGCTAAAAACCGTTGTGTTGCGGGTATTACGGCTCCTTCTGCGGGACTCTATTTTGTTGATGTGGATTACCCAGAAACGTTCGGTATTCCAAAGCGTAGCCCAGGACCATTATTTCTACTATAATCAATATTAAAGCCATGTTGATTGATAACTTATTTAATGACTATCTTAGGCAATAATCGTGTTATAAAGATAGATACGCAATTAAACTGTTTGATTTTCGTTAGTCATTAGACATTTTTTTAAATGAAACAGTAGCGTAGTTAATTACTCAAATAAGTGAATAAGAAGAAAACAGACCAGTTTTTCCTATAATTGTGTAGGTGTTCTATGGTCTAATTCAACGAATTAGCAAAAATTTTATATTTAGTGGTTGTATTTTAAACAATTATTAAATTTTTTCGTGTATAGGCAAAAATATATTATGAGCTGGATTGAAAAGATTCTCCCAAAAGCAAAAGCAACACAAAAAAGAAATATTCCAGAAGGTGTTTGGAGTAAGTGTTCTAGCTGTAACGCGGTGCTTTATAAAGTTGAGCTAGATCGACAAATGTCAGTTTGTCCAAAGTGTGATCATCACATGCGTATTTCTGCACGCAAACGTATCGATGGTTTTCTTGACCAAGGCGAGCGAGTTGAACTAGGTGAAGAGTTTGAAGCACAAGATATTCTTAAATTTAAAGACTCTAAACGCTATAAAGATCGTATTTCAGCGGCGCAAAAAAGTACCGGTGAAAAAGATGCGCTAGTGGTTATGAGAGGCGAACTTCATGGGCAACCTATTGTGGTAGCTGCATTTGAATTTGGTTTCTTGGGTGGCTCAATGGCGTCTGTTGTTGGTGCTCGCTTTGTTAAAGGTGTCGAATATTGTTTAAAGCATAACGTACCCTTTGTTTGTTTTTCTGCCAGTGGCGGCGCACGTATGCAAGAAGCATTGTTTTCACTAATGCAAATGGCAAAAACCAGTGCAGCATTAGCTAAAATGAGTGAAAAAGGCCTTCCTTATGTTTCAGTGCTAACCGATCCTACTATGGGTGGTGTTTCAGCAAGTTTAGCTATGTTAGGTGACATTAATGTTGCCGAGCCTAAAGCATTAATTGGCTTTGCAGGTCCGCGCGTTATCGAACAAACAGTACGTGAAAAACTACCTGAAGGCTTTCAGCGTAGTGAATTCTTAAAAGAAAAAGGCGCGATTGACATTATTGTAGATCGTCGCGAAATGCGCAGTACTTTAGCAAGAATGCTTGCTAAGTTTATGGGGCAAGATAGCCCAGCAGCATAACGGAAAATTCATGTCAAAAATGATTAAAGGCCATTCAGCGAGAAACAATCTCACTGAATGGCTTTCTTATTTAGAGAGTATTCATTCAGTTGAAATAGAGCTTGGCTTAACTCGCATTAATGCTGTTGCCAAAAAGCTTAATATTGCATTTCCTTCGTCTACTGTTATCACGGTTGCTGGCACTAATGGTAAAGGCACAACCTGTGCATTTTTAGAGAATGCTTTTTTAGCTCAAAATTTAACGTGCTCGGTATATTCATCTCCACATATTGAACGCTTTAATGAGCGTTTGCGCCTCAATAAAGTTGAAGTAAATGATGATGACTTGGTTAATGCCTTTGAAACTATCGAGCGAACTCGCGAAGACATATCCTTAACTTATTATGAATATACAACATTAGCGGCTTTGTTAATTTTAACCGCACAGCAGCCCGATGTTATTATTCTTGAGGTTGGTTTAGGCGGGCGTTTGGATGCTACCAATATCGTTGATGCAGATGTTGCTGTGATTACGACTATTGATCTCGATCATCAAGCTTATTTGGGCAATACTCGCGAAGCCATTGGTTTTGAGAAAGCTGGGATAATGCGCTCCAACAAAATTGCAGTCATTGGTGATACCAACCCACCAAACTCAATGATAGAACATGCAAAATGCATTGGCGCTAAATCATACTTTCGCGACAAAAACTTTATGATTGAACAATCTAATAACAATGATTGGCAGTGGCAAAGTGATAGGCATAAGTTTTCAGGGCTTTCTGATTGTAAAATACCACAAGACAATGTTTGCACAGCAATAATGGTGCTTAGTGTATTATCTGATAAGCTTGCGTTAACGCTAGACAGCACATTTATAAATACAGTGATTGATGAAACTATTGTTGCTGGCAGAATGGAGAAGTTTAGTGATGGTTGCGATGTTATTTTAGATGTTGGGCATAACCCACAAGCTGCAAGATACCTAGCCTCACAATTACAACAATTGAATTATCCCAAGGTACATGCTGTTTTAGGAATGCTTGCTGATAAAGATACAACAAATACTGTCGCGCCACTTTTACCTTTAGTTTCGCATTGGTATATTGGTACGCTTGACGCTCCAAGGGGGCGTGCAGCAAAAAGTATCTTAGAATCTACACAAATAGACACGACAAAGGTGAATTGCTTTGACAATGTCTCTCAGGCATTTAAAATGGCAAAACATAATGCAAAAGCAACTGATCTTATTCTGGTTTTTGGATCTTTCTTTACGGTTGCTGAAATAAGACGTTTGTTAGTTTAACTATGATTGGAGTTTAATTTGTCTACACCATTTCAAAATCGTTTAGTTGGTACTATTATCGTTGCGGCTATCGCTATTATATTTTTACCTGATGTACTTGATGGCGACAAAAAAACATACCAAGATAACTTTGAAGCGATTCCAGATGCTCCGCAAGTTAATTTAACTCAAGAAAATACCAGCTTTCCTGAGCACAAACTCGCTAATTTACCCACAGAAGATTTTACTGATGAGTTAGCGCTCGACGATCAAAGTGTTATAGATTCAGCGAATGCGCTTAAAGAAAAAGATGTTACGGTAACCACGCTAGCTAAAGAAGCACCTTTTTCTTCGGATAAAGCTACACTAGCAGCAAAAAATACGATTGATAAAGTGGTAAAAAAATCACCAAGTAAAGCCGTAACAGAGCAAGCATGGGTTATTCAATTAGGCAGTTTTCGTCACCAAAACAATGTTGATGAATTGGTCAGCAAGTTACAAAAAGAAGGCTACACCGCCTTTACTAAAACTATTAAGACTAAGTCAGGAAAGTTGACCAAAGTTTTTATTGGACCTGAATTAATAAAATCATCGCTAGAAGAAAAACTACCAGCATTGAAAAAGCTAACAAATGTACAAGGTAAAGTTGCTCGATTCTATCCCGCTAAATAATAAAATTATTAGCAAATCCTAGGCGGCTTCTGGTAGAATGCGCGCCTCTAATCAATGAGAATATTCGATTTATGGTTTGGATAGATTATGCCATTTTGGCTGTTATTGGCATTTCAGCTTTAATAAGTTTAGTGCGTGGCTTTGTCAAAGAAGCTGTGTCTTTAATTGTCTGGATCAGTGCTTTCTTTGTCGCAAGTACCTTCTATCTTAATTTGTCGACTCTACTTACCAATATTTCCGACCAACTGCTGCGTAATGCTGCCTCGATTGCTATTTTATTTATCTCCACGCTAATCTTAGGCGCATTGGTTAATTACGTTATTGGACAACTGGTTAGTAAAACTGGTTTGTCTGGCACAGACAGAGTATTAGGTATCGTTTTTGGTGCGCTAAGAGGCGTACTGATTATTGCCGCAGTTTTATTTTTTATGGACGCATTTACACCTGCGTCCTCTGCAACTTGGTGGCAAAACTCTCAATTGGTTCCAGAATTTACATTAATAGTTGAATGGTTTTTTGAATATCTCAAACAATCGTCAAGTTTTTTAGCTTAGTATTTAAACCTAGTTCGTCGGAGAATAAGTGCATGTGTGGTATTGTTGGTATTGTTGGTAAATCCCCCGTTGGTCAAGCATTGTATGATGGTTTAACGGTTTTACAGCATCGTGGACAAGACGCTGCGGGTATCGTGACTATTCACGAAAACACCTTTAGATTACGCAAAGGTAATGGTTTAGTTAAAGATGTTTTTCATACTCGTCATATGTTGCGCCTTCAAGGTAATATGGGTATTGGGCATATTCGCTACCCAACGGCTGGTACGTCTAGCTCTTCAGAAGCGCAGCCTTTTTATGCTAACTCACCTTTTGGTATTTCATTAGCGCATAACGGTAATTTGACGAACGCTGAAGAGCTTAAATTATGGCTTAACAGTGAAGCTCGACGTCATGTTAATACTACATCTGACTCTGAACTATTACTTAATATTTTAGGTCATGAATTACAAAATTCAGAACAGCATAAATTAGACCCTAGTGATATTTTTACCGCAATAAGTAATGTTCATAAGCGTGTACGTGGCGCCTATGCAACGGTTGCCTTAATTATTGGTTATGGCATGGTGGCATTTCGTGACCCTAACGGTATTCGTCCGCTAGTATTTGGTAAGCGCGAAAGTACATCAGGTGTTGAGTATATGGTTGCATCTGAATCGGTTGCGCTTGACGCTAACGAGTTCGAATTTGTTCGTGATGTAGCGCCTGGTGAAGCTATTTTCTTCACCGAATCAGGCCAAATTCATAGCCAACAATGTGCTGAAAACCCTTCTTTTCACCCTTGTATTTTTGAATATGTTTACTTCGCTCGCCCTGACTCATCTATTGATAAAATTTCTGTTTACGGATCTCGTGTTGATATGGGTAAAAAACTTGGCGATAAAATTGCTAAAGAATGGGATGACATCGATATAGATGTTGTGATCCCTATCCCTGAAACTTCTTGTGATACAGCGCTAGAAATTGCTCGTCATCTGAATATTCCATATCGTCAGGGTTTTGTTAAAAATCGCTACATTGGCCGCACGTTTATTATGCCAGGACAAGAGCAGCGTAAAAAATCAGTACGTCGTAAACTGAACGCTATCGGTGCAGAATTTGTGGGTAAAAATGTTTTACTCGTAGATGACTCTATTGTCCGTGGCACTACCTCAGGTCAAATCATTGAAATGGCAAGAGCAGCCGGCGCTAAAAAAGTATACTTTGCATCTGCAGCGCCTGAAATACGCTTCCCTAATGTTTATGGTATTGATATGCCAAGTGCAAATGAATTAATTGCACATGGTCGAGACCTTGATGATATTTGCGAAATTATCGGTGCTGATAAGTTAATATTTCAAACTTTAGAAGATTTAGTGTCAGCTGTATCAACGGCTAACCCAGATATTACAGAGTTTGAAACCTCAGTTTTTAACGGCGAATATGTGACAAAAGACATCGACCAAAGCTATTTAGATAGATTAGATGCGATGCGAAATAATGAAACTAAAGAAACTTCAGACAAAAATGCTGACTCAATTATTGATATGTATAATGAAGGTGCTGAATAAAGCATGATGGGGATTTAGGTATTTATTAACTGATAACATTGAATACCAAATTTAAGTCATAAAAAAACCGCTATTAAGCGGTTTTTTTATGGCTGTTATCAAATCAACTGACGTATTCAACACCTAAACCAGAGTTAAATACGATAGCACTGGCGGCCATTAAGGCTACAATAAGTACTAAACCACATGTAACTACTGAGCTTGAATAAATAAAGCCTTTTTCTTCAGGTATATTCATCATAATCGGTACACCTGAATAAAGTAGGTAAACTGAATAACATAATGCCGCTAACCCAGCGAGTACAACAAACCATAAAACAGGAAATAATGCGGTTAACCCTGCCATTAATAATGGGGTAGCTGTGTATGCTGCTAATTCTAACGATTGGGTGAAGTCAGGTTTTGAATCAAAAGTTTTTGCCATCCACTGAATTAAAATGGCTAAAGAAAAAACACCTAGAATTAAACCAAAGTACATTGCTACTGACATAAATAGAGCGTTTGACTCTGTCAGTTTAATTGGATCTCCAGCACCGATAGACCAACCAATATGCGCTGCAGCATAATAACCACAAATAGCTGGAATTAATGCAATGGTGAGTATATGCACCATCGAATACATTAAACTCTCGTGACGCTTCTCAATTGTTTGCCATTCTTTTTTAGGTGCAGTATAAAGCCCCCAGATATGATTTAAGATCATGTTAAATACCTCTCTCTGTCCCCAAAAATAATGCAGATATAAGTAAAATTCTGCGACCTTACATTCTAATCAACTTTCTTATTTTTATTGTTGATATGTTATTTATGTAAGATGGCGAGGGATTCGTCAAGACTTGTTTGATATTTCAACGTAAATAGATGTTTTTTAGCCATCTACCAGTCTAATTGTCCAGTTTTTCGGGTGAAAAACGGATTTAACAGACTTTAATTCGAACAATTTTCATGACTTCAAGTTCAAAACCGGCAACCGTTTCAGTCGCTGGATAATAGGTAATATTGACCAGCTGATTTTGTAATGATTTATACAGCTTTTTTCTACGATATTTAAAGGGCACATCAATACCTTTTAACATGATGGTATTTAAGTACCATTCATCTACTTCACGTTGTACATGTGAAAGTACGGTTTGATGCTCACTATGGGTTAAGTCTTTGTGTTTGTCTGTTAGTGATTTTGCTTCCGTTTTTTTCATCATTAGTTCACTGTATTTTGGTCAAAAATAATTATAAGGCAATTTAATATAATTGAATTGCTATTATCATAACAAATAGCATAACTTTATTCATTTAATTGAGTTCGTTATACCTAAATAGCCGATAGCTCTCGGTTAATTTAGTATCAAAACTATTACACCATGGTTTATTGGTAACTCAAGTACTGGGCCTTTAAAGTAAAAAAAGTTATTAATAACGTTCTTTATGGTGTGTCTAAATAACTTATGCCGATCAATAATTTTATAAAAGTAGCGATACTACTATTTTGCTTGAAGAAGCTGAAGCTGACAAACACTTATCTGTACTTTACTTTGAATACCTTCTTTATGGACTGACTGTTTATCTGTACATTGTAAGTTTTTAGACTCTAATTGTTAGCATAAATTGTTCTATAAGCGATATAAATTAGCCCTTTAGGGGATAACACTTTATTTTAAGGCTAAACCTAATGGGGATTACTCTTTAATAGTCAGAGAGCTAGCCTATTTAAAAAAATTCATGTTAAAATCATTGCAATGTTCTAGATAAATACCGAGTTTTAAAAATTGCCTTCCCAAAAATTATTAGCACCAATCTTAAGCTTTCTTAAATGTGAAACGCCTAATGCTTGGATTGATGAAGCTAAAAAACCAGAGAATTTAGCCATTATATTAAGGGACCACCTTGCTTGTGAATTAAAGGCAGGGCAGACGGCAATGCACCTTATGCGTAAATATGCTGTTGATAAGAAAAGCGGACAAATATTAGCTGATTGGTTTAAGCCTTATGAAGGTTACTTATATCGTCAAGAAGGGGATTTACAATCTTTAGCTAACCAAGACGCCTTATCAAAATCAGTTTTCCCTAAAAGTAACTCTGAGTATGGCCAAGATTTGATTGATAAAATGGTGTTGTTAATCAAAGAAGAGTTGCATCACTTTTATCAAGTGTTAGAAATAATGGAGGGCCGTAATATTGCCTTTGAAAACACATCAGCTGGCCGTTACGCAAAAGGTATGATGACGCATGTTACAACACATGAGCCAGATACCTTAATTGATAAGCTAATTTGTGGTGCGTATATTGAAGCTAGATCATGCGAGCGCTTTGCAAAGCTAGCGCCTCATTTAGATGATGATTTAAATAAATTTTACACCTCGTTATTAAGATCAGAAGCTCGACATTATCAAGACTACTTGGCTTTAGCAGAGCAAATTGCAGATAAAGATATTAGTGATCGTATTGCTCATTTTGGTAAGGTTGAAGCAGATTTGATTTCAACGCCAGATACAGACTTTAAATTTCACAGTGGTTCACCGATAAAACAATAATTTTTTATAATCAAAAATGATTATGTTTTATTAACATTATTTTAAAAATTGGTTAATTTCGCGATTAATGATCACTATTTTGTAAAGAATAACCAAATACCTAGTAATAACAAAAGGTAATTCATTACTTTTAGAAAGCGTTGTTTATCTAGGTGTTGATTAATTTTAACGCCAAGCCAATTTCCGAACACAGCTAAAGGTACAAATGCGAGAGCTGTAAGTACCACATCAAAAGTTAATAATCCTAAAGATACAACGCCAATTAATTTAATGATATTCATGATGGCAAAGAAGGCGGCGGCTGTTGCAACAAATTTTGATTGCGCTAAACCGATGGCGGTAAAGTAGATGATTAAGGGCGGGCCGCCAGCGTGAACTAAAGTACTCGTAATGCCTGACATTGCTGACATAACATACGCGCCGTAGCGATTATTAACTAAGCTCAGTTGCAATGTTTTAAAGCCGATGTTTTTAATGGCAAAGGTAATGCAAATAAAGGCAATAAAATTACGCAGGTGTTCTGCATTGACAATATCTATCAGTAAATTTGCTATCACAACACCCACAATAGCACCGGGTATTAGTTTAGCCAGTAAAGCAGTGTCCCACTTTTTCCAAAAACTTTTTACACTCATCATATCTGCGATAATCAGCAAAGGTAACATCAAGGTTATTGCTTCAATAGCGCTAAACTTAAACATTAAAATGGGCACCGAAAACACGCCAAGTGCCCCTGCAAAAGCTGATTTGGAAATACCGATAAGTAAAACTACAGCAGCAATAAGTAATACTGCGGATATATCCATTATTTAATAATACCTCTGACTTTATTGCATATTAAGACGCGGGTTCAGTCTTGAATTGTACTGATTTAACTCATTGGTAAATCAAACCACAACGCTTCAAGGTCGGCATCTGCTTTTATTTCTAACGATTGCTCAGGTTCAATAGCAAAACCATCACCCGCTGAAAACTGTTCGCCGTTAACGTTTAATTGGCCTTTAATAATATGCATATAACCCATGCGCTGCTCAGTGTTTAAGGTGATGTCTTCGTCTTTGCTCAACACTAAACGTGACATGCTTGCATCTTGGTTGATTGACAAAGCGCCATTATCGCCATTGGGGTTAACTAATGAGGTTAATTTACCTTGTTGGCGAATAGTTTTTTGCTCATAACTCGGTTTAATGCCTGTTACATTAGGCTGTATCCAAATTTGCAAAAACTTTACTTTATCTTTCTTTGAAGCATTAAACTCAGAGTGTAATACACCACGGCCAGCACTCATACGCTGCACGTCACCGGCGGGCACTTTATAGCTGTTTCCGGTATTATCTTCGTGTTGTAGTGCTCCTTCGATAACATAGGAAATAATTTCCATATCGCGGTGGCCATGTTCACCAAAACCTTTTCCTGGCATAACCATATCATCGTTAATTACCCGTAATACCGAAACGCCCATATGCTTTTTGTCGTAGTAATTGCCAAACGAAAAACTATGCTTGCTATCTAACCAGCCAAAATTTGCTTTGCCTCGATCTGCTGACTTTCTAATATATTTCATGGATAAACTCCTTCAATTGTTTTCTTGAAGTGATCATACCGTTCTTATTGATAGCTTAAAATTAGCATTATTAGTACATGTCATTCGTATTTTAAGAACTATTGTAAAGTTTTTATTGTTAAGTGTTTTGCAAGTTCAGACATTGTGCTCTTAGCTCTGCTATAAAACTTCTAGCCGCAGGACCAAGGCAATCGCCATCTTTATAGGTAAGGTAAAGTTGAGTAGAGCGCTGTCTATTTTCATTTAACTTTAAGGGGATTAGTTGCTTATTTTTGAGTTGTTGTTCAATTAAGCTCACCGGTAACCAAGCAAAACCTAAGCCCTGACAAATCATGTCTATTGAGCTTTGTAAATGACTGACCGTCCAGCGTTGATTTGCTTCTAGCCAGCCTTCACTGGCTTTTTTGTCTTTATTTAAATGCGCTGAATCTCGCACGACTATTTGTCGATAAGACTTAAGGTCTTCTAAGCTGAGTTTGCGTTTAAGTTTATGTAAAGGGTGAGTTGGACTAGCAACAGCGTTAAAGGTGATGTAACACAAGCTTTCACTAAAGCCAGCACCAAGTGAAATGGGGGATATAGCAATTTCAACGTCATTATGTTCAAGTAACTCACTAGCGCCGCTGAGTATGGTTTCAATTAATTCAATTTGCAGTAAAGGAAATTGCACGGAAACTTTTTCCAGTACTTGATATAACAATGTGCGTGGGAATACCTCATCAACGGCAATTTTTAACTTAGTTTCGATACCTTGACTTAATGTTTGACCAATAGCTTCAATTTTTCTCGCTTCTTCAAGTAAATAATTTGCCCGTTGAAGCATTAATTGACCGGCCTCGGTTAATACCGTTTTACGTCCTTCAATTTTAAATAGTTTGACTCCTAGCGAGTCTTCTATTTTACTGACAGCGTTATGAATACTTGATTGGCTTTTATGTACGCCTTGAGACGCTTGATTAAAACCACCAAATTCCACAACAGCATGAAACATACGCCATTGCTCTAAAGATATTCTTAGCATTTATTTGCTCGCATTATTGAGTTTGTTTCGAAGTTGTTGCATTACTTTCTTCAACACTTGCCTCATTACTTTCTACAATGTCATCACAAGGTGTACCGTCACTTTTTCGACAAGTATTTAATTTATCTTGCTCATTTCTATCGTTGCTCAATACTTGTTTTAAATCTTCGATACGTTGTTTAACAGCAATGCCATAGCTGTGGTCATCACCCCATAAATGAGCTAGTGCAGTTAAAGACTCGTGATCATGTTTGGCAAATATTTCACCCGCTCGTTTGGCATCGGCAGGCTTATTGCCTAACAGGGTAAGTACTTCTACGCCTAGGTTCAGTGCTGAGTCGAAAGTTTCACGCTTGAAGGTACTAATACCTAACTTCATTAATTGATAAGCATGACGGCGATCAATTGCACGTGCGGCAATTTTTAAATGAGGGTAGTGCTTTTGCGCCATAGTGGCTATTTCTAGCACTTTGTCTGGGTCATCAATGGCGATAACTAGTAATTGTGCTTCGCTAGCACCAGAAGCGGTTAGCAAGTCTATACGCGCGGCGTCGCCATATAACACTTTATTACCAAAGCGTCTTAGTAGCTCAATTTGGCTTGGGCTATGGTCAAGAATCGATAGGTGATAACCTTGCGCCGCTAATAAGCGACCAATAACTTGACCAAAACGGCCATAGCCAGCAATGATGACATTCTTAGTGGCTTCTATTTCCTCTGGGCTATCAAAGGTTTTTTGTGTGCTATCTTCACGGTTAATAACTTTTTCATAAAACATCAACAGCAAAGGGGCCATTAGCATTGATATGGCAACAACTAGAGTGGTTAACTTGGTTTGCTCTACACTGAGAATTTGTAATGTGCTGGATAGTGATAACAAGACAAAGGCAAATTCGCCTCCTTGCGCTAACGCTAAGGTAAACAGTAATTTTTGTTTACTTTTAATGTTAAAAGCGTAAGCAAGGATATATAACACGAAAGCTTTAATCACAATGAGCCCGATAACAAATATCATCACATTGCTAAATTGTTCGATTAAAAGCGGGAAATCTATAGATGCACCAACCGTAATAAAAAACAGCCCAAGCAATAAACCTTTAAAGGGTTCAATATCGACTTCTAACTCATGTCTAAATTCGCTTTCGGCTAATACCACACCCGCTAAAAATGTCCCTAAAGCCGGAGATAAACCAATTTTTTGCATGATGACCGCAATAACAATGACTAAAAACAAAGCGAAAAGGGTAAATAACTCACGCAAACGTGTTTCCGCGATATATCGAAAAAGTGGTGTCGCGATGTATTTGCCAGAAAATATTATAGCGGCAATGGTCGCCAGTGATATTAATACTTGTGCGTATACAGGAAGGTGTTCAATTAAATTACCATGACTTGTGGCAACATTGGTTATTTCGCTAAAGGCAAGTAATGGCAATAACGCTAAAATTGGAATAACGGCAATATCTTGAAATAACAGTACAGAGAAGGCATTTTGACCGGCTTCTTGTTTGATCCAACCTTTCTCAGTCAACGTTTGCAAAACAATAGCGGTTGATGACAACGCTAGCATAAGTCCTATGGCTAGTGAGGCTTCCCAGCGCAAGTTTAAGATAAAATAACCAACAGCAAAAAATAACGCTGTAGTGAGTAAAACTTGTAATCCGCCTAAGCCCATTATGGAATGTCTTAACTTCCATAGTCTTGACGGCTGTAGTTCTAAACCGACTAAAAATAGCATCATGACCACACCAAACTCGGCAAAATGCATGACATCGGTTTGGTCGCCAACAAGCCCAAAAGCAAAGGGACCAATGATAATGCCGGCAATGAGGTAACCAAGCACAGAGCCCAGGCCTAAACGCTTGGCAATGGGCACAGCTACGATGGCTGCGGCTAAATAGATGACTGCCATTTCTAACATAGTTTTCTCTTTTTTATTATTTTAATAAACAACTGCATATATGTGTTTTTGTGACGATGTAATACCATGCCATATAAGAAAGTAGTTACTGCTTTATATGGCATGTTATTAACTGAATGAGCATAAAATATTCATTTTATTTTACCTACTTATAGGCTTTATTTTTACACTTTACCGCTGCGGTACATAATATCATGACATTTTACTTGTTAGCAGGGCTAATGCTAACAAGTCTAGTGATACGCGCTTTATAAAGGAATAAACTCTTTATCATCACCAGGAATGGTGGGGAATTTACCGTTTTTCCAATCGCTTTTGGCTTGTTCCATTCTTTCTTTAGTGTAAGCGACAAAATTCCAATGTAAGTAAGGAACTTTTTGAAACTTTTCACCACCAAGCATGATAAATCGTCCGCCTTCGACCATGGTAATATCATGATCATTTTCACCTAATAAAACAAATTCACTTGCGCCATACGCTTGACCATTTATTTCAATTTTACCACTGATAACAAATATTGCGGTTTCGTGTGTTGGGTGCGGTTTAGTAATAGTACTTTCTGCGCCAGCCACTACGTCAATATAAAACATGGGTGAATAACATTTTACTGGTGAACTTAACCCGTATGCATCACCTACAATAAGCCTCATCATGACATCTTTATAAGTCGAGTGTGGTAAGTCTTGTTTTTTAACGTGAATAAAGGCAGGTTCAATTTCAACTTTATCTTCTGGCAATGCTATCCAGCATTGCAAGCCACTAATGACATGTGGGTTTGCTCTTACTTCAAAAGACTCACGCTCTGAGTGTGTAATACCTTTCCCTGCGGTCATCCAATTAACATCACCGGGACTTATTTCAAGGTTATTACCCAGAGAATCGCGATGTAAAATATTCCCTGCAAATAAGTAAGTTAAGGTTGATAGTCCAATATGTGGATGCGGTCTAACATTAATCCCTTTACCTGCTGGGAAATCATTAGGGCCCATTTGGTCAAAGAAAATAAATGGGCCTACCATACGTTTTTCTTGATGAGGTAAAACGCGTTTTACTTGCAAACCACCAAGGTCGTGTTCGATTGCTGTTAGTACTTTTGCCATGTTGAACTCACTTTTAGTAAATGATGAATGATTGAACTGCTGACGATGGTTACCGCTTAACGTCACTCGTTCTCATATATTATCTGTAAATAAATCTAACATTCTTCTTAAGGTAACAATATTAGTTAAAAGTTAATAAAACATTCTTCTAAAGGGAATTGTTACTTAGCATCATTGAAAAGATGAATGTTACCAACATTCTATTTAATAGAATGAATTGTGCTTAAATTAGTAATTTTGTTCTTCTCATTTTTAGTGAATACTGTGCTCATCGAATTTAAGCGCTAGTTTTTACTGTAAAAACTAGACCAAGTTAAAATTTACACAAGATAAGAGGTTAGCTATGAATAATATTTTATTTATTAAATCGTCATTAAATGGTGAGCAAGGTAATTCAACTATATTAGCGCAAGAGTTAGTCGCTAATTTATCAGTAAATTCAGAGGTCAAGGTTGTTGAACGAGATCTAGCAGAGCAGGGGCTTGAACATTTAACTCAAATAGAAATGGCCGCTTGGATGACTCCAGCAAATGAGCGTAATAGCGCGCAGGTCAAACTTACGCATATTTCTGATAGCTTAATTGAAGAGTTAACAACTAGCGATACCTTAGTCATTGCTATGCCTATGTATAACTATGGCGTGCCGTCAACGTTTAAAGCTTGGGTAGACCGAGTCGCTCGAGCAGGCGTGACATTTCGTTATACGGAAAATGGTCCCGTTGGATTATTAAAAAATAAAAAAGTAGTCATAGTGGCGGCGCGAGGTGGTATACATGCTGGCACGGTAAGTGATTCACAAACGCAATATTTAACGAGTTTCTTTAATTTTCTCGGCCTTGATGACATTACTTTTATTTACGCGGAAGGTTTGAATATGCCAGGTAACGAAGAAAGGTACGCAGCAGCACAAGCAGAGATAAAAAACTACAGTCTCTAATAAAACCGTATAACGAATTTAATAACATTTAATATTATTAACAAGGTTCAGGATATTAAAATGAAAATATTATTAGCAAAGTTAACCCATTCAAATGCAGGTTTCTCGGCATTAGCACTTCGTCTGCCTATTGGGATTATTTTTATGGCCCATGGCGCACAAAAACTCTTTGGCTGGTTTGGTGGCTACGGTCTTGAAGGTACGGGCGGTTGGATGGAGTCAATTGGTTTGGCGCCTGGTTTTATTATGGCGTTATTAGCGGGTAGTGCAGAGTTTTTTGGTGGTTTATTTATTCTGTTAGGTTTATTAACACGCCCAGCTGCTATTGCGCTTTCATTCACTATGATCGTGGCTATTTTCTCAGTACATTTTGCCAATGGTTTATTTATGGCGAACAACGGCTATGAGTTTGGCTTAGCCTTGTTAGCAGCAAGTATTTCATTAGCGTTGTCGGGTTCAGGTAAGTTGGCTTTAGATAATGTACTCGCTAAAAAATTAAGTTAAGCATTAGTATTCTGCAAAATAATCCTCAACCTAGTTTATGTTTAATCTAAGTTGAGGATAATCTCCACAGACTAAAATTTAAGTCATTATTAATAATATCTCTCTTACTGAAAAATTAGCTAGTAAACACATCACAGAGCGGGTGAAGTTTTTGGTGAAAAAGAAGTTGAATTAATCAATGCCTAAGATTCCGATTTTAAATTTCAACGTGGCTTACTAACACCTTAACTGTATATAATTAGATATTGCCCATGCGGAAATAATGCTAAGTAGAACAAACACCTAAATATGTATGCATATAGTAGGATAAAATTTTTATTTATCATCATAACTCGGTAATATGAAAATAGGCGCTCTTAAAGTGCTATCAATTAATATATAAGGAAAGTAATAAATGCGTACTCTGATTGCATTGGTGGGTGCTGTAGCATGTTTATCTGCATGCCAGCCCAATAGTCCTTCACAAAATACCTCTCAAGAGCCAACAGCGGTTGCCGCTGCTCAAGGTGTAACACAAAATAATATAAGTGAGTCTGAAAGGTTAAATCAATGGTTTGCCACTAAATATGAAGAGCAACTGCAAAGTAACCCTATCCTGTTGACATTTTTAGGACGTAAAGAAAAAAACGACCAAATTAATGATATGTCAGTGGCGTTTGAGAAAAAACAGTTAGCTTGGCAAGCAGCGACTGTTGCAGAGTTAACCTCCAACTTTGATTATGAAAAACTTACCGCTGAAGCTAAAATTTCATACGACATTTGGATTTATCAATATGAACAAGCTAAAGCCGGGCAACAATTTAATAAAAACGGCTATGTATTTACTCAATTTAACGGCATTCAATCATTTGCTGCCGAGTTTTTAATAAACTTCCATCAAGTTGACGATTTAAGTGACATGCAGGCTTATATCAAGCGAATTAAAGGTATTAGTACTGCTATTGATCAATTACTGGTTCGGGCGCAAGAAAATTCCGCCGCAGGTACTAGACCCCCCAAGTTTGCTTACGAAGGTGTTATTGAACAGTCAAACAACCTGATTACAGGAGTTCCATTCTCTCAAGCTGAAGGGGATGTAGATTCACCACTTTGGATGGATATACAACGAAAGGTTACCACTTTAATTGATGCTGAAAAAATTACTGCAGCACAAGCATTATCATTAAAAAGTGATGCCAAAGCGCAGCTACTGCAAAGCTTCCTACCGAGTTATCAAGCGTTAATTACTTGGTTTGAAAGTGATATTGTTAATACCGTTAGCAACCCTACAGGTGTCTCCACACAGAAAAATGGTCAAGCTTTTTACGATTATATGCTAAGTGCTTCTACAACAACGTCATTGTCTGCTAATGAAATACACAACATTGGTGTTGCAGAGGTAGCGCGTATCACAGAAGAAATGATCGAGATTAAAGACCGTGTGGGTTTTGAAGGTGATTTAGCCGCATTTTTTAATTTTATTAAAACAGATGAACAATTTTTTTATCCAAACACAGATAGCGGCCGACAAGGCTATATTACAGATACGGAAGAATACTTAGATTTTATTAATGAACAACTACCTGAATATTTTGGTATTTTGCCTAAAGCAGGGTTAACCGTGAAGCGGGTTGAAGCGTTCAGAGAGCAAGATGGTGCCGCCCAGCATTACCATCCAGGCACACCTGACGGTAGTCGCCCAGGTGTTTATTACGCGCACTTATCTGATATGTCAGCGATGCCAAAAAATGAAATGGAAGGTGTTGCATATCACGAGGGTAATCCGGGACATCATATGCAAATTTCTATTGCACAAGAGCTAACGTCAGTCCCGCAATTTCGCACGCAAGCAAACTTTACAGCTTACAGCGAAGGTTGGGGTTTATATGCTGAATTACTAGCAAAAGAAATGGGGGCTTATCAAGATGATTTCTCTGATTTTGGCCGCTTAGTTAATGAAATGTGGCGTGCAGTTCGTTTAGTGGTAGATACCGGTTTACATACCAAGGGCTGGACTGAGGAGCAAGCCATAGCTTACTTTAAAGAAAAAACCCCGATTGCTGAAGAAGCTATTGTTTCTGAAGTGCGTCGCTATTTAGTTTTACCAGGGCAAGCAACATCATACAAAATTGGTATGTTAAAAATATTGGCATTACGTGAAAGTGCCAAACAAGCATTGGGTGAACGTTTTGATATTCGTAGTTTTCACGATACCGTGCTTGGTGGTGGAGCAATGCCGTTGGCAATATTAGAGCGAAGAGTAAATGACTGGGTAAGTAGTCAAATGCCTAATTAGTAAAATGCTTAAGTAGTCATTGACACTAGTCTGTTATCTGACAAATTAATTGGCCCTTCACAAATATAAACTATTTTATTTATTATATTTGTGAAGCGCCATGATCCATTTTTTATAATTAACGCTCTTTTTTAGCGTCTAATTGTTTAAAAGCCTTATGCCCATCTTCTGTCACGCCTTTTTTCCAATAACTGCTAATGTAGATGGATTCTTGAGCCACTTCTTTTTCATTTTTAAAGTATTGACGTAATTCACGCATATCATCAAATTCGCATGCCGCCCAGATAGAAACCTTTCCATCTAACCAAGGTAATGACTTTACTGACTTTGATAGTGATTGGCTTTCAGTTAGCCAAATTAACTGCACATTTTCTGGCAAATCGATTTTTTGAATATCGTCAGCTTCAGCAACTTTGATAACGGCGTAGCCTTTAGCTTCAGACGATAACTGACGAAGCTTTGCAGAAAGTGCCGGTAAAGCAGTCATATCTGCAACCATAAAAACCCAATCTGTATCTGTGTTAATCTCTTTTATTTTGCCAGGGCCGGCAATACAAACTTTGTCGCCAACTTTGGCCGACATCGCCCAGCGTGTAGCAAAGCCACTCTTGTTGTCTTGTGTCATGTGGCGAACAAAGTCGACTTCTATAGCGCATATTGAAGGCGAAAAACGGCGGATGGTATAAGTACGCATTACCGGTCGTGAACCGTCAGTTATAGCACTCAAATCAGTATTACCAGTGGCATCAAATAAAAATTTGATATAACTTCCCTCACATTCTAAAGGAAAGTCAGCAAGTGCATCGCCTTGTAAAAAAACACGCTGCATATTAGGGGTTACTTGTTGTGAACCTACAACGGTTAGTTGCATTGGCGTTGGTTTTTTCATAATGACACTCAAATATTGTATTGAATATAAATTTGTATTTTCAGTTCTAGATTAAAGTTTAAAGAACGAAATTGTTAACCCCTGAAGTAAAAGTATCAGGAGTTAACATTAGTGATAAATAACGTGGTTTGTGGTTAGTATTACTTAATTTAGGTATGATCTGCTGCCTAAATATTTACCATTCACAATTTTTTTCTCTCACCATTGTTCTACTTAGTGTAGCGATTCATAGCCATGGTCGATGTATCAATTTTAGACATAAATTCACTTGCCGCTTTTACTTGCATAAAACTGTTCATTGACGCATCTGCAGCTTTTAGTGAATTCCAATGCACTATGACTAACCATTCGCCGTTTTCTTTTTTTGCTGTTTCTCTAGATATAAAGCCAGGCTGCTTCATTACATGCTCTGTTTCTACTGCTTTATCAATAGTAGAAAATTCTTGATTTGAAACACCTTTATTTAGTGTGAAGGTAGCTATTTCAATAACTTCTGCGAATGTAATCACAGGGACCAAAGTAAGTGCCAAGCTTAATACGAATTTATTTAATGTTTTCATGATCTTCCTATTATTTAGACTATGTGCTAAAAAATTTAAAGCGTTATACGAATACCAATGACGACTTCATTAGTCGCTAGGTTGTCGATCTTAAAGCCATCAGTAAATGAATCTTGTCCGGTCATTGCATCGCCAAAAGATGCATATTGGTATTCGCCATAAATTGAAGTTTGCTCTGATAATTCATAACTAACACCAACACCGAAGTTCCAAGTAAACTTAGTAGAGTCACCGTCAGCGTAGCTATCGTAATAGCCATCGGCTGCACCATCAAATAGGTCAAATGCGGCTACACCTGAGCCACCTAGTTTTGCTGAGTAGCTGTTGTCTGACAATCCAATGCCGGCTTTAATATAAGGAGTGAAAGCGCTATCGTTAGTGAAATCGTAAAAGCCTTCTATTGTGAAGGTGGTACTTTCAACACTACCTTTAAGAATATATTCTTCACCGGCACGTGTACCTGTACCGTAGCGTGTAGCATTAAAGTCACTATCTCGATAGCCAATACGACCTTCAATACGAATGTTTTTATCTAAAATGTAACCAATACCTAAGCTACCAACTGCACTGTTGTCTATGTCAAATGTGGCCGGAAAATCGTCATCAACGGCAATATTGTTTCCATAAGGTTCAGAGTCCTTTACTTGCTGACTAGCACCTAACTGGCCTGCAACATAAAATCCTTCTGTTTGAGCTAATAATGAAGCGCTGAAAGTCAGTGCCATACTTACAATTACTATTTTTTTGGTGTTGTTCATAATTAAACCTGATGTTTTTAGTAAAAATGAATAATTCATTCTACGAATTACGCATGTGCTATGTTCTATGTAGAATGATCATATATTTTTCTTATTGTGCTGAATACGTGCAATAATTAGATTTTATAATTCCGAATATAAGAACAATGATAAATTACTTAAGGCATATGGCCGTTTTTGCTAGGGTTGTGGATGAAGGTTCATTTCGCGGGGCAGCTAAAACACTTAATTTAGCACCGTCTCGTATCAGCCATACAGTAGCGGATCTTGAGCAATACTTAGGGGTGACATTATTATATCGAACAACGCGTAAACTCACCCTGACCAATGAGGGCAGTAATTTTTACAAGCATGCTATAGAAATACTGAAAAATGCTGAAGCAGGTTTAAACGAGTTAAATGCACTTTCAGAGCAACCTATTGGCTCACTGCGAATTTCATTACCAGCGTTTTTAACAACGTCGCCTATTTCCAGTGCGATTGCTGATTTTTCTAAACTCTATCCTAAAGTGTCACTTTCATTGATCTTTACTGATCACATAGTAGACATTCTCAATGAATCGTTGGATTTAAGTATCCGTGTTGGTTGGTTAAAAGATAGCTCTATGTTGGCGCGTAAACTGTTTGAAAGTAGGCGAATACTTGTCGCAAGCAAAGCTTATGTTTCATCTCGTGACATCCCGTATAAGCCTTCAGATATAGTAAGCTGGGATTGGATCAGTTTTGATATACGCTCCAACTCAGTTGAATTTGAATCTGAGCACGGTGAGAAAGTGACTATTAGTTACCATTCTAATTTAAGCGTAAACAGCGCAGATGCTTTAGTGCATTTTGCAAAAAAGGGCTTGGGGTTAACCTATATACCTGAGCAACTTGTTGACGAGGCTATTCAGTCAGGGGAGTTAGTTCATGTGCTGCCAACTTGGAAGATTAAGTCGTTAGGGTATTATGCTGTATGGCCAAATAAATCGCGTCGCGAAAATCTAACACTACTTTTAGTGCGCTATTTAGCTGAGCGTTTAGCAAACACGTAATGCGCTATTGCTGTTAGAAATATTAGAAATGTTAGCTAAAGAGGTAATATCGGCTTTGCTTAAGTGATGTTGCTCTAATGGCAACTATAAAACGATGGCTGTATATACTATATCCAGCCATTATAATGGAGTGAAAAAAGCAGTAGAAAAGAATAATCACGATCGGTTACTAATTTTAATGGGTATTAATCACTTTTTATTTCAAAAGGTTTGTCCATTAAATCCATAGAGGTTGGTGTTACCTTCAACCAAGCTCCTTGCTCGTACCAGTCTCCTAGTACAATTCGCTGAGCATGTTGGTTATTTGCCTTTACATCATGTACCGCTGGTCTGTGAGTATGACCATGAATCAAGATTTGACTTTGATATTGCTCCAAACAAAGAATAACCTCACTTTCAGTAACATCCATAATGTCTTGCGACTTCATCGCTGTCGCTGTCGCACTTTGCTCGCGATAATTATTGGCAATTTTTCGTCGAACAAATAAGGGTAAACTTTTTATCATCGCTTGCCACCACCAACTTCGTGATTTTTTACGAAAAGCTTGATAGCCAACATCACATGTACAAAGTGTATCGCCATGCATAATAACAACAGGTGTGCCATATAAGTCTATTAGCGTCACTTCAGGTAGTAACTCCATACCTGATTGCTTGGCAAAGCGTTTGCCTAATAAAAAGTCGCGATTGCCGTGTATAAAATACACTTTACAATCGAGCAATGATAAAGCTTTAATCGCCTGAGAAATTTGCAAAATAAAGGGACTGTCATCATCGTCGCCAATCCAGTACTCGAATAAGTCGCCCAAAATATATAATACTTGTGCTTTTGGTGCTTCGTTTTTCAAGAAAGATAAAAAACAGGCCGTAATATCAGGCCTGTTTTGCGCAAGATGTAAATCAGCAATAAAATAAGTTAATGCTGATTGATTATTCAAATGAGAGGTTTCACTCATATCATTTACGTCGGTAATCAAGAATTACGCTACGATTGTTTCTTCAATAATTATTTCTTCTTTTGGAACATCGTCGTGAAATCCCATGCGACCTGTATCAACTAGCGTCATTTTATCGACAATGTCCATGCCTTCAACAACTTTACCAAATACACAGTAACCCCAGCCTTGCACATCTTCACTTTTAAAATTAAGGAAATCGTTATCGGCTAAATTGATAAAAAATTGTGCTGAAGCTGAATGTGGTTCTTGCGTACGCGCCATAGCTAAAGTGCCACGAGCATTGGTTAAGCCATTATTTGCTTCATTTTGAATTGATTCGCGGCTGGTTTTTTCGTCCATACCTGATGCGAATCCACCGCCTTGCGCCATAAAACCTTTAATTACGCGGTGAAAAATCGTGCCGTTATAAAAGCCATCTTCAGCGTATTGTTGAAAGTTTTTTGCCGTAACAGGTGCGTTATCAAAATCTAATTCAATTTTAACTTCGCCTAAGGTTGTTTTAAATGTGATCATTTTTTTTACTCATAAATCTAAAGGAAATGTAATTAGGCAAATTGTAACTCAATAAAAGAAACATTTCTCGGCAAAATGTCGTCAAAAATTAATCGGTAAATATTACAGCAAATACAGCCAAGCTAATGATTCATTGCAATACTTGGGGTACAATTGCGATAATTCCCACTCTGGGAGTAACAGAATTTAATCAAGTATTGATATTACATAGGAAAAACAGTCGTTATGTTGCAAATTTATAATACCTTAAGCAGGAAAAAAGAAGTTTTTAAGCCGATCACTTCCAACAAGGTAGGTTTATATGTTTGTGGTATTACAATTTATGACCGCTGTCATATTGGCCACGCCAGAACCTATGTTGCTTTCGATATTATTGCCCGTTATTTTAAATATTTAGACTACGACTTAACACACGTGCGTAACATCACTGACGTAGACGATAAAATAATTAAACGTGCCAATGAAAACGGTGAAAGTTGTGAAGACTTAACTTTACGTATGACCGCGCAAATGTATCAAGATTTTGATGATCTTAACATTATGCGCCCCGATATTGCACCGACAGTCACCGGTCATATGAATGAAATTATTGCGTTAGTTGAGCGTTTAATTGAGCGAAAACATGCTTATGTTGCCAGTAATGGTGATGTCATGTTTGAAGTCAGTACTTATAAAGATTACGGTAAATTAAGTTTACAAAATTTAGGTATGTTGCAATCGGGCTCTCGAGTTGACGTTGATGAAGCGAAACGTAGCCCATTAGATTTTGTGCTATGGAAAATGGCAAAGCCTGACGAGCCAAGTTGGGAATCACCTTGGGGAAAGGTCGTCCGGGTTGGCATATTGAATGTTCGGCGATGAATTTAAAGCATTTGGGTGAACATTTTGATATTCATGGTGGCGGCTCTGATTTACAGTTCCCACACCATGAAAATGAAATCGCTCAATCTTGTTGTGCACATGATACACCATATGTTAATTACTGGATGCATGGTGGTATGGTGCAAATAAATAAAGAAAAGATGTCAAAATCTTTAAATAACTTTTTTACTTTGCGCAGTGTACTCGATGAATATGATGCAGAAAGCGTACGTTTCTTTTTAACGTCTAGTCATTACCGCAGCCAATTAAATTATTCACAAGATAATTTAACGCAAGCACGTGCCAGTTTAGAGCGTATCTACACGGCATTACGAGATGTGACACCAACGAAAGTAGAATTAAAAGGCAACGAATACGTTAAGCGTTTTGAAAAAGCGATGGATGATGACTTTAATTGTCCTGAAGCTATGCCAGTGTTATTTGAATTGGCGAAAGAGATCAATCGCATTAAAGCTACAGATATAGCTGAAGCGTCAAAACTTGCTTTTATTTTAGTTTCACTTGGTGAGGTTTTAGGTGTTGCGCAAAATTCACCTGAAGATTTTTTCCAAGGTGGTGATGCTGACAGTGATGAGGTTGCAGAAATCGAAGCCTTAATTAAACAACGTAATGACGCCCGAGCGAATAAAGACTGGGGGATGGCTGATGATGCACGCGATAAGTTAGCCGCATTAAATATTATTCTAGAAGATGGTGCCGGCGGCACAACGTGGCGTAAAGCATAAATTATTTTAAAATATACATTGTTTTAAAATATACACGATTTAAAAAAGAACAGCCTGCAATAGCAGGCTGTTCTTTTTTATTTTTGATTAATCAATCATAAAAACGTGTATTGTCAGAAAGTTATAATTTTAATGATGAAACTTTTCACAAGCAATCAGTGTGTTTTCGATTAAACTTGCAACTGTCATAGGCCCAACTCCCCCTGGAACTGGAGTAATATAAGCGGCACTTTCTTTTGCTTTAGCAAAACCAATATCGCCAACCAGTTTACCGTTATCTAGGCGGTTAATACCCACATCGATCACTATAGCACCGGCTTTAATCCACTCGCCTGGAATAAACTCAGGCTTGCCGACAGCAACAACTAATAGGTCGGCATTTCTTATTTTTGTTTCTAAGTCTTTAGTGAACCTATGGGTTGTGGTTACGGTACAACCTGCTAGTAATAGTTCTAAAGTCATTGGTCGGCCAACAATATTAGAAGCTCCTACAACAACAGCCTCTAGACCATGTGGGTCAATTCCCGTTGACTTAATCAGAGTCATTATGCCTTTTGGGGTGCAAGGACGAAGACCCGGTTGGCGTAATGCTAGCTTGCCGACATTATTAGGGTGAAAGCCATCAACATCTTTCAATGGGCTAATGTGTTCAATAATTAAGTTGGCATCTAAACCTGCAGGCAAGGGTAACTGTACAAGAATGCCATCTATAGCATTATCGTTATTTAATTCGTCGATTAAATTAAAAAGCTCTTTTTGTGTTGTGGTTGGAGGTAAGTCATAAGAACGAGATACAAAACCAACTTCTTCACAGGCTTTTCTTTTGCTACCAACATATACTTGTGATGCAGGATCTGAACCTACTAAAATAACGGCTAACCCTGGCGCACGTAAACCACTTTCTATACGTTTTTGAACTTTATCTTTAACAGAAAGGCGTAGTTGTTGGGCGATCAACTTACCGTCAATAAGAGCTGCAGTCATAATTCTTCACAAAAGGCTAATAAACGTGGCTATTTTCGCATATTAGAAAAGCTATTTGTAGAAAATAAATGCTTTGATTGTCGAAAAAATGATTTCTTGGTGAATAATGGTAAAAAAAGCCGATATTTATATTTTAACAGCCATTATGAGTGGTATTTTAACCAAGATGCTGTAAAAGTGAGCGAACGCACATTTATTTAAAAAAAGTGTTTGACGCGCAACGGGCAACTAGGTAATATCCGCACCCGTTGAGAACGCAAGCGTTTTTAACAAATGTCGGTGATTAGCGCAGCTTGGTAGCGCACTTGGTTTGGGTCCAAGGGGTCGCAAGTTCGAATCTTGCATCACCGACCACTTTTTCTTTCTTAATACTTTAAGTAACTTGAAAGGCTAAGTATTGGTTTGGGTATACTAAAGTTCAGTCGAAGTTTGAATTTTGAATTACCGACCACTTTTTTTTTCTTAATACTTTAAGTAATTTGAAAGGCTAAGTATTGGTTTAGGTATTCTAAAGTTCAGTCACAATTTGAATTTTGTATCACCGACCACTTTTTTACTTTTAAGTGAAAAAGGAATGAACTTTATATAGTTAAGTTTGTTCAGCATCTGTAGGTAAATGTGCGCCCTTAGCTCAGCTGGATAGAGCAACGCCCTTCTAAGGCGTGGGTCGCAGGTTCGAATCCTGCAGGGCGCGCCATACAGTGGTGGCTATAGCTCAGTTGGTAGAGCCCCGGATTGTGATTCCGGTTGTCGAGGGTTCAAGTCCCTTTAGCCACCCCATTTTTTGTATGGGTTGTAGTAAAAGATAAAAGTATATCGGTGATTAGCGCAGCTTGGTAGCGCACTTGGTTTGGGTCCAAGGGGTCGCAAGTTCGAATCTTGCATCACCGACCACTTCTTTTTTTAAGAACTTTATAAAACTACCTTAGTTTTAAGTTCAGTGATGATTTTATGTCGTTAAATTCATTCACAAGTTAGAATTTCATTTTACAAAGCACATTCTCAAACTTTCATACCTAATTTTTTTAATCCTTCATATTCTATATATTAACTTTTTTTAGCGATTTATTAACGCTATAGCACTAAATTTTAATTTATTTGCGTTCTAGGCTCGACTCTTGTTTAAAGCACCGCTATAATTTCGCGTCATTATTTTAATCTGAACATCTTTATTCGGATTTTCCGGGCTCTGCTTGTCAAACAAGTAAGCTGAAAGCACAACTTTGATTTAAGGTTGTGTTGACTATATTTAGATGCGTTATAGAAAGCGTGCATACGCTAAGTTTTTTGAGGTAATTAAATGCAAGTTTCAGTTGAGACTACACAAGGTTTGGAACGTCGTTTAACGATTTCAGTTCCTGCCGAAACAGTAGATGTTGAAGTTAAGAATCGTCTTCGCCACATCGGTAAAACACAGCGTATCAATGGTTTCCGTCCAGGTAAAGTACCAGCGTCAGTTATTCAAAAACGCTATGGTCAATCTGTTCGTCAAGAAGTTGCTGGTGAATTAATGCAACGTAACTTTGTTGATGCGATTGTTGCTGAGAAATTAAACCCAGCAGGTCGTCCTTCATTTATTGCTAAAAGCAATGAAGATGGCAAAGCATTAGAATTTGAAGCAACATTTGAGGTTTACCCTGAAGTTGTTTTAAAAGATTTAGATAAAATAGCAGTAGAACGTCCAGCTGTTGACGTTACTGATGCTGATCTTGATGAAATGTTTGAAACGTTGCAAAACCAGCATAAAACGTGGAAAGAAAACAAACGTAAAACCAAGAAAGGCGACAAACTTACTATCGATTTCAATGGCCGTGTAGACGGTGAAGAATTTGAAGGTGGTAAAGCTGAAGGTTTTGAACTTGAGTTAGGTTCAAACCGCATGATCCCTGGTTTCGAAAAAGAAATCATTGGTATGAAAGCCGGCGATGAAAAAACAATCACCGTAACTTTCCCTGATGATTACCATGCTGAAAAGCTTAAAGGTAAAGATGCAGAGTTTGATATCGTTGTTCACAAAACTGAAGGCGCTGTATTACCTGAAGTAAATGACGAATTTGCTAAATTATTCGGTGTTGAAGAAGGTGGCGTTGCTGCACTTCGCGAAGAAGTTGGTAAAAACATGACTCGTGAGCTTAACCAAGCGGTTAAAGCTAAAGTTAAAGAGCAAGTGATTGAAGGTTTACTCGAAGTGAGTGAATTAGAAATACCTGCTGCTTTAATTGCACAAGAAGTTGATGTGTTACGCAAGCAAGCAATGCAACGTTTTGCTGATCAAATGGATCCAAATAACTTACCTGAACTTCCAGCAGAAATGTTTGAAGAACAAGCTAAAAAGCGTGTTAAAACAGGCTTGCTTCTTGGTGAAGTTATCAAAGTTAACGAATTAAAAGTTGACGAAGCAAAAGTAACTGAGTTAATTGAATCAGCTGCATCAGCTTATGAAGACCCAGCTGAAGTAATCGAGTACTACAAAACTAACAAAGAACTTGCTCAACAAATGCAAAATGTTGCATTAGAAGAGCAGGCTGTTGAGTTCTTACTTGAAAGCGCTAAAGTTAAAAACAAAAAAGCAAGCTTCAAAGATATCATGAATCCTGAAGGTAAATAGACCTTTTAGATTGACATTTTGCTGAGCAATCGCTTAAATGGCTTGTATGGGGACATATGAGCCATTTTTTTATAAAAAAGGAAAGTTAGTTGTTTACTTCTCACAATAATTCTCACGATTTAACGAGTATGACCGAAGGTGCTTTAGTGCCTATGGTTGTTGAGCAAACCGCCAAAGGTGAACGCTCTTACGATATTTATTCAAGACTATTAAAAGAACGCGTTATTTTTCTTTGTGGTCAAGTTGAAGACCACATGGCCAATTTGATTGTTGCGCAATTGCTATTTTTAGAGTCAGAAAGCCCAGATAAAGATATTTATTTATATATCAACTCTCCTGGTGGGTCAGTTACTGCTGGTATGGCTATTTATGACACCATGAAATTTATTAAGCCAAATATTAGTACGGTTTGTATTGGTCAAGCGGCAAGTATGGGCGCATTTTTGCTTTCAGGCGGAGAAAAAGGCAAACGTTACTGTCTACCTAATGCTCGCGTTATGATCCATCAACCACTTGGCGGTTTTCAAGGTCAAGCGTCTGATTTTGAAATACATGCGAAAGAAATTTTGTATATCAAAAGTAAGCTTAACCGCTTAATGGCTGAACATACCGGTCAATCACTTGAAAAAGTATCTGGCGATACTGATCGTGATAATTTCTTAAGCGCAGAGAGTGCGGTTGAATATGGCTTAGTTGATGCCATATTAGAACAAAGAATCGATAAATAACGGACTTCTTTATTATTCGCGTTGTTATTTACGTGATTTATGAAATACTGTTCAGTATTAGTTTGTAAAATTTTAAATATTAGAGGTACCGTATGACCGATATGAAAACAGGTGACGGTGATGACGGTAAGCTACTGTATTGCTCGTTTTGTGGTAAAAGCCAGCATGAAGTACGTAAGTTAATTGCAGGCCCTTCTGTGTTTGTTTGCGATGAATGTGTTGAGTTATGTAACGACATTATTCGTGAAGAAATTAAAGAAATTTCGCCCAAGCAAGATAAAGAAAGCTTACCAACGCCAAAAGAAATTCGTGAAAGCTTAGATGACTATGTTATCGGGCAAGAACATGCTAAAAAAGTGCTCGCTGTAGCGGTTTATAATCACTATAAACGTTTACGCAATGGCGACTCACATAATGGTGTAGAGCTTAGCAAAAGTAATATTTTGCTAATTGGTCCTACAGGTAGTGGTAAAACATTGTTAGCGCAGACATTAGCGCGCTTACTTGATGTACCATTTACTATGGCGGATGCTACAACATTAACTGAAGCAGGTTATGTGGGTGAAGATGTTGAAAACATCATCCAGAAGTTATTGCAAAAATGTGATTATGACGTTGAGAAAGCACAACGTGGTATTGTTTACATTGACGAAATTGATAAAATTTCGCGTAAATCAGACAATCCTTCTATTACTCGCGACGTTTCTGGTGAAGGTGTTCAACAAGCACTGTTAAAGCTTATTGAAGGCACAATTGCTTCTGTTCCTCCGCAAGGTGGTCGTAAGCATCCACAACAAGAGTTTTTACAGGTAGATACCTCTAAAATCCTGTTTATCTGTGGTGGCGCATTTGCTGGTTTAGATAAAGTGGTAGAGCAACGTTGTCATACCGGTACAGGTATTGGTTTTGGTGCTACTGTTCGTGGCAAAGACCAAGAGAAAACTTTAACGCAACGTTTTCAGGATGTAGAGCCAGAAGATTTAGTTAAATACGGTTTGATACCAGAATTTATTGGTCGTTTACCAGTAGTAGCAACGTTAACTGAACTTGATGAAAGTGCACTAATTCAAATATTACAAGAGCCTAAAAATGCGTTAACTAAGCAATTTAAAGCGCTATTTGATATGGAAAACGTCGAGCTTGAATTCAGAGAAGATGCTTTATCTGCTATTGCCCATAAAGCGATGGTTCGTAAAACTGGTGCTCGTGGTTTAAGATCTATCGTTGAAGGGGTTTTACTTGAAACCATGTATGAAATACCTTCAATGGACAATGCCGTTAAAGTCGTCGTTGATGAAACGGTTATTAAAGGCGAATCTAAGCCAATTATTATTTTTGAAACGCAGCAAGATAAAGCGTCTTCAGAATAATAACTAAGCTAATTTAATTCTAAAAGTGACGTTAACCAATTTGGGTAACGTCACTTTTTTTTATTCATCAGTTGAAAGTATTTACAAACACCCCATATACAATTACATATCTTTAAAAATCACATCATATTATTCACCGAGAGAGTAACCAATGACTAAAGAGTTATCTGGCGTAGTTGAAATTCCCGTATTAGCCTTACGTGATGTCGTTGTCTATCCACAAATGGTTATCCCATTGTTTGTTGGTCGCGAAAAATCTATCCGTTGTCTTGATATTGCTAATGAAAATGATAAGCAAATTTTTCTTGTTGCACAAAAAGATGCAGCAGTTGACGACCCCAAACAAAGTGATTTATACCAAACGGGTACAATTGCTACCATCTTACAAATGCTTAAGTTGCCTGACGGTACGGTTAAAGTACTGGTTGAAGGTGTTCGTCGTGCTCAAATAACTGAATATGTTGAAACCGACGAGTATTTTACTGCCAACGCAGAGTTTCTTAATGTGGAAGGTGTTCCTGATGATAGTACTGAAGTATTAATACGCTCTGCTATTTCTCAGTTCGAAGGCTACGTTAAATTAAATAAGAAAATACCACCTGAAGTATTAACGTCAGTATCAGGTATTGATGATGCCGAGCAGTTAGCAGATACCATGGCAGCGCATATGCCGCTTAAATTGGTTGATAAACAAAAAGTTTTAGAAATTACCCATGTTTCAGAGCGCCTTGAGTTTTTGATGGCGTTAATGGAAGGTGAGATTGACCTGCTGCAAGTTGAGAAGAAAATTCGCACGCGTGTTAAAAAACAAATGGAAAAAAGTCAGCGTGAGTACTATTTGAATGAGCAAATGAAAGCTATTCAAAAAGAACTTGGTGATGATGAAGAAGGTACCAACGAAGTTGAGCAAATAGAAAAACAGATTGAAGCTGCTCAAATGCCTAAAGAGGCTAAAGAAAAAACCTTAACTGAATTGAAAAAATTGAAAATGATGTCGCCAATGTCTGCTGAGGCAACTGTTGTGCGTAGTTATATCGATTGGATGATCAGTGTACCGTGGAAAAAACGCAGTAAATTAAAGCGTAATCTTAAGTTAGCACAAGAAGTGTTAGACAAAGATCACTACGGACTTGATAAAGTTAAAGAGCGTATATTAGAGTATTTGGCCGTTCAGCAACGTGTGAGTCAACTAAAAGGACCGATACTTTGTTTAGTAGGACCTCCTGGTGTCGGTAAAACATCATTAGGGCAGTCTATTGCAAAATCAACTGGCCGAAAATATGTGCGCATGGCATTAGGTGGTGTACGTGATGAAGCTGAAATACGTGGTCATAGAAGAACTTACATTGGTTCTTTACCTGGCAAGCTAATTCAAAAAATAGCGAAAGTAGGCGTTAAAAATCCACTATTTTTGTTAGATGAAATAGATAAAATGGCTTCTGATATGCGTGGTGATCCAGCTTCTGCACTTCTAGAGGTACTAGATCCTGAGCAGAATAGTAGTTTTAATGACCATTACTTAGAAGTTGATTATGATCTTTCTGATGTAATGTTTGTTGCTACATCTAATAGCATGGATATTCCTGGACCATTACTTGATCGTATGGAAGTTATTCGTTTGTCGGGCTATACCGAAGATGAAAAACTCAATATTGCGAAAAATCATTTGTTAAATAAGCAAATCGAACGCAATGGTTTAAAGAGTACAGAAATTGAAATTGAAGACAGCGCTATTATTGGTATTATTCGATATTACACGCGTGAAGCAGGTGTGCGTGCGTTAGAGCGCGACATATCTAAGTTATGTCGAAAAGCAGTGAAATCGATACTGTTAGACAAAAAAGTTAAAAAAGTAACGATTAACCAAGATAACTTATCCGACTTTTTAGGCGTTCAACGCTTTGATTATGGTAAAGCTGACGATGAAAACCGTGTAGGTCTAGTCACGGGTCTTGCTTGGACACAAGTTGGTGGTGAGTTACTTACGATTGAAACTGCTTCTGTACCTGGTAAAGGCAAGTTAAGTTATACCGGCTCGCTAGGTGATGTTATGCAAGAGTCAATACAAGCTGCGATGACAGTGGTACGCAGTCGCACAGAAAAATTACGTATTAATGAAGATTTTCATGAAAAACGCGATATTCATGTGCATGTGCCAGAAGGTGCAACGCCGAAAGATGGTCCAAGTGCCGGTATTGGCATGTGTACCGCTTTAGTATCAAGCTTAACAGGTAATCCGGTGAGAGCTGATGTCGCTATGACAGGCGAAATTACATTGCGTGGTGAAGTATTAGCTATTGGCGGTTTAAAAGAAAAATTACTTGCAGCGCATCGCGGTGGTATAAAAACGGTTATTATTCCGAAAGATAATGAGCGAGATTTGAAAGAAATACCTGACAATGTTAAAGCAGATTTAGCCATTTATCCGGTTAAATGGATAGACGAAGTGTTGAAAATTGCTTTAGAACATCCGGTTGAAAAGTGGCAATCAGATAAATAAATGGCTAAAAAACAGCTGTTTTTGTTAAAAAACTTAAAAAAATAGCGAAAATTTCGAAAAAAATGCAATTAACGCTTTTCAAACGCTGAAACTATGGTAAGTTAATGACGCTGATAACGCTAGAGCCCCTACGTATAAGGGGCATAGTAGAGATAAAAATAATTATCAATATTTTTAGTTTTCTTTAACTCGGCGCTTGATGTTCAAAAAGAAGCAAAATATAAGGCTTCTGCAGGACGCTAAACAGAAGATAGCGCTGAATAATAACACTTGAAGGGGAATACACTGTGAATAAATCTCAACTAATCGAGAAAATTGCTGCTGGCGCTGACATTTCTAAAGCTGCGGCTGGTCGTGCATTAGATTCATTTATCGAAGCAGTTACAGAAGAATTAAAGGGTGGCGATCAAGTTGCTCTTGTAGGTTTTGGTACTTTTTCAGTACGTGACCGTGCAGCACGCACAGGCCGTAACCCACAAACTGGTGCGACTATTGAAATCGCAGCAGCTAAAATTCCATCTTTTAAAGCTGGTAAAGCACTTAAAGATGCATGTAATGGCTAATCTTTAGCTTTGCTATAGATTACTTATTAAGCCGCTTTTTAAGCGGCTTAATTGTATCTGAGATATCAAAAATATTAACTCACCGGTACAGATTAATAAAAGTACCCACTTCTCGCTATTCCTGTCACGCGACACCTCTCATACTATACCCAAAGAGCGCTGCTTAAATTTTAAAAAACTAAGTTTAATAAATTTTATGCAAGGCAGTACATTTTCATTACATCTTCACATTTTTTTTTATGATATTTTATTTTTATTAGATTCATTATTACTTTCTAATCATTATCAAGAAAAACGCTTAACCCATGAAGAATCTAACTTTCCAATACGCTTAATGCGCTGATTTTTCGGACGGAATTGCTAGGAAAAATAGATGATAATTGTTACTCTACGACGCGATTAAAAAGTATGTATAAATTGATTGGCGTTAATTAAAGTTTCTACAAGGCTAATATCAAACGAATTAAGTGATTGCTTTAACATAGGTATAAATTAAATAATATGATTACATTCTGGCTGGCAATTTTATCATTGATAGTGATTGCATTACTTATTGTCTGGCGTATTTTTTCTTCATCTAAAGATACTGTCGGTGCTGAAAATATCAATATTCGTCAAGAAACCAACGTCACGCTTTATCATGAACACCTAGCCCAACTTGAGACTGATTTAGCTGAAGGCAGCATTGAGCAAGATAGCTACCTGCAGTTGAAAGCAGAGTTAGATAAAACATTGTTGCAAGATGCCAATTCAACTCGCACCCTCAATGTAGAACAAAATACAAGATCTTGGTTGTGGCCACTTGTCATTGCATTAAGTGTGGTGAGCTTTAGCTTTTTTAGTTACATGAAGCTTGGTTCTTATCAATTATTAAACACCCCTGTAGCAATCGAAAGTAGTGATCATAGTCAATTAACACCAGAGCAGATGTTAGCTTTTCGACTACAGCAACTTGAGCAAGTAGTCGCTGATGAGCCTGAAAATGCAGAGGCTTGGTTTAGCTTAGGTCAAGCTTATATCTCTGTTGGTAAATTTGATAATGCGATAGCGGCGTTTGATAAAGTTATGGAACAAGTTGGCGAACACGCTGAAATATTGGGACCAAAAGCCCAAGCTATGTATTATAAAAATGATCAGCAAATAGATGCTGGTGTTCAGCGTGTGATTGATCAAGCATTAGCGTTAGACTCGCTAGATCCGGCAACCAATATTTTACTTGGCATGGATAGTTTTAGTCATCAAGATTTTGCTAAGGCGGTTCAGTATTGGGAAGTGGTATTAAACAGTGAGCGACCTGGCATAAGCACCGATGCGCTAGCTGATGCGGTTGAAGAAGCTAAAAACCAATTACGCCTGCGTAATGAGTCAGCTCCTTTGGTTAATGATAACAAAACATCTGACATGAGTTTGCCTCACCTCACCGTTGAAGTTTCTTTAGCGTCTAGTCTGCAAGAGCAATTAATCAGTGGTGATGATAAAACCGTATTTATATACGCTATAGCTGCCGATGGTCCTCGTATGCCATTAGCTGCAGTTAAAATAAAAACCAGTGATTTACCTGTCACTATCGTATTAGATGATTCACAAGCCATGACACCGCAAATGCGCCTCAGTAGTGTCAATAAAGTTCATATTTACGCAGTAGTGTCTATGCAAGGTAGTGTGGGTATTAAGTCAGGTGATTTTAAAGCAGAAATGTTGAATGTAGACACCATGACAAAAACTCCAATAACGATGGAAATTTCAATACAAGTTCCTTAAAGAGCTTTTAAAGTGCTGAGGTGAGGTTATTAACGTGACTTTACCGTATTTTTACTTAATTATGAGCTGATTTGGCGCTAGTCTTGACTAGCTATAATCAGCTAAACTAATTGCCATAATGTTTTAACATTGATTTACAGGAATTATCATGATCCCAGAGCTCGGCCATTTCGCACTCATTATCGGGTTAGCTTTCGCATTATGTTTAAGCATAGTGCCACTTATCGGTGTAGCGAGAAATAATCAGCAACTTATCAATAGTGCTAAGCCACTAAGTTTTGGCTTATTCTTATTTGTTGGTATTAGTATTTTTCTATTAGCTTATAGTTTTACTGTTGATGACTTTTCGGTCAAATATATTGCTAACCATTCAAATAGTTTATTACCTTATTACTTCAAAATAAGTGCGGTTTGGGGCGGGCATGAAGGCTCAATGCTGTTATGGATTTTTTCTCTAACTTTATGGACATTTGCGGTTAGTATTTATAGTAAGCAACTCGAAAAAGAGTTTGTTGCACGTGTTTTAGCGATAATGGGCATGATAGCGGTTGGCTTTATCTTTTTTACCTTACTCACTTCTAACCCTTTTGAGCGATTATTACCAAACTTCCCGCTAGAAGGCCAAGATCTAAACCCTCTGTTACAAGATATAGGCTTAATCATTCACCCGCCAATGCTATACATGGGTTATGTTGGTTTTTCAGTCGCGTTTGCTTTTGCTATCGCAGCCTTAATGGCAGGTAAAATGGATGCAGCGTGGGCACGTTGGTCTCGTCCATGGACCGTTGCTGCTTGGTCATTTTTATCTGTAGGCATCGCACTAGGTAGTTGGTGGGCATATTATGAACTCGGTTGGGGTGGTTGGTGGTTTTGGGATCCTGTTGAAAATGTTTCATTTATGCCATGGCTTGCCGGTACTGCGCTGATTCATGCTTTAGCGGTTACTGAACAACGAAATACATTTAAGCATTGGACATTACTGTTAGCTATTTTGACCTTTTCTTTAAATTTATTAGGGGCATTTTTAGTACGTTCAGGGGTTATTACCTCAGTGCATTCGTTTGCCGTTGACCCAGGACGTGGCCTTTACTTACTTATTTTATTAGCAATCGCAGTAGGTGGTTCGTTGACACTTTATGCCTTTAGAGCTGCAAAAGTGAGTAGTCCTAGTCGTTTCACCTTTTATTCTCGTGAAAATACGATACTAGTGGCAATATCAATATTGATCACAGCAACGGTAACTATTTTACTTGGCACGTTATATCCCATGATTATTGATGCTATGGGATTAGGTAAAATATCAGTTGGCGCACCATATTTTAATGCGGTTTTTGTTCCTATGATGATTGCGCTTTTCTGCTTTATGGGGATTGGTCCACTTATTAGATGGAAAAAGGCACGTAAAGGCGAGCTATCTAAGCATTTAAATGTTATCTCAATTGTGAGTGTTATTTTTGGTGCAGCTTGGCCATTTATTTTCGCGGGTGAGTTTAGCATTAGCGCATTTATTGGAATGACCCTGGGGTGCTGGATTGTGTTAGCGGTGCTTAAAGATGTTTTCAATAATGCAAAACAAGTTGATGGTAGTTTTAAATTTTCAGCCGTGCCACTTAATCATATAGGTATGGCAGTTGCACATGCCGGTATCGCAGTTACTGTGATAGGTGTGACTATGGTTTCAACCTATGAACAAGAAATTAACGTTAAAATGGCTGCTGGAGAAAGTACAACTTTATCAGGTTATACCATAGAGTTTGGCGGCACTAAAAATATATTAGGGCCAAACTACAGTGCAGTCCAAGGCCAAGTTAAGGTGTCTATTGATAATAAGTTTGTCACATTATTGCAACCAGAACAGCGTACATACAAGGTACAACGTTCAGGTATGACAGAAGCCGCCATTCATACAACGTTATGGCGTGATATATATGTAGCATTAGGCGAGCCACTTGATAAAAACACTTGGTCAATGCGTTTATATTATAAACCCTTTATTGTATGGATTTGGCTAGGCGCATTCTTAATGGCGATAGGGGGCTTTTTAGCAATATTAAGTAAACGTTATCGTAAACGAGTATTAGCACCAAAACAGAAAGACCCTGAACAATCGAACCCTGCAGTTTTAAAAGAGGCGTAAATTAGTGAAAAGTATTATTCGTTTTATACCATTAATTTTATTTGTTTTATTGGGTGTGTTGCTTTATCGAGGATTATTTCTTAATCCTCAAGCGATGCCGTCAGCAATGATAGGTAAACCATTACCTAATTTTGAATTACCTATGTTGAAGGCAACGGAACAAAAAGTTGGACGAGAAGATTTAAAAGGTAATATTGTCCTTCTTAATGTTTGGGCCACTTGGTGTATTCAATGTAAATATGAACATCCATACTTACTTGAGATAGCAAAAGACCCACGAATAAAGCTTTACGGGCTTAATTTTACCGATGACCATAGTGCAGCTTTGCGTTGGTTAAAACAGTATAAAGACCCTTATGTATTCTCTATTTTTGATGAACAAGGAGCTTTGGGATTAGACATTGGCGTATTTGGTGCACCTGAAACTTTTGTGATTGATCACACTGGCGTTATTCGTAAACGTTTTGCTGGACCTATTAATACTGAAGTATGGAAAAAAGAATTTTTACCGCTAATTGAAACATTAGAAACGGAAATGGCCCAAGGTGCTTCTTAATGCATAACGTCCTAATTAAAAAAGCTTTATTGGTTAAGCAAATGCTAGGCTACGTATTTGCCTGCTTACTGTTAAGTACTATTGGTCTAACGAGTGTAAATGCAAACCCAGTAGATACCTTTGAATTTAATGACGAAGTAACTAAAGTCCGATTTCAAGTGCTCTCTAAAGAGTTACGTTGTCCAAAATGTCAAAATCAAAACTTAGCCGATTCTAACTCAAAAATTGCCGTTGATTTAAGAAAAAACCTTTATAACTTGTTACAAGAAGGTAAAACCGATCAGGAAATTATTGATTTTATGGTTTATCGCTACGGTGACTTTGTTCTCTACAGACCACCGTTGAAAGAGCAAACCTATATTTTATGGTTTGGTCCAATTGTCATCCTTTTAGGGTTTATTCTCGGTGTGGTATTTGTGCTAAGAAAGCGCAGTAAGTTGAAAACCAATGAGCTTGACTTGTCGGTGCAAGAACAAGCTAATTTGGACGATATTCTTAACAAGAAATAAACCAATAAAGTGCGTCGTGATTATCCGAAGGTGAACACAATGAAATAGCGACGTTGAACACATAATTGATGCTTATTTGAGCGTTATTTGTGCGTTAGAGTAAAAGAGTTTCATTTTGATAATTATTGGGCTAACATGCCCGTTCATATCGCGATTTTAAAGCATATAAGTTAATTAAATAATTTGTTTGATTTGCTATAGAAGTTAAATTTTACTTTTATACACTCATCAGTTTTTATTTACTTTATGTATAATAGCGGTAATTTAATACCGCAGATAAAGTCGCCCGGAAAGTAAAATACCCGCGTGTAAAGAGATAAAGATGTTAGAAAATATTCGAGAAAGCTCTCAAGGATTAACCGCTAAGATTATTCTTGGTTTTATTATTTTAACCTTCGCTGTTGCCGGCATTGGTAGCTACAGTAATTCAGTTGATTCGTCAGTTGCTGACGTCAATGGTGAAAAAATTACACAAGATGAGTTTAATAAAGCTTATCAAGAACAACGTAATCGTATGGCGCAACAGTTTGGTGAAATGTTTGAAACGTTATCATCTGATCCTGGCTACATGAGTAACTTTCGTAAGGGCGTTGTTGATAACTTAATTAACCAAAAACTTATTGACCAAAACTCAGAAATGCTTGCCATTCGAGTTGCTGACCAACGAATTAAAAGTACTATTCGCAATATGCCAGAATTTCAAGTGGACGGTGTTTTTGATAACAACCGCTACTTAGCGATGATTAACCAAGCTGGTTTTTACCAATCGTCTGATTTTCGCGATTACTTACGTACTGAAATGACACGTCGTCAATTAACTCAGGCATTGGTTGCAAGCGAATTTAGCTTACCTTACCAAGAAAGTATGTTTTCAGCTTTACAGAATCAAGAACGTGATATTCGTTTTGCTACCATTAATGCTGAGCAATTTAAAGCTACTATCGAACTAAGCGATGAAGAGGTAAATGATTATTACCTTGAAAACCAGTCACGTTTCGAGAACCAAGAACAAGTAAAAGTAAATTATATTACGCTTGATGTTAATACCATTGCCAGCAAGGTAGTGTTAACAGACGCAGATGTTAAAGCTTATTATCAAAGTAATATCAGCCAATATCGCGATGAAGAAAAACGTCGTGTTGCTCATATTCTAATTGAATTTGGTGATGATGAAGCTAAAGCTAAAGCCGATACAGAAGCGTTACTTGCAAAAATAAATGCCGGTGAAGACTTTGCTACTTTAGCGAAAGAAAATTCAGCTGATACTTTCAGTGGTGAAAATGGCGGCGACTTAGATTGGATTGACGCTGGTGTAATGGATGCTGCTTTTGATGAAGCCGCTTTTGCATTAACAGGTGTTGGTAGTGTAAGTGAAGTGGTTAAAACAGATTTTGGGTTCCACATCATTAAACTTACTGACTACAAAGCTGAAAACGTTCAAACGTTATCTGAAGTGCGTGAAGATATAGTCAAAAAAGCTAAAAGCGAAAAAGCGCAAGATAAATTCTTTGAGCTTCAACAAGAAGTTGCGCGTTTAAGTTTCGAGTTCCCAGATAGCTTAGACGATGCTGCTGGTGCAATTAATGCGACAGTTAAAACCTCTGGTTGGTTAACACGCGGTGCCAATGTAGCACCTTTTAATGAAAGTGCTGCTGTAGATGCTGCCTTTTCAGATATTGTAGTTAATGAGCAGTTAAACTCAGATGTTATTGAAGTAAGTGATACTTTAGCAATCGTTATGCGTTTGAATGAATATCAAGATGCGAGTATTAAACCGCTTGCTGATGTAAGTGCGCAAATTAAAAGTATTTTGGTTGCTAAAAAAGCATCTGAAAAAGCACAAACAGTTGCTGATGAGTTACTCGCTGCATTTAAGTCAGGTACTGATATTACCGAACAATTAAGTGCTATTGGCGCAACTATGGAAACTAAAACAGCTGTTACACGTGTTGGAAGTGGCTTAGATGCTAGTTTAGCTCGTGAAGCGTTTAAATTACCTAAGCCTAATGATGGTGCGGTATCAGCAACAACAGTTAATTTAAGTAACGGTAATCTGGCGCTACTTGAAGTGCAATCTGTCAAGGTAGGCGAAGCGAAAGACTCTCCAAACTTGTCACAGCAGCTAACTCAGCAATTAGCACAAGCGTCTTATTTAAGTTATGTAGAATCACTTAAAGTCGGTGCAGAGATTGTACGTAAAGAAGTACAGGCGCCAACTACGCAATACTAGTTGTAAAGCTTTTATAAAAAAACCAGCCGATTGGCTGGTTTTTTGTTTTTAATTACTGGTTATTAATTTTATAGCTTTTTATTTTAAGTCGCAGTGTAACTGGCTAGGTAATTACTCGGTCTGAATACCCTTCAAGTGATCAAGCGTTAAAGCGTTCAAGCTCCTTGGTTAAGACAAGTTAATGGTTCAATAGTTGAAAGCGTTGGCTCATGATCAGTTTTTTAGTGTATTTGTGCTTTGGCTTTTTCAAAATATCCATTGTTTTTCCAGTCTCTAATACTTTCCCTTCACACATCACCATCATTTCATCACTGAAGTGCCTAACAATACCTAAGTTGTGCGAAATTAATATAAATGCCAATCCCATCTGCTGCTGTAAATCGAGCAATAAATTAATCATTTGAGAACGTAAAGATGGATCGAGAGACGCTAATGCTTCATCAAGAATAATAACTTGTGGTTGTAATATAATTGCTCGGGCCAATGAAATACGCTGCTTTTGACCACCAGAAAACATATGTGGATAAAAGCTCATATGATCTGCCAATAAACCCACCTTTTGCAATGTTTCTCTTATCAATTGATGGCGTTCACTTTCATCTAGATTGGTATTGAGACGCAAAGGCTCATCAAGTAATTGCTCAATGGTTAAACTTGGGTTTAACGTTGTTCCTGAGTCTTGAAATATCATTCTAATGTGCTGACAACGTTGCTTAAAGTTGCCAGGAGCTAAGGTTTGACCATTCAAGCGAATATCGCCTGTTGTAGGTAACTCTGCACCTACAAGTAACTTGGCAATGGTTGATTTTCCTGAGCCAGTTTCTCCGACAATAGCTAAGGTTTTATGTGGCATAATATCAAAGGAAATAGGCTCTAACGCCGTGACACATTTTTTGTTAAACCAATAATTTTTGTCTTTATAGGTTTTACTTAAATTACTGACTTGTAATAATACCGTACTCACGAGTAGCTATCCTTAAGTGGAAAATGGCAACTCACTTGATGACTATGAAAGTTTTTAATTTTTGGTGCATCCACACACTTTTGTTGCGCACGAGGGCATCTTGGACCCAAGCGGCACCCAATAGGTAAATGTTGTAATATAGGAATACTGCCAGGCAATGTCATTAAACGAGATTTACTAGGGATCATCCTATTCGCTCTCGGGCTACTATCAACTAAAGCACGTGTATAAGGATGATAGGGTTGGTTAAATATTTGCTCTGTTGTTCCTGCTTCAACAAATTGTCCGCTGTACATTACGGTAATCGTATTTGTCCAATGTGTTACGTTTTCTAAATCATGACTTATCAATAATATTGACATATTTTTAAGTTGATTTAAGCTCGCCAATAGGCGAAATATTTGGCCTTGGTTTGTACTTTCCATCGCTGCGGTTGGTTCATCAGCAATCAATAGCATTGGACGTCTAGCAAGTGCCATTGCAATCATAACGCGTTGACATAAAGCGTCGGTGAGTTGATGTGGATAGCTTTTTACACATACTTCATGTTGCTTGATACCAACTTTATGCAATAAGTTAATTGCGGCTTGTTTTCTTTGTTGACGTTTCTGCCAAAAAAAACCAGTAAGTTGCTCGAAGTCTACCGCTTCCTCTAATTGCTCGCCAATAGTCGTAGTGGGGTCTAAACACGCCATAGGCTCTTGAAATATCATTGCAACGTCTTTAGATATAACTGCTTTACGCTCTGCGGGTGAAAGACGCATGAGGTCATTACCACGCCAATGAAAGCGATCGGCGTCTACGCGCCATTTTTCATCAAGCACGCCTACAATTGCTTGCGCAAGTAATGACTTCCCTGAACCAGACTCACCAACCAAGCCGCGGACTTCACCTTCTTTCATGGTGAGGTTGACACGATCAACAGCATATATGGGTTTTGATGCTGTTTTTAGCTCAATAGATAGATTACGTATATCAATTAGATTCATTAGTTTTCCTTGCGCACTTTTAATGCATGGCGCATGCCTTCACCCACTAAGTTCGTCGCTACAACCGAAAATAAAATAGCTAAACCAGGAAGGTATACTGTCCATGGCGCAATATAGAATAAATCAATACCGTTAGCTAGCATTGCACCCCATTCAGGCATTGGAATAGGCGCGCCTAAACCCAAAAAGCCAAGTGCGGCTATATCTAAAATAGCGGCTGATTGTGCAAGTGTTGCTTGGCTAATAAGTTTTTCGATTATATTAGGGAAAATAGAATAACGTAAAAGCCGAAGTGAACTCGCACCATCAAGGCGTGATGCCAATACATAATCTTTCGCAAACTCTTCGCGTACAGCGTTTCGAGTTATGTGTACAAACTGCGGTATTAATACCATGATAATGGCCCATAAGGTGTTTTCTAAACCTGGGCCGAGTATTGCGACAATGATAATCGCTAACAATAATGAAGGTATTGACAAGATCACATCAAGAAAGTGGTTCAAAAAGCTAGATTTAATACCAGAAGTTAACGCTGATAGTGAGCCAATGACAACGCCAATCGCTAACGATGCAACAACAACAATAATACTTAAGCCAAAAGTGAGTGATGTACCATGAATCAAGCGCGATAACATGTCGCGGCCAAGGTTGTCTGTACCAAGTAAAAAACTCACATTACCATCGTCACTCCATGCGGGTGGCAAAAGCAAGTGATCTAAATGGTTCTCTACTGAAGAATAAGGGGTAATAACATTAGCCAGTACTGCAAGTGCAATAAGAAACAAGAAACAGCCAAAGCCAATAAGCACGACAGGCGGCTCTTTAAAGTTATGCCATAGTTGCATTAATGGTGTTGGAAACTCTTCTTCCTGATATATTTTATCTCGTGGCATTACGTGGCTCCCTAGCTAAAGGGTTAAGCGCAGCGTAAACAAAATCTATAATAATGTGAACGATAAAAATAAAGGTAGAAAGCACAATTAACCCCCTTGAATTGCCGTGTAATCGCGTTGATAAATACTTTCGATTAACCAACGCCCAATGCCCGGCCAACTAAAAATTACCTCGGTAACCATTGCAATAGTTATAAGGTTGGCAAACTGCAAGCCCACGTCTCTAATAACTTTAATAAAGGCATTACGCATAGCATGACGATATATAATCTGAGCAAAGGTTAAGCCTTTTGCGTTAGCCGCTTTAATGTAATGCGTGTCTAAAACTTCTAGCATTGCCGTGCGAGCCAGACGCATAAAAATAGTGGCTGGGGCTAATGCCACCACAATAACGGGTAATATAAGGTGTCGAGTTGCATCTTGAAATGCTTGCCATTTATAAGGACTGTCGCTGAGCAAAATATCAATAAGCTGTAAGCCGGTAACAGGTTCAATTTCAAATAATAGGCTGATTTGACCTGCTGATGGAAACCAACCCAACTGAATTGAGAATACAAGTATCGCAAGTATGCCTAACCAGAAAACCGGAATTGAATAGCCAAGCATCGCAACGGTAAGTATTAAGTTGTCAGGTAATTTACGATGATATATAGCAGCAAAAAAACCAATGGGAATCCCAAAAAACATTGCAACGAGCAATGCTACAGAGGTCAATTCAATTGTTGCGGGTAACCGATTAAGTATTTCGGTTGAAATAGGTAAATGGCTTGTCATGGAGTAGCCCATTTCACCATTAAACAAATGACTAAGATAACTGAAATACTGACTTATTAGCCCTGATTGTTGTTTATATTCATCAGCTAAAATTGCCAATTGCTCTGGTGAAGCATTTAACTGTCCGGTTAAATTGATAAGTTGCTCACCTGGGAATAAAAAACTCAAGCTGAAAGACAATATTGTTAATAACAAAATTGTAAAAATAAATAAGTTAAGGCGGCGAAGGGTAAATATAAGCATATTAGTTTTTTGTTACCCCATTAAAATCAATGCCACCAATGGCGCGTAACAATTTTCCGTGTATATTATTTGCTCGTGCTTGAAAGCGCTTTGAATGCGCAATAGGAATTAATGGTACTTCTTCATTAATTAACGCTAAGGCTTTTGAATAGAATACTTTACGCTTATTAATATTGTTTGTTTGTAAAGCTCGTTGAATAAGTTTGTCGAATTTTTCATTACACCAGAAAGTTCTATTACTCCCCGTTAATGCCGAAGAGCAACTGAGTAAGGGCGAAAAAAAGTTATCGGGATCTGGATGATCAGCCGACCAACCTAAAAGTACGCTTTGATGTTCGCCATCTGAAATTTTACGTAAAAAAGTTGACCATTCGTAGCCTGACACTATATCAACTTTGATACCTATTCTGAGTAAGTCATCCTGAATAAGCTTCGCCATAGTCACAGCATCTGGGTTGTAGGAACGTTGCACAGGCATAGCCCATAAATCCATCGCAAATCCTTCGCTATAGCCCGCCTGTGTGAGTAATTCTTGTGCTTTTTGAATTGAATACTCTTGGCTCGGTATGCTGGCATCGTAAGCCCAAGAAGAGTTTGGAATAATACCATTAGCTATTTCGGCTTGCCCAGTATAAACAGCATCTAGAATAGCTTGTTTATTTATTGCATAAGACAATGCTTTACGCACTAATGGATTATTGAACGGGGGTTTGCTGGTATTGAAGCCTAAATAACCCACATTAAAAGCGGTTACTGATTCTAGTATTAAGTTAGGATGTTGTTTAATTTTTTCGTGTGCAATCGGGTAAGCAATAACATCACACTCGCCCGCCAATAACTTGGTTAGTCGACCGGTATCTCGTGGTGTTATATCGAAAACAAGTTGTTTAAGTTCAGACTTTCCTCGCCAATAATTTTCATGAGGTTCATAGCGAATAAATGAGCCAGAGCTGTACCATTTAAACTTAAATGGTCCTGTGCCAATCGGTAACATATCTATTTCTTGCATGGTATTGAGTTGCAATAGTTGTTCAGCATATTCTTTTGATAAAATAACGGCTGAATCTCCACCAATGTTAGCGAGAAATGAACTATCTGAATGCGATAGTTGAAAACGAACCGTATGGTCATTAATCTTTTCTATATTATCAATAAGGTTAGCTAATTGTGCATTCTCAAAAAATGGATATTTGCCACCAGAAATTTCATGGTATTCATGGTTTACATCCAACATACGATTGAAGCTAAAAATGACATCGTCGGCATTCAGAGGCCGTGTTGGCGTAAAGTATCTAGTTTGATGGAATTGAACATCTTTGCGAAGGTAAAAGGTTACCATTTTTCCATCGCGTGTTACATGCCATGACTTAGCAATAGCGGGAATAATTGCATTGTCTGAGGGATCAAACTCCATCAGACGATTATATAATTGATTGGAGGTTGCATCTATTGTCGTACCAGAAGAAACGGTTTGAGGATTGAAGCTCTCCGGCGGCCCCTCACTACAGTAGATAATACTCTTCTTACTGAGAGAAAGTGTTTCATTTGAATCACATCCAGATAGCACAAGTATCATAAACAGCGCTAAAAGGTTGTAAGATGTTGTTGTAGAGTAAGCCATAGCGAATCTTTATTCTTCGTCTGAACTACTTGAGTCGAGTAGATTATATTTTTTTAAGTAGCCTCTTAATTGATGATAGGTTAATTCTAAGGCATCAGCAGTTTTCTTTTGATTATATTGGCAATTAGCCAATGCAGATTTAATTAAATCAACTTCATAATTTTGTGATAAATCTTTTAGTGATAGAGGAAATTGCAAAGAGGCAGTAATTGGCAGCGTTTTTACCTCAGACTTAACTTGAGGTTCAACCTCCGTTGCTGTTTCCGTTGTATCTAGTTTAGGTGTAGCTTTTATTCTATCATGGGTTTTAATGCGTTTAGACGGTCTATAAGGCGATTCAAAGGGGTCTATGACTAACTCATGTACGGGTAAATGAGGATTGTTGCAACGATATACGCTACGTTCAACAACATTTTTTAATTCGCGAATATTACCAGGCCAATGATATTCAAGTAAGGCACGCTTTGCTTTTTCAGTAAAACCGCTAAAAAGTTCAAACTCAAGTTCACGCGCCATATTAATAGCGAAATGCTCAGCTAGTACCATAATATCATCTAAACGTTCACGTAAAGGCGGCAGGGTAATAACATCAAAGGCTAGCCTGTCTAGCAGATCTGCACGAAACTCACCAGCAGCGGCCATTGAAGGTAAATCTTCATTGGTTGCAGCTACTAAGCGCGCATTAGTTTTAATCGTTCTAGAGCCACCGACACGTTCAAATTCACCGTACTCTACAACACGGAGTAATTTTTCTTGAATTAATCCTGTAGTGTTCGCTATTTCATCTAAAAATAAAGTGCCATTATCCGCTCGTTCAAAACGACCTTCATGACGTTTACTCGCGCCAGTAAAGGCGCCGCTGTCGTAACCGAATAATTCCGTTTCTAATAAATTTTCATTTAGAGCAGCACAGTTGAGTTTCAGATAATTTTGATCCCAACGTTTTGATAAGTAGTGTAAACGGGCAGCAACAAGTTCTTTACCTGTGCCACGTTCGCCAATAATCAGCACGGGTTTACTTAAAGGGGCTATTTGTGAAATCTGCTCAAGCACTTCCAAAAAGTTGTTAGATTGACCAATGAGATTATCTTGTTGTTTGAAACGTGTCATTTACTGACCTAATAATTGGTTTTTTTCACTAACAAATAGTGTATTTTATTAACAGCTTAGATAGAAGTCTTTTTTTAATTAATAATAAAGTATTACTAATCAGTAGTTTACTTTAATTTTAAAACTTGGCGCAGAACGTGAATAGTAAAAGCTAAGACAATTAAAGTAAATTTTTGAATGAGGAAGTAATTATGGGTGTTTTTTCAAGGTTCACAGATATCATTAACTCTAATATTAACAACTTATTAGACAAAGCAGAAGATCCTGCAAAAATGGTGCGCTTAATCATACAAGAAATGGAAGATACGTTAGTTGAAGTGCGTTCTTCATCAGCAAAAACATTAGCAGATAAGAAAGACTTAGCACGTCAAATTAACCGTTTTGAATCTGATGCAGCGCAATGGCAAGAGAAAGCCGAGTTAGCCTTAAGTAAAGATCGTGAAGACTTAGCGCGAGCAGCGTTAATGGAAAAGAAAAAAAGTGTTGAAAATGCAGGCGCATTGGCCGACGAGTTATCTCATGTAGATGGACATATTGCTAAACTACAAAGTGAAATTTCGCAGCTACAAGACAAACTAGCAGATGCTAAGTCTCGTCAAAAAGCGATTATTATGCGTGAAAAAACTGCTAGCTCACGTTTAAAAGTGAAAAAGAACATCGACAGTGAACGTGTTAATGACGCGTTGAGTCGCTTCGACCATTACGAACGTAAAATTGATGACATAGAAGCACAGGTTGAGTCTTACGATATGGGCAGCAAATCATTAGCAGATGAAATTGCAGATTTAGCATCAGATGATAAAGTTGATGATGAATTAGCGCAATTGAAAGCTAAAATGAAATCAGAAGCTAAAACTAAATAAGTAGACGATACCTGCGCATGTCTTGTATTAGACAAAATTAAAGGAGAATTATTGTGGATGAGATTATCATCGCCCCAGTCATTATATTTATGGTCGTCGTAGCGCCTATTTGGTTAATACTACACTATCGAAGTAAACGCCAAATAAACCAGGGCTTCAGTGAAGAAGAGTATATTCAATTAACTGAGCTATCGGCACTTGCTGACAAAATGGCAGACAGAATTAAAACTCTTGAAGCTATTTTAGATGTTGAAACACCGGAGTGGAGAAATAAATTATGACCAGCAAATCCCGAGGTGAGTTATATAGAAATACGAGCCAAGGAAAGTTAGCTGGTGTCTGTGCAGGCATTGCCGATTACTTTGGTTGGGAATCATGGTTGGTACGCATACTGATCGTTTCAGGTGTATTGTTAGGTATGCAGTGGTTTGTGGTTATTTATATCGCTGCTTGGTTTATTTTAGATAAAAAGCCAGCTAATGTGGGTAATGCCCACAAAGGCAATTTTGCTCAAGGCAGCCAATACCAAACTAAAAAATCAGCAAGCTCGCAGCAATATGATGCTGATGATGATATTACCAATGAATCGATTAAAGTTAAGTCTCGTATTTGGCAAGCAGGGGAGCCGCCAAAACAAGCATTTCATGATATTAGACGCAAATTCCAAACCTTAGAGTTAGAATTGCAAGTCATAGAACGTTATGTAACTTCACCTGAATTTACCGTTTCTCGAGAAATTAATAAGTTATAAATTAAAGCGGCCTGGCCGCTTTTTTATTGTCAAAATATAAGTGATTAAATTAAACAAGTACTGTAAGAAAAGCGTAAAATCGCTATTATCAGGTTAAATAGCGTCTATTAAGATAATCTTCAAACAAACGTTTAAAGACGTTAACGAGATAAAAATTTTAGAAAAATACGTTAAAGTAATTGTGTAATTGAAAATATCACTTGTCATTTTAAAGTTCATCAGTAATTCTTATTCTCTTCAACATATTGAAAAACATAAAAGATAGTAATTAAGTATGGCACTTATTAATAAAGCGAAGTTAGAAAAGTTAAAACAAAAAGCTAGCGACATTGTTAATCGGTCTATCGATCAACATGTCACGCTTGCCGTAACAGGGCTTAGTCGCAGTGGTAAAACCGCTTTCATTACTTCATTAGTCAATCAGTTACTTAATGAAGGAAGTAATTCACAGCTAAGCTTTTTTAATGTTGTTCATCAAGGCCGATACATTGCTGCTAAGCGTGTACCACAAAAACATCTCCATATACCTAGGTTTGAATATGACGGTGCACTATCTGCATTATGTCAATCGCCACCCAAATGGCCGAAGCCAACGAATGGTATTAGTGAATTACGGTTGGCTGTTCGTTATCAACCGAAAGATTCAATTCTTAAATATGCTACAGAGTCAGCGACACTTTATATTGATATCACTGATTATCCGGGTGAATGGCTTCTCGACTTACCGATGTTATCGCTAACCTTCGAAGAATGGTCAAAACAAACGACTATGTTGCTTACACAGGCACCAAGAAGCGAGCACGCTCAAGATTTTTTGGATAAATTAGCCGAATTTGATCCTTTCGCCAGTGTTGATGAAGCGGTTTTAGCGCAACTATCAAAAGAGTACACCGATTTACTGTTACTTTTTCGTCATCAACTTGGTTTATCTGTTATTCAACCCGGACGGTTTATACTTCCGGGGAGCTAGAAGATGCTCCGATTTTACAGTTTTTTCCTTACAGTGGCTTTGATGATATCGATAGTAATGAGTATCAAAATGCCAAGGATGATTGTTATATAGGTATGTTACGTGCAAGATTTATTGAATATAAAGAACGTGTAGTACGTAAGTTTTATAAAGAACATTTTGTTAATTTTGACCGACAAATTGTGCTTGCTGATTGCTTAACGCCACTAAACAAAGGTCCTGAAAGTTTTGCCGATTTGCAAAATGCTATAGCGATGATCATGGAAAGCTTTCAGTATGGTCAATCAAGTATATTCTCGCGCTTGTTTTCTCCTAAAATTGACCGTTTACTTTTTGCTGCGACAAAAGCGGATCATGTCACACCTGAACAACATGAAAACTTAGTGTCTCTATTGAATAAACTTGTTTTTCAAACTAAGCAAACACTGAGTTTTGATGCGATTAAAATGAAAACATTGGCCATTGCATCCGTTAAAGCAACCAAAGTGGGCAAAAGCCAATATCAAGGACAAACAATTCCTGTAATTAAAGGACGACAACTAAGTAATGACCAAACGATCACGCTATTTCCAGGTGCGGTACCAGCGAGTATTCCAACGTTGGAATACTGGCAGAAGCAACCTTTCAATTACATTGCTTTTTCGCCGATTGAGTCTGTTAGTAGTGACGAGTGTTTACCGCATCTTCGCATGGATCAAATGTTGCAATTTTTGCTTGGGGATAAATTAAAATGATAGAAAATAAAGAAAAATACCAACAGCAAATTCTATTTGATAGTGTTGATGTTGATGACGGGCCAATTAAAGACAATACACCACAAATTATTGTTAACGAACAAGACTGGGTTTGCGACGAACAAATAGAGAAAGTAGAAGACAATATCACTATCGAAACAGAAAAACCTAGCTGGCTATGGCGAACGATAGGACTTGTGTTTATTACATTGGTCGGGGTTGAAGCTGTACAGTTTTTTGTTAATGGTTTCAGTCAATCACCAATTATTGCCAGTTTATATGCCATATTATTATCAGGTTTATTACTTGTTTGTGGCCGAACTGTTTGGCGAGAATTTGCGGGCCTTAGACAGTTTAAATACCAAGAGAACCTTCAACAGCAGGCTCAAAGTATTTTCAAAAAAGACTCGAATGTCGATGCCAAAAGCTTATGTGACAAAATTTCAAAGCGCTTACCTAGTGATTTATCTGAGTTTGATCATAGCTCGTGGCAAAAATTAAATCTTGAAGAGTATAGTGACGTAGAAATAATTCAGCTGTACGAGCGAAATGTATTATCTCAGGTAGATCAAAAAGCGTTAAAAGAAATTGCAAAATTTTCCTCTGAATCAGTAGTCTTGGTCGCACTAAGTCCCATTGCTATCATTGATATGCTGTTGATGTTGTGGCGAAATTTACGGTTGGTAAATAGAATTTCTGCGTTATATGGCTTGAAGTTGGGTTATTGGAGCCGCGTAAAACTCATTAAACAAGTTATTATCAATATGGCTTATGCTGGAGCAAGTGAGTTAGTTGCAGATTTAGGTGCCGATTTGTTAGGCGTAGAGCTATTAGGGAAATTATCAGCACGAATGGCACAAGGCTTAGGCGCAGGTATGTTAACGGCGCGATTAGGGCTTAAAGCAATGCATTTGTGTCGACCTATTCCCTTTTCTGATGATGCGCCAAAATTAGCGCATATACGTCAACAAGTTGTTAGCCAAGTGCAATCACTTGTCAATAAAAAATAATTTAACTATTGAAATTTAAAGCTATTTTTATATTTGTACATTTGTATGTAACACAAATGTTACACATTTATTGTTCTGGTTAAAAAGTAGCCGCTTGCCAGGTAGTGCTTTTTCTACTGATGTTGCCTTACTATTGTGACAACTAAATTGTTTACATATCAAAACAAAATTAATTATAAATTTGATATGAATAAAGTAAGGTTAAAAAAATGGGGAAGGCAACTAAATACGTTTCAAAAGTTGCAGATGAACATGGCAATATTGCATGGACAACAGCAGAAAATGAAATTTGGCATGCATTAATTACTCGTCAGCTTTCAACAGTAAAAGACACAGCTTGTGATGAGTTTAATGAAGGATTAACTAAGCTTAACCTACCACTTGATCGTATCCCACAATTAGGGGAAGTGAGTGAGGTTTTAAAAGCGACAACAGGATGGTGCTGTGAACCTGTGCCAGCCTTAATCGGTTTTGGTGAGTTTTTTAGATTATTATCAGAAAGAAAATTCCCTGTAGCTACATTTATTCGCTCACAAGAAGAGTTCGACTATTTACAAGAGCCCGATATATTTCATGAAATATATGGTCATTGTCCGTTGTTAACTAATGAGTCGTTTGCAAATTACACCCAAGCTTATGGCATGATGGGTTTAAATGCCTCGAAAGAAGACAGGGTGTTTTTAGCTCGACTTTATTGGTTTACTGTAGAGTTTGGCTTACTTAACACACCGAAAGGTTTACGCGTATACGGTGGAGGAATTTTGTCTTCACCTAGTGAAACTGAATATGCCTTGAACGATAAGTCAGTGGAAAGAAAACCACTAGATGTTCTAGATGTACTTCGCACTCAATATCGCATTGATATTATGCAACCGGTTTATTTTATGCTGACAAAAGTTAGCGATTTAGATGATATACGTAAATTAGAAGTAGAAGATATTATGGAATTAGTAGAGCAAGCTAAAAAAATTGGTCTACATCCAGCTAAATTTGAATTAAAAGCAAGTTAAGGAATATTTATGAGTGGCGAATTATCAAATCAACAATGTGAAGCATGCCAAGTGGATGCTCCAAAAGTTAGCGACGATGAGTTAGCAAGTTTATTGTCTCAAATACCTGACTGGGTACCTGAAGTAAACAATGGCGTAATGATGTTAGAGCGAGTTTATAAATTCAAAAACTATAAGTTAGCTTGGGCTTTTTCAAATAAAGTTTCTGAATTAGCAGAAAAAGAATTTCATCATCCGGCCATTTTATTAGAGTGGGGCAAAGTAAAAGTTACTTGGTGGACTCATGCTATTAAAGGGCTGCATAAGAATGACTTTATCTGTGCAGCTAAAACTGACCAACTACTGTAATGTTTGCTTACAACAATAATACCAAGCCTCCTATCAATGGGGGCTTTTTTTTGTTGTAAAAATTAGTTTACAATAGCGCTATTATATTTTGATGTTTGCTTGAGGTTAATAAATGCGTTTAGAAATTGGTTGCCATGACCGAGTAGGTATTGCGCAAAGTGTGTTGGCGATATTTGTTGAACGTGGGATTGACCTACGTGGTATCGAGCTTAAACAGCCGGGAAAAATTTTTATTAACATCCCTGATTTGGAGTTTTCAGAGTTACAAAGTTTTATGCCGCAATTACGTTTAATTGACGGAATTGTAGATGTTAAAACAACACCTTATATGCCGTCAGAGCGTGAACGAAATGAATTTGAAACCTTAGTTAAAACTTTCCCTGATCCTTTTATATCTGTTGATAACAAAGGGCAAATACGCGTGGTAAATAATATCGCGGCGCAAATAATGTGCGAATCGCTCGAACACATTATTGGAGAGCATGTTGGCCAGTGGCTAAAAGGGTTTAATTTCTCTCGCTGGCTTGATAGTGAAGAAGTGCTAGCTCAAACTCGCAGGGTTAAATTTCAAGACGACGATTTTGTTGCAGATATTATTCCTATTCACATTGCAGATGGCGATGAAAAGCAATTACTTGCTGGTGCAGTGATTATATTAAAATCTGAAGCTAGATTAGGTCAGCAAATTAGTGTTTTTAAAAAGGCTAATGAGAATGACTTTAACGGCATTCAGTCTAATAGTAGCTCTATGCGTAAATTGATTCGTGAAGCCAAGCGCATGGCCTTACTTGACTCTTCAATGTTGATTGTTGGGGAAACCGGGACTGGCAAAGAGTTATTAGCACGCGCTTGTCATGCTGCAAGTGACCGAACCGATAAACCTTTTATGACCTTGAGTTGTGCCGCATTACCTGACGACGCGGCAGAAACTGAATTATTTGGCTCAGGTGCTGCAGGGCAAGTAAATAGTAAACGTGGTATTTTTGAGTCAGCCGATGGTGGCACCATATTTTTTGATGAAGTAGGTGAAATGTCCGCCAAACTGCAAACAAAAGTGTTAAGGGTTATCCAAGATGGCACTTTTAGACGCATTGATGACGAAAAAGAAATTAAAGTTAATGTACGTATTATAGGTTCGACAAATCGCGATTTACTTAACATGGTGTCTCTTGGTGAATTCAGAGAAGATTTATATTATCGCTTAAATGTTTTAGGCCTTAATATTCCATCTTTACGAGAGCGACGTTCTGATATCGTGCCTTTAGCGGAACTTTTTGTAACTAAATTTGGTCAACGTATTGGTAAGACTCATATTTCATTCGATCCTGAGTGTTTGGAGTTTATTGAACACTACCCTTGGCCAGGTAATGTTAGGCAGCTTGAAAATGTGTTAATTCGGGCGGTATCTTTAATTGAAGGTAATATAATTATGACCTCACATTTACAGCTACCAGCATATACACGCGAACATGGTTATCTAGAGCAAGATTTTGAAGGCACATTAGATGCCGCTGTGAAAAATTTTGAAGCTGATTTACTGAGAAAGCTTTACCCGGCTTATCCTAGTACAAGACAATTAGCGAAAAAATTAGGACTGAGTCATACCGCGATTGCTAATAAGTTACGTGATTATGATATCAACAAAAAAACGGTAAAAATTTAACGTGATTCTGCCAATATTGTCTAGATTTATTATTGGCATTTCTCAAGGCTAATTGAGTATTATAAATGAAATTATATGGTTATTGGCGCTCTTCTGCCGCATATAGAGTTCGAATTGCAATGCATCTTAAAGGACTGGCGTTTGAATCAATTCCAGTACATTTAGTCAAAGATGGTGGAGAACAGCACAAGGCTGCCTATACTGATTTAAACCCAACGCATTTAGTACCAACGCTTGTTGATGAAGATGTTACGCTTCATCAGTCAATGGCAATTATTGAGTATTTAGATGATAAATTTCCATCGGTAAGTGTTTACCCAAAAGATATTGTAGCTAAAGCTAAGGTAAAGGCACTTTCACTTGATATAGCTTGTGAAATGCACCCAGTTAACAACCTAAGGGTGCAACAATATTTAGTAAAAAGTTTTTCGTTACAAGAAAGTGATAAGCTGACTTGGAGCCATCATTGGATGAATGTTGGTTTTGTTGCAGTTGAAAAGCAATTGGAACTGAATGCCGGGCGTTATTGCTTTGGTGATTTTATAACGATGGCTGATATTTGTTTAGTACCACAAGTATATAATGCTAATCGATTTAATCTTGATATGAGTGATTTTCCGAATATCTGCCGTGTTGTAGATAATTGTAATAAACATCCCGCATTTATTGCTTCACTTCCTGAAAATCAGGAAGATGCACAGAAATAAATAGGGTTATAATCAAGGGTATAACTTGGTAAATTCATTATTTATCATTCACTTTTTTCAATAAACAAGGGTTAATATGTCAATTCAACATACAGAACAAAAACAAACGCCTTGGGCTGTTATTGCGATAATTATAGCCGCGATTATCGCCTTTGTTATTTATTATTATGTTATTGCTGGCGACGATAGCAGTGCTATTGAAGTCGCTTCTCCAGTTGCTATTACTGCAGTTCAAGAGCCTGTTGAAATTATTGAAGCTGAGCCAGAGTTGCTTGAGCAAGACATTCTAACCGAGACAATTGAAGAAGATATCGCTGATATCGAACCTGAAATTAACTTACCTAAATTAGACGAAAGTGATAGCTGGTTTAGTACCAAATTACCTACCTTAACTTGGCGAAAAGAGTTACTTAAATTAGTGGTTACGGATGATATGATCCGTCGTTTCGTGGTATTTACTGATAACTTCAGTCAAGGTACTTTAGCTTATGAACACACACCACTAGTCATGCCAAACACTAAGTTTACGGCACTTGAACAAGAAACTGATCAAGGCACAAAATTGCAATGGGATGAAAGTAGTGCTCGTCGCTTTAGTCTATATGTTGATCTTTTACGTTCAATGGATAGCGAAATGCTTGTGCAATGGTACATTGAGCTAAAACCACTTATTGACCAAGCATATGGAGAGTTAGGCTACCCTGATCAAGATTTTACTGACAAGCTGCATAACGCGATAACTAAAGTTTTAGACATGGAAATTCCTAAAACTCAACCAGAATTAGAACGACCAAGTGTTATGTATAAATACAAAGATGAGTCTTTAGAGTCATTAGATGATGCTGAAAAGCTATTACTAAGACTCGGCAAAGAAAATTTACTTGTTATTAAGTCAGTGATGCTAGAAATTAATGAAAAACTAGCTAGAGCACGTTAATCCTTGGTACGCAGTAAATGAAAAAAATGATAATACCGACTGTACCCGAATGTATAGCAACCCGTAATTATGGTCTATTAAGCCGTTTTTCACGACAAGTAATGATGCGGTGTGGTTGGACAATTATTGGCGAATTACCTCAGCAACCTAAATTTATTCTTGCCGTTGCACCGCATACCTCAAATTGGGATTTTTTTGTCGGTATTGGGGTCATGTTTACATTAAACCTTAAAGTACGCTTTTTGGCGAAAGGAAGTCTATTTCGTTGGCCAATTAAATCCTTGTTAAACGGGATAGGGGGTATTGGTGTCGATCGTAATCATAGTCATGGGGTTGTGGGGCAAATTGTTGATGAGTTTAACTCCAACGAGAAATTCATTTTAGGTATTGCGCCAGAAGGGACTAGAAGCAAAACAGTAGAGTGGCGAACTGGTTTTTTACATATTGCTAAACAAGCTAATGTTCCTGTGGTACCCGTAAGTTTTGATTTCTTTAAAAAAGAAGTGAAATTTCACCACGCCGTTATTATTACCGGTGATATAAATCAAGAATTAGTAGAATTTAAGCAGGTATTTGCTAATGTTTGTGCAAAAAAACCACAAGCAGTTTAATTTTATTAACTAGGGCTTGCAACCAAGCTATTGTTTAGCGATAATTCGCGCCGCGTTGAAGAGTTTGTTTTGACGCTACTATGGTGACCCTTTTGGTCCCTCCGCAATGATACTCTGTGAACTCGGCCAGGTCCGGAAGGAAGCAACCGCAGCAGACGACTCATGTGCCGGAGTGTGGCTATTAGGGTTGCCACCCAATCTTCTTTTAAATCAGTTATCTACAAAAAATTCTAATGCTTCACTATTGCTAGCGTTTATTTACAGTATGTTGCTTCATACTCCCGACTAAAACTCTTTATCTTCAGTACCCTCAATGCCGTAATGACCTTCATTACTAGCAGAATAAATATGTTGGCGTTAGTTTAATGGCTTATTTTGGGCAAGGCGCTCCAGCATCTATCCATACTCCTACTGCTCTGACGAAGTCTTGGTGTTGTCCCGGAGCTTTTTCTCTTCCTGGGCCAGGTGACCAACTCCATGCTACAAGTGGATCAAGTTTTGCGTGGTGTTCATGAAACTCTTTTTTGAACGTTACAAGGTCATCTTTACCACCACGTTGAGCTAAATGGCTGCTGTTGTGTTCAGGATCAAGCCACTTGTTACATAATTGCTCAACAGTGATCCCTTCAGGAATAATCATGTTTTGCTGTGGCATATGCCATACAAACCCTGGCATCGCTGGTGCTATATTACCTGGGGGCATACCTTTTTTATCACCATTACTATGTTGATGACAAGAAGCACAGCTTAATACAACACCGGGTACCTGTTTGAATGTCTCGCCATCTTTAAATAGCACAACATTATTAGCAACAGTAATGTTCATCGGGTGAGGGCGACGGTTGTCGCCAACCGTTGGATAAAAACTACCTTCTTTATCAACAACACCATGACAATTTTTGCAGCGCGGGTGGGTTGCAACTTGGTGCATATATTCAATGGCAGTTGCTGCCGTAGGTTTGTCGATAAACGCTTGATAAGGGTCATTTGCTAAGGCTGATACTGAGATGCCCGTTATGCTTAACACTAAGGCGCTAACACTGGCTTTAATTAACCTGCTCATGCTGTGTCCCCTTGTTTTTGTTCAATCATGGCTTTTACAACCGGTGGAGTCATTGGCAATGACTTGAGTCTGAGCCCTATGGCGTTAAAAATTGCGTTACCAATTGCAGGAGCAACTACTGTAGTGCCTGGTTCCCCAAGACCGACGGGAAATTCATCACTTTCCACAAACGAAATATCCATATCGGGTACGTCTTTCATACGCAATGGAAAGTAGTTATGTAAATTGCTACTTGTTACTTGTCCGTTTTTAAATTCGGTACCTTCATGCAGAGCTAGACTGACACCCCATAGCAAAGAGCCTTCTAATTGCGCCAGCGCACCGTCCGGATGCACAACAACACCACAATCAACAACACAGGTCAGTTTTATTACTGTCACCTTGCCTGATTCAGGGTGTACTTCAATATGTGCAGCTAATGCAACCCAAGTGGGCATAGACCGCTCTTGACCAAAGCTTAATGCGATACCTATACCTTGGTTTTTAGGCAGAGTTTGTTGGGTATCTACTTTTTTAGTTAATTCGTTCAAAACATTTTTTAAACGGTTAGCGCCACCGACTGAATGAGGTGCACTACCAGATTGTCGTCCCTGAGCATCAAGTAAAGCGAGTCTAAACTCTGCAGGATCTTGTCCGCTTTTATGGGCGAGTTCATCCATGAATGATTCAACGCTCCATTGGATCCAACCTGGTCCTACTGATCTTAACCAGCCGGGAACAAATGTTTTTTGTGCTAGATCATTGTTATAAACTAGCACTTTGTGGTTCGGCAATGAGTACCAGTGATCTGAACCGCTTGCAGAAAGCATATCAATTTTTTTCTTACCATCTTTACTTGGCGCTAAAAATCCTGCTGCCATCGCTTTAGTTGGCCAACCTGAGGTAAATCTGTGCTCAATGCCAATAACCTCATTGTCGTCATTAAGTGTGGCACTTAAATTACTGACACTAGGCGAGCGAGGTTGATCGAAATGAGCGTCATCTTCACGGGTAAATACCATTTTTACCGGTTTACCTATGGCTTTTGCCGCCAATACTGCTGGGATCATGTAGTCGCCAAATAATCGTCTACCGAATCCACCGCCTAAGTAATATTGATGAATAATAACTTGTGAGTCATCTACTTCAAGAGCTTTCGCGACTGCTGGGAGCGTAAGTGATTGCCATTGATTACCACTATGGACGTGCCATACACCCTCTTTAAATTCAACAACTGCGTTGACTGGCTCAAGCTGAAAATGCATTGCGCTAGAAGTTGTATAAGTCGAGTCGAATTGACTAGCTGCACTTTCTTGCGCGGTAGCGGTATTGCCGACATCAACTAGCAATGCGCCTGCCTCTTGATCTGCAATTAAAGCTTTACCGCGATTTTGTATATCAGCTTCAGAAATACTCAAAGCATCGTTGTGAAGGTAGCTGACCTTTATTTTATCAACTGCTTGAACAGCAGCGGGGTAATTATCAGCAAAAACGACAACCCAGCCCTCAAGCCAACCGCTTGGGTCTGATAATTCCTTGTAACCTTGATAACCAGTAATTTTTTTAGCGTTACTGTCATCAACGGATTCAACTTTATTTCCGTATCGCGATGGCGGCACTACAGGACGTGCGAAAATCATACCCGGCACTTCAACATCAATACCGTAAACCGCAGTACCATTAACTTTAGGTGGTATATCTAAGGCTTGACTTTGTTTACCTATAATCGTGTGATGTTTGCGTGACTTGATAGCATAGTTTTTAAGCTCGTCAGCAGAAACTGTTTTATTAAATTGTTGTGTTTTAATCAACTCAGCGAAGCTGATGCGTTGCTGACCACAAACGACAAAGCCATTTTCTGCGTGGCAATCTGCTATTGATTTATTTAACGCTTTTGCGCCAGCTTCAATGAGAATGGCTCTGCCAGCAGCACCTGCGCGTGATAATGGCTCATAACTTTGAAATACTGACCAAGAGCCACCTGTAACCATGTAACCCCATTTTGGATTGGTGTTTACATGCTCAATAATAACGTCATTCCAGTCTGCCCCTAGTTCCTCAGCAACAATTTTAGCTAATGCAGTACCTACATGCTGACCCATTTCGGCGCGTGCGATATTAACCTTAATAACGCCGTTTTGATCTATTTCATACCAAACTGTTGGAGAAAAATTCTTGTCAGTTAGCATTTTGTTAACTGATGATTGCTGAGCAAGTAGTGATGGTGCAAAAGCTACCATGAAAGCGGCACCTACTGAACCAATCAGTAGGTTGCGTCGAGAAAGGTCGATGTTGTCTTTACCTTTATCTGAGATGCTCATGATTGAATCTCCTGCTCATCTGGATAATAAATATTAACACCACTTATATCGGTGTCTGTTACTTTCGCTGCGCGCTTTATCGCTTTTTTAATCCGATGATAAGCCATACAACGACATAAATTGCCATTCATGTGCGTAACAATTTCTTCATCTGTTGGTGAGGGGTAGTATTTTAGTAAGGTAGCCGCTTGCATAATTTGTCCAGACTGACAATAGCCGCATTGTGGCACTTGTTCTTCTACCCAAGCTTTTTGTAATGGATGAGAATCGTTCAGTCCTTCAATGGTGGTGATAACTTTGCCCTGAGCTTGCTTAAGCGGAAAGTTACAAGAACGTACCGCTTGTTCGTCAATATGTATTGTACATGCGCCACACATAGCTATGCCACAGCCAAATTTGGTGCCTTTTAATCCTAATTCATCGCGAATAACCCAAAGTAGTGGTGTATCTTGTGGGGAGTTAGATTCAACATTTTTGCCATTTAAGGTAAACGTCACCATAGTGAGTCCTTTATATATTTCTTTATTAATTTATACCTTTAATACTAGCTCATATACTTGCAATATTGTCATTTAATTTGCGTTATGAGTAATGTCAGCTAAGCCCAGTGCGTATTGAGAAGTTTGCTCTGGCCGTAGCTGTTAAATTTTATGTGCGGGGAAACCCAAGTGCATTAGATAATCGATTATTAATAACACATTTAGCATGCTTATATTTTGGTATGAAAAAGTCATTTATATTTTATCTGTATATGCGGTTTAGTGATGTAGTGAAGATAATAATTGATTGTATATCAAAAGCTTGAGAAGGGAGGAAGGCAAAGTATCAATTAAATCAATACCTTGCCTTTAAATATATCTACTGTGCGGCTCAGTTATAAATACATCCAGTTTAGAAGTAAAGAAAGTGTTATCCACATCAGTATAATTAACGGAATACCAATACGCATAAAGTCAGAAAACTTATAACCCCCGCATTCATGACCAATAAATTGGTTTTATAAGCCATAGGCGTTGCGTAACTTAGGTTAGCACCAAATAATACCGCTAAAATAAAAGGTTCTGGCGATAGATTTAATTGACTAGCCACGGAAATCGCAATGGGCGTTCCTATAACTGCTGCAGCATTGTTAGAAACAATATTGGTTAAGATGGCTAGTAACAACATTAATGCCGCTAAAATTCCACCTGGAGGTAAACCATATGATAAAGCAACAAATACTTGTGCTATATATTCTGCGCCGCCAGTCATCATCATAGCCGAGCCTAACGCCAATGATGCTGCAACAATTAATATAACTTGAGTGCTTAGCGCAGAAGAAGCTTCTTGCCAGTCTAAGCATTTAGTCAGTAATAGGATTAACACACCACAAACCGCACTAATTTCAATGGGTAAAATACCAATAGCTGACGTTACAACCACAGCGAGCAATGTGCCTAATGCTATTGGCGCTTTACTTGTTTGTGGTAATGATTCTGCACCATCTATTATCAATAACCCCGGTTTTTCTTTTAATAAGGCTATTTGTTCTATTTCACCTTGAACAAGGAGTACATCGCCAATTTTTAAGCGGGTTTTACCAATACCATTACGCCCAATCTCCATAGCCTTACCTGCTCTATGTAAGGCAACAACGGTGATGGCGTGTTTATTAATAAAGTTAGCTTCTTGTAAGGTACGACCTTCAATACCTGAACCAGCAATAATGACAATTTCAGCTAAAATTTGTTTTTCAGCTTTTAAAGGATGCTCTTCATCAACTTTATGCTGACCTGAAAATAAGGTGGCACCAAGTACTGTTTCGTATTCTTTAAGTCTGTCCGGGTAATCATGAACTTTTAATCTGTCACCAACAATGAGTACGGTATCTGGTAAGGGAATAATATTTTTATTTTCAGGTCCGCGCTGAATACTTTCTATCTTTAATTGTCCGTCTGTTAGGGCAATTATTTCAGTGATAGTTTTTTCGTTAACAGCACTTTCTTCATTAATATTAAGATAAGCACTGAAAATCCGAGGCGATGTGTCAGGCATTGAAGGGGATCTACTTGGCAGCAGCTTAGGTGCTACAAGCCATAAATAAATAACCGCGACAACGGAAGCAATAAGTGCTGGTTTAGCAAAGTCAAAAAGGCCAAATTCAGCTGCGCCCATATTGCTGGCAATACTAACAACCAGTAAATTGGTTGAAGTACCAATAGTGGTTGCCATACCGCCCACTAAAGTGGCAAGCCCCATGGGTAATAACATGGGTGACGAGTCAGTTTTAGTTCGCAAAGATACACTGATTAAAATAGGCAGGAGCAATACAACAACGGGCGTATTATTTATAAAAGCACTTAAAGTTCCAGCTAGCACAAGTGTAATTAACAATGACAACGCAGGACTGATTTTCCATAACTTAGCTAAATATCGTCCAATCGGTTCTAACGCACCGGTCCGCACAATACCGTGACCAATAATCATTAATGAACAAACGGTCACCAAAGCCTCATGGCCAAAACCAAAAAATAAAGTACTGGGTTCAAAGTGAACACCATCAACTGAAAATGGAAAAACTGCAAACATTACACATAATATAGCCATCACAGCTAGCGATGAGGTTTCTAGCGGTATATCTTCACGGCGAAATAAATATAATGCTAAAACGGTGATTAACAAAACCGCTAATGCATGATGATTAGGGAGATCTGGAATATTCAAAAGTATACCCACTTATTGTAATGATTTAGTTATTAAAGCTAGCCGTTAATTTAGCGGCATAAGGAAATTGAGAGAGATTAATTATGCTCTTTCATGAATTCTAAAGCTTTAGATACAGCAACTTTGACGTTGTTTTCCATCTCAAACCGCTCAGAAGCGGGCAAATAGAAAGCCATATCAACTTCATGGCGTATGTAGCGTGTAGGTAATTGGTTTAACACAACGCAAACTAAGTCGGCAATGAACTCAGCATCATAGTTATCTTCTAGTTTCAAGGCTGTAAAATGTTGTGAAACTAACTTCTCGTAATAGTTATGTATATCGTCAGAAATTTTCATGTTTATGACTTTTTTTAATGGATATATTTGCAAGACTAATGCTAGTGCAATGAAAACACCAATCTTTTTTCGGCGTAAATACAAATTTTAAGTAAAAAATTGAATAGAGACGCTACTTTAAAACTGTTCGGATTTAGATATTTCGCGTTCTAATTTTGAAATGGCTTGGCGACATCGGCCAAGACGTTGATGTAGGGCAAGTGTTTCATCTGTTAATTGTTTAGATTTATTAGCTGGTGCTCCGTGCATTTGTCTTTCACGTATTTCGATCATTTCTAGTAATCGCCTTTCAAACTCAAAAGTTTCGTTAAGTTTATTGTGTAAGTTATGACTTGATTGCATCACCGCCTGTGCTGCTTTCTTAAAACGTCTGGATTTAATGGCAACAAGTCGTTGAGCAGGTTCTTTATGCAGAGTGCTATTTGAATTTAATGCATTTCTCAAGGCTGAAATCTGCTGCTCGATAATTAACAAGCGACTATGGGCAAGGGTGTTTTTATTAGCCGTTAACAGGCGAGACAATTCATTGGTTTTATCTTTTACTTCTGCCACATAAGGATGAAATTGATCACTGTGAGTGAGAAATAGCTTCTCAGAAAAAATATCATTTTCTTGAATTATTTTATGAGACTTTGAATGCTTATTTTGTTGGTCAACAAGTTTAGCTTGTTCGTCTATTTGATCGAGAATTGCATGAATTTTATTAATCGCACTTTGCATGAGAAATTTTCCTTAACTTAACCAAGCTTGATAGGCTAAATTAACTGACATAAGAATAACAACAGTGATAAAAACAGGGCGTATAAACTTACTACCAAATTTAATCGCCCAATGAGCGCCTACCCAAGCACCAAGCATTATAAAAATTCCCATCGAAATGCCAAGTACAAAATTAACGTGTCCAAGATAGATAAAGGTTAATAAGCTAAAGAAATTGCTAACAAAGTTGGTTGAGCGTGCTAATCCTGAGCTAAGGAGAATATCAATTTTGTACAGGGCATTTGATGAGCTTACCCAAAATGCGCCAGTACCAGGGCCTGCGACACCATCATAAAAGCCTAAAATGAGCCCTTGTATTATTTGTTTAATTTTTATTATCTTGTTTTTTATTGGTAAACCAAGAACTTCACTGGTAACGGATCTTGAGAATAGCGTGTAAATAGCGGTCAAAACTACAAGCACTGGAATGTATTTATCTAAAAACTCTACAGATAAAAAATTTACAATTATAGTGCCTAAAATCGCGCCGGCAGCAGTTGCTATAATAGATAGTCGCCAGTATTTAGGGTTAAACAGGTTTTTTCGATAAAAAGTAAACGACGCAGTAAGTGAACCGAAAGAGGCCGCGAGTTTATTTGTTCCAAGTGCAACATGGGGCGGTAAACCTGATGTTAATAATGTTGGCACTGTTAGCATACCACCACCACCAGCGATAGCATCAATAAGGCCCGCAACAAAGCCAACACTACATAAGGTTATCCATAAACTAATGTCGAGGACGGGATCAATAACCATAGAATATTTTGCATAGTAAATTTGAGGGCAACTATAGCACAATGAAACAGTGAATTTATGTCGATTTATAACTCATAGCTATAGAGCACGCTGACTTTTAAATTTTAGGGAGTTATTGGATGATAAAAATACATAACCAATTTATTCACCTGTATTTTTTTTGAGCTTAGGAGCTTAAATTTAATCACTGAAAAAGCCCTAGAATGCCAATAAACCTGCGTAGAGTGGTTAATTGTTGTTAAAATTTTGCTCGGTTACAAAATAATTGAAAATAAATATTAGCAACTGTTTCATTTTGTTTACGTTAACAACTGTTTTCTTTAAGTTATTGTTAATAAAGGTTTATGTTGCTGCTGGGTTTTTATATGGTTTTTTTACTTAGTTTAACTTTTAGTTACGTAATATATGTAGATTTACATTAATCAATAAACAAGAGAATCAAATTAACCCTATGTTTTATAATACTTTAATTTTTACTTTCGATTGTGTTTACTTAATCGTTATAATCTTTGGTAAGTAAGTTTTTGTAAATAAAGTCATATTAATACCTTATTGTATCTAGCGACTAATCTATGTTTTTTCTAATGTGTTTTAGTGATATTGCTGAAGTATGTAAATAAAACGTAACTGTTTGTGTTGACCCATTAACAAGATTAAGTTTAATATCTTAGCTGACAGATTTGGTTTTCAACCAATAAGTAATTCAACAACAAGACAACATAGTCTTGAAATTAAACACTAGTATCACGAAAGTGGTCCAGGGAGTATATCAATGTATCAAAGTAACAAGCTTACTAAAGCTGTTCGCTTAGCTCTTGTAGCTGGCGCAACAACAACTATTCTAGCTGCACCAAGTGCTATGGCATTTGCTGAAGAAGCAGCTGCAGAAGAGAAAGGTGTTGAACGTATCCAGGTAACTGGTTCACGTATTCGTCGTTCTGAATTAACTGCTGTAACACCTATTATCGAAATTAGCGCTCAAGAATTCGCTATTTCAGGTAACCTTAACATCGAGCAAAAACTTGCTGAGTTACCTTCTACTTTACCTTCGTTTGGTCCTAGCTCAAACAACCCTGGTGACGGTACAGCAACAGTAGATTTACGTGGCTTAGGTACTTCTCGTACTTTAGTTATGGTTAACGGTCGTCGTTGGGTTCCTGCTAACCAATCAGGCGTTGTTGATTTAAACACGATTCCAGCTTCTCTAATTGAAAACGTTGAAATCATCACTGGTGGTGCTTCTGCTGTATACGGTTCAGATGCAATCGGTGGTGTTGTTAACTTTAAAATGAAAGATGATTTTGAAGGTGTTGAAATTTCAACGTTATATGATGTAACGACTGAAGGCGATGCTGAAAAATTCAACTTAGATTTAACCATGGGTGGCAACTTTGCTGATGACCGTGGTAACGCAGTACTTTACGTTGGTTACTCAAAACGTGAACCTTTATTCCAAGGCGACCGTGACTTTGCAAGTGTTGCTTTAACTGAAGGCGATGGCGAATTAATTGCTGGTGGTTCTTCTGGTATTCCAGGTACTCGTGTATTTGGTGGTCCAACGCTTAACACTGGTGCAAATGCTGGTTCAAGCTTAGGTCGTTTCCTTCCAGATGGTACTGGTGCTGCATTTACAGGCGCTGATCGTTTTAACTATGCACCTGATAACTTTTTACAGTTACCTCAAGAACGTCTAACAATGAACGCATTCTCTCATTTTTACATTAATGACGAGACTCGTATCTACAGTGAACTTTCTTTTATTCGTAACGAAGTTCCACAAGAATTAGCACCAACTCCAGCGTTTACAACAATTACAGTAAACCCTAACAGTGCATTTTTTGGTGCTGATGTTCAAAATGCAATCTTAACTGCACAAATAACAAATAATAATGGAACTCCTGATGATGAGTCAGATGATTTTCTTGAATCAGCATTAAATGCTGATGGCACTTATGATATGTTTGTTGGTCGTCGTATGGTAGAAAACGGTTCACGCCAATCTATCGATACACGTGATGCAATGCGTATTTTAGTTGGTATCGACGGTTACATTAATGACGATTGGTCATACGATGTTTATTACAGTCGTTCACAATTAGACCACACAACACTGTTAAATAACGATGTTGCAGCTTCACGCTTTAAACAAGCTATTTTAGTTAATGACGATGCTACAGCGTGTCAAGATACATCAGGCGGTTGTGTTCCACTTAATATTTTCGGTGAAGGCAACATTTCTGATGAAGCTGTAGACTTTGTTAATATTGGTGCAACTAACGCGACTACACTTAAACAAGAAGTGTTCATGGCAACGGTATCTGGTGCATTACCATTTACTTTCCCAGGCGCTGAAGAATCAGTTGGTGTTGTTTTTGGTTATGAAAAACGTCAAGACGAATCAACTTACCGTCCAGATGAATTCTTAGCTGCAGGTGATGTACTAGGCTTTAATGCTGGTGAAGCAACTGTTGGTTCATATAGCTCTGATGAAATCTTTACAGAATTCTCTATTCCACTTATGAGCGGTAAAGAATTTGCTGAAGACTTAAGCCTTTGGGGTGCAGCACGTTTTGCTGATTACTCTAACATTGGTCGTGTTTCATCATTCGCTACAGCGATAAACTGGGCACCAACTGACTGGATCAGCACTCGTGTTGGCTTCCAATCATCAGTACGTGCTCCAAATGTATCTGAGTTATTCTTAGGTGCGTCTGCAGGCTTCCCAGGTGCGGTTGATCCATGTGCTGTAGATGGTTACAAAGCTGGTATTACAAGTGACGCACTTTGTCTTGCTGACGGTGTATCAGCTGCCCAAATCGGTGTTTTCGAACAAGCTAACGGTCAAATCGAAGGTTCATTCGGTGGTAACTCAGATCTTCAAGAAGAAACTTCTGATACGCTTACTGTTGGTATTGTTGTTCAACCATTTGAAGGTTTAGATTTCACAATTGATTACTTCAAAATTGAAATCGAAGATGCTATTTCTGTATACGGTGTAAATAACACGCTTGACGTTTGTTACAACGTTGTTAAAGATGCATCGCATGAAACATGTCAAAACATTAGTCGTCGTGCAGACGGTAATGTTGACGTTGTTAAATCATTGAATGCAAACATTGCATCAATTGAAACAAGCGGTGTTGATTTTAACGTAACTTACAATACTGAACTTGATTTTGGTTTGTTTGATAGTGGTTCTGACTTGAACATTCAATTCCGTTCTACATTCCTTGATACGTCTGACGTAGTTCCAGTTGTTGGTTTAGATACAATCAACGAATGTGCTGGTTCATACGGTAACACTTGTGGTAACCCACAACCTGAGTTCCAAGCTAACACTCGTGTTAACTGGACAAATGGCGATTTAACATTATCTGCTTTAGTACGTTACATCGGTTCAACTGATGATGACCAACTAATTGGTGATGACCCAATTACACGTAGTGACTTAGTTGTTTCTGAAATTGATGCAGCTATCTATGTTGATTTAAGTGCAAGCTACTTAGTTAACGAAAACTTAAATGTTAACTTTGGTGTTAAAAACGTATTTGATGAAGAACCTACTGCTTTAGGTGAGTCACAATCACAAGCTAACACTTTCCCAGAAACGTATGACGTAATTGGTCCTCGCGTATTCTTGAGTGCTTCTTACACGTTTAATTAATCACTAATTAAAACTTACTTTAGTTTTAATTAAGTATTAAGAAATAAAAAAGTGACCAACGTTTGTTGGTCACTTTTTTTTTAATCTAACGTAAGATGGTGTATGGTAATAAAACTAAATATGACGCTGCTAAATTACATTTATAAAAATAGATACTATAAAATATGCAAAATGTTAGCTCCTCAAATATAACCATTAAACTTCAACAACTATTTTCTTTATTTCAAAAAGGCCAAGTCAAACTTGTGCTGAAAGAACTTAAGCCATTATTAATCTCAGCGAGTGATCATGGGATGTAATGCATTTGGCTGCGATGGCTTATAAAGCTGATGGCGATATTGATAAGGCGATTAGTTATTTCAATAGCGCTTTAAAGATTAACGATAATCAGTCACAAGTTCATAACAATATTGCGAATACTTATAAACAAATATCAAATAGTAAGTTAGCAGAATTTCATTACAATAAAGCCATTAAATTACACCCTCAATATGTCGATGCGATCAAAAACCTTGGTTTATTATATTTACAGGATAAGAAATTAACGCAAGCAAAAGATAGTTTTTTACGAGTGCTAAACTTGTCTAAAAATAATACTTCAGCCTTAACATCGCTCGGGAATATATACAAAGCTGAACACGATTTCGTTGCTGCTATAGCTTATTATAAGCAAGCACTGAGTGTAAATCCTCGTTATGTAAATGCTTTACATAACCTAGGCATAGCCTACCGCATGACGGGTGATTTTTCTGCTGCGATTAAGTGTTTCAACGAAGCGAAACTTATTGCCCCAAACATCTCTGACATTGATTTTAATGAAGCAAATACTCAATTTGATATGGGTAATTACCCTGCAGCAGAACAGGCATACTGGAATGCACTAAGAAAAGCACCAGATAATTGTGAAGTGCATGAAACACTGAATGAATTCTATTGGCAAACAGGTAAGAAAAGTGAGTTTGGTAAAAGCTTTAAACTTGCGATTGAACATTTACCGAATAATTCCCGATTACGGCATACTTATGCTGAGAGTTTGTTTTCCTCTGGGGCTAAAGCACAAGCATCAGTCGTAGTTGAAGAGGCATTAAAGCTTGATAAAACGCCTGAGCTTTTGCATTTAAAAGGTAAGTTTTTAGCTTCAGAGGGCGAAATTAAACTGGCAATCTCACTGATAGAGCCAGTACTGCTCAATGAATATAAACTTTCAAATGCTTTAGATTTAATCGAATTATTAATCATAGATTTTGATTATGATAAAGCGCTGCATCAAATAGCTTACGCTGAGAAAATAGCGCCTCATAATCAACTACTCATCGCTTATAAGAGTATCTGCTGGAGACTGACTAATGACCCACGATATGAATGGCTAGTAGATTATCAGAAACATATACAGAGCTATGATATTCCAGTACCCAATGGATATAGTTCAAGGGCTATGTTTTTAGATGAATTAGAGGCTGCTTTATTGTCAATGCATCAGACACAGCATGAGCCTTTGAAACAAACATTAAAGTTTGGTACGCAGACACCCGGTAGACTTTTTTATCAACCGATAAAGCCAATTATTGATCTCAAAAAATCGTTTGAAGAGGTCACTCTAGATTATATATCGTCACTGCCTGATGATAGCTTACACCCGCTATTGTCGAGAAAAACTAATCACGTAAACTTTTCTGGTTCATGGTCAGTAAAGCTTAAACCCAATGGTTTCCATGTTAATCATGTTCATCCTGAAGGTTGGTTGAGTTCATCATTTTATGTGAAAGTACCTGATTTCTCTCAATACGATCAATCTTCAGAGCATGCAGGTGCAATAAAATTCGGAGAAAGCTCGATGAATCTAAAAGAGCGAGAAAAAGTATCGAAAATTGTCACACCTAATGCAGGGTTAGTTGTTTTATTTCCCTCATATGTTTGGCATGGAACAATACCTTTTAACGGACCTGCTGATATTTTCCGGTTAACCGCACCGTGTGATATAACGCCAAGAGAGGATTAGTATGGAAAAGACTGAAGCTTGGTCATTATACTGGCAAAATAACCATCAAGAGAGCTGTATTACAAAGAGTAATACAGAAGACCATGTCATACTTTCAGATATTTGGCGGTGTTTTTCATTACAGTTAAGCCATTATTCAACTGTGCTAGATTTAGCAACGGGTAATGGCAGTGTTGCAAGGCGTTTATTACAATTTAATAAAAGCCTAAAAGTTACCGCAGTTGATCGCGCCTCTATAGACCCCAAAAAATACACTGATGCAAGTGTGCTGCTAAGTACCGTTCATTTTATTCCTGATATAAATATTCAAAAACTCCCATTTGACGATTGTGTGTTTGACGCTGTGACAAGTCAATTTGGCTTAGAGTATTCAAAACTCAATTTATCTACCCCTGAACTAGTGAGAGTTTTAAAGCATAAAGGACAATTTTTGTTTGTTATTCACCATGAAGATAGTGAAGTAGTCATTCCTGCAAAGGATAAAATAAAGGAGTTTAATTTACTGCTTACAAGTGGCTTATTGGAAAATTTTGAGTTGTTTTTAGCTGGGTCTTTGAGTTTGCAACAATTGAATGAAAATGGAGAGAAAATTCTTAACAATGCTGCTTGGGTCAAAAGTAATGCCATCACAGGTCAGGTCTTTTTAGCAATTGATAAGCTTATTCAACTTAAAAATAAAAACCAAAATCTTGTCGTTATAATGGAAGCATTCCAAAATATGAAGGCAAGAATTGATGCAGAAAACTCGAGATTAAATCAATTGATTTTAGCGTCTTTATCGAAAGATAAAGTGAAGAAGCTCTGTACTTCACTTGAAAAGTTAGGCACTAAAGTATCTTTTAAATTGATACAGTTGAATGACAATGCAGGTGTTATGGGCTGGAAAATCAGGGGTTATAAGTTATGAGCAAAAAACGGTTATTAGAACAAGTAGATCAGGCATTTAATAGCCAGAATAACCAAAAGGGGTTGGAATTATTAAGAGAATACATCGCTACAAATGATAAAGACTTAGAGCAGCTATATCGACTAGCCATAATTGAAGAGCAAATTGGCGAGACAAAAAATGCTGGAAATGCGTATTTAGCTTGCATAAAACATGACAAGCGGCTTTTGAAAGCCTACCTTTATGGTGGTTACTTTTTCCAACAAATCGGCGAGCTAGAAAAAGCTTTAGCTTTATACTCATTAGGTAATGATATTGATGCTAGGTTGACTTTAATGCATCAAAACGAAAAGCTTTCTTATGAAACCCGGGTAAGATCTCATCACGCAAATAAGGCACTACGTTCTCACTTCACTAAACTACACTCACAAAGTGTTGAATCTACAAAGGGCAGCACAAGAATAGCAAACGCTATATGGCCACAAACTCATAATGAGCAGGTAAATTACCTAACAGATGGTCAAAAACCACATTTATTCTACATTCCTGAACTTGAAGCTAAGCCTATCCATGAGAGTAACCAATTTGATTGGTGCCAATTACTTGAAGAAAGCTTTGATGACTTAACTGATGAGTTTGTTAAGCTCCTGAGTTTAATTGAGCAAAAAGGCATGCCATATTTAGATGGTAGTTATAAAGTAAAAGGTTTTGAATCATTAGTAGGATCAAAAAATTGGACAGCACTCAATATATATAAAGATGGCGTAGCTAATAATAGTTTATTGTCATTAATGCCTAAAACAGCAAAAATATTGGCAGGCATCCCTTTATATAAGGTCGATGGCAAACCATTTGAGGTGTTTTTTTCGTTGTTAAAAGCCGGACAGCATATCCAGCCGCACTTTGGGCAGTCTAATCATAGTTTGACAGTACATTTACCCATTATTGTACCAAAAGGCGGTTATTTAACCGTAGCAAATGAAATTAGGGCGTGGCAAAAAGGTAAAGTCATTATTTTTGATGACTCTTATATACATGAAGCTATTAATCCTTCAGAAGAAGATCGCGTGGTGATGATATTCTCTATCTGGCACCCTGATTTATCTATAGAAGAACAAAGGTCTATTTTAGCGAGTTTTCAAGCTCGCAGCCAATGGTTAGAGGCTAGGAGTCAGCATTTACTTTGAGTTAATTGATTATAAAGCTGTCTAAATGTTGATAACTCTTCTTCATAATGTCGAGCAAAGTTTTGTTTGCTGGTATTAATTGGCTGCCGTACTTGCAGCTCACTAAAGGTGAAACTATTAACATGCTTTTTGTGAAAATTTAGATAATCATCATGCCAATCTAGATTACAAAACTTAAAGATCAACCTCGCTTCATCTTTAGGTAAAGTCGTTAGCTGATTATAACTTACATCAATAACTTGTTCTGGGAAGCTGTCTCGCCAAAAGTCCATTAGCTTATTTGCTTGAAATATTGCATGGGCAATATTCTTTAAATTAGCTGCATAATTATGATGTGGAGCAAAGGGTTGAGAGAAAATTGATAATGCTAAATCTTCAGGCGTCCTTCTCATTTGAATGACTTTAACTTGTTCAAAAATAGATAATATAGCGCCCACATAACGAAAGTTATGAGGCATTTTATCTACTATAATGTCTGCGTTTAGTGCCGTTTTACTGTTATATGAACGCTGCATTTCAATTCTATTTTGACTAAAAAAATCATCCCAATTGGTTTCAATGTTTTCTTTTTGCGCATTAACTTTGTTTTCAATAAATAATGCTAGTGCTTCATTTTCGCCACTACTTTCTATATTCGGATGCTGAGATAACATTCGATCCATTAACGTTGTGCCAGATCTGGGCATACCGACAATAAAAATATGGCTAGGGGTTAACTGTTTTATTTTATTTGAAGAGGTAACTTGCTGAAGAAATTGATTATGCTCTTCAGCACTAGGAAGGTCATAGGTTAAATTAAGACGTTGAATAATATCCTTTTGCAAATTATTGGCTTTACTAAAACAGCGAAAAGCCAGTTGGTATTGCGCTAATTTTTCATAGGCTTTTGCTAAAATGAATAAATTTTGTTGGTTCTGAAAATTATTATCTATCGAGTCATCCAAAAGGTGCGATAAACAAGTTATTGCTTGTTGATGTTGTGCACCAATTTCTTGTTTAGCGCCCCAAGCAATATAGCTATTTGGATTCATTTTTAAGGCGTTGTCAGCGGCAATTAATGCCGACGCTTGAGCATTTTCAAAACGACAAACGCGTATTTCAATTTCATATCTAGTCAAACTAGTATCGTTCAGGGCTATAGCTTTGTCTAATTGGACTCTTGCTAGCTTTACATCACGAGCAAGAATATATAAGTCAGCAAATTTTAAGAAGTTAATACTATTAACTGGAGTGTGTTTAAGAAAAGTGTCAAATGCGTTAATGGCATTTTTATACTGCCTCAACTTTGCGTAACAAATGGAAAGGTTTTTTTGTATAACAGCCTGTTGTGACGATAACATGCCTATCTTTTGCCATAGAGCTACTGCTTTATTCCAATGGTCAGATTGCATATATGCTTGAGCACAAATTATTTTTGTTTGGGGATTATTGTTTTCATATTTTGTCGCTATTTCAAGTGATAATTCTGGTTGCTTGATTGACAGAGCTAAATGAGAAAATGAATTTATAATGTGGGCATCGTTGGGTAATCGATCTTTAATACCTGCGATTAACGCTAAAACTAAATCAGATTTATTTGCAGCATTTAAACACATAGCATAATTAAGCGTAATATCTAGTGCGAAAGGCTCTTTAGCTAGCGCATCCTTAAATAATGGTATGGCTCGTTCAAATTGTTTAGTCTGAGCATATAAAGTTGCTAAGCCATAAGTTGCGTCATTATTATTGTATTCATTAATAATTTTCAAATATGCTATTTCAGCCACTTCAAATTGTTTTTGTTGATGGGCAGATTCTGCTATTTTTAACGATTCACTTAAAGTCATAGGGCAATGTTTTATTGGTGTATGCGACAAGAGTAACAAACACATAGTGGTTATTTAATATATGCATGTGATAATACAGTAAAATTATGCGCTAATAAAAGTGTTTCACAGGAAAACCTTGAGGTAAAAGATGAAATTATCTTTGAATAAAACTAAAGATATAGCAAAACTCAAGCAGAGCTATTTAAATGATGGTTATGTAAAGTTAGAGACAGCCCTAACAAATAAAACTGCGAACTTTATCCATGATAAAATATCAGTTCAAGAGCAATGGAACTTAGTATTTAAAAACAATGGCATTCATCAAGACTCAAATAGTTTAGATGTAGAAAGTTGGGATGATAGCCATAAAAATAATCTGATAAAGTTAGTGCATAAACAAGCGGAAAATGATTTTCAGTACTTTTATGAAACCATTCCAATTTACGATATTTACTATGATAACTTAATGCCGCAACATTTTTTCAACGACATTGTTAAATTTTTAAACAGTGAGTTGGTATTAAATTACTTTAGAGAGGTACTAGATGCACCAGAGATCACTTTTTTAGATGCGCAAATCACTCGATTTAAGGCCGGTCACTTTCTTAGTTGCCATAATGACGATGTTAAGGGCAAAAACAGAATAGCGGCATTTGTCATTAATTTAACAAAAGACTGGTGTGTTGATTGGGGTGGGGCGCTTCATATACTTAATAGTAATTTAGAAATTGAAAAAAGTTTTTCTCCATCGTTTAATGAAATAAACGTTTTTAAAGTACCAGTTAATCATCTCGTTGGTTATGTCTCACCTTTTGCAACAGGTCATAGACTATCCATAACAGGGTGGCTTAGAAGTGGCGAAAACCCAAAAGAATTATAGGTATTAAATGACTATTCAAATAAAAAACATTACAAACATATCAACATTAAAAGATGAATTTTCTAAAAATGGTATTGTCAGAGTGTTTGATTTTTTAGCGCAACCTGACCTAGATAAATTAAAAATATCATTGGAAACTAAAGTAGACTTTGCTAATGCTTTTCACTTAAATGGACAAAATAGGCAAGCTACTGATGCTGAAATCAAAGCATTACCAGTGACAACACAAAATCAATTGTATAAAGACATCCATAAGCTGGCAGCTAACGGGGGTGGTTTTTTATACGGGCGACATAAAATAGAACAAAACTCATTAATAGAGTTGCGTAACTTTTTAGGACTATTGAATTCAGAAAATACGCTGGAGGTTATTAAAGAAATTACCAGTAACTCTGAATTAAATTTCGCGGATGGCCAGGCAACTCGATATCGCAGAGGTGACTTTTTAACACGCCATATTGATAATATTCCCGGAGAGACAAGACGTATTGCCTACGTGCTAGGTTTTACTGAAGGTTGGCATCCAGACTGTGGTGGGTTGTTACAGTTTTATGAAAAAGATGGAACCCCAATGAGATCTTGGTCTCCTGCATTTAATTCATTAACATTATTTAATGTTGATAAAGTACATTCAGTGACCTCTATTGCCCCATTTTCACCTAAAAATCGATATTCAATTACCGGCTGGTTTCGAGCCTGATATTCATTTAAATATCCTCAAATTAAAGGGTGAAATTCACTTTAGATTAGCTTGTTATTCTAGCATTCACCCAATTTTAACGAAGTTAATTACTACTCCCCTGATATTAGTGAAGTTTAATTATTGTTCAATTAAGAAGCAAAAGAGAGGAATTAAGCGCCAATTCACTAATATCGTTTGACTTACTACGAAAGAGTTAGTAAAACATAGGGAGCACATATTTTTACAATTAAGAGGACTTCTGTAACATCGATTAAATCAATCTTGTTCTTTATTAAATGAATATATTGTTCTATTCTCGTTACGAAAGGTTTACTTTACTTGTTAAAAGTAAAATAAGCAGACTTTTAAATGTACTTAGTTGACAGTTAGGCTGTCCTCTGGGAATATTGCATGGTTTTATTCTAAACAAATTAAAACTTAAAATGGCAGATTATTAAATTTGCGTTAACAATAAAGTTTGTTATCAAAATTCAATAGCAATTGGTTGGGAACTATGTCCAAATTAAGCAAGAAAAGCCTTATCGCATCGACGATAATCGGCGCACTAGCATTTTCAGCAAGCAACTTCGCTGCTGCAGACGCATTAACAGATCTACAAAAAGCCGAAGCTCAAATTTTTAAAGCTTCAAGCAAATCACAAAGCAAAATCGACAATATCTATGGTCAAACTCAAGAGCTACTAGCTGAGTACCGTAATACAGTTGACGAAGCTGATGTGTTAAAAGGTTATAACGATCACGTTCAGCTTATGGTTGACGATCAAAAAGCCAACATTCAATCTTTACAAAATCAAATTGCTGGTATAGATAAAACCAAGCAAGGCGTAGTGCCATTGATGTATAAAATGATTGACACATTAGACAAGTTTGTTGACCTTGATGTTCCTATGAACATTGATGCACGTAAAGAGCGTATTGCTGGTTTACGTGATGTAATGGGTGACTCAGACGTTTCAGTATCTGAACAGTTTCGTTTAGTACTTGAAGCTTATGAAATTGAAGCCAGTTACGGCACTATATTCGGTGTGTATCAAGGTGAGCTTGACTTAGGTGATCGTATGATTACTGCAGACTTTGTCCACATGGGACGTATTTCATTTGTTGCTCAATCTCTTGACATGAAAAACTCTTGGGTTTGGAACAATGATAAACGCGCATGGGAAGCTTTAGGTGACGAATACTTGAAACCTGTAACTGATGCCGTTCGTATGGCTCGTAAGCAATTACCACTTGATTTAGCTAAACTACCAGTATTTGCAGCAGGAGAAAAATAATGAAAAAAGTTATTAATTTAGTATTATTTGCTGCTTCAATGACAGTAGCAGCTTCAGCGTCAGCTAATCAGTTAGATGACTTGTTAAAACAAGTTAAAAATGACCGTATTTCTGAAGCTAAAATTGATAAAAAACGTGAAGCGGAATTTACTTCTGCACGTGCTGACAAACAAGCTTTATTGAATAAAGCTAAAAAAGATTTAGCAGACCAACAAGCTCGTAATAAGCGTTTAACTAAAGAATATGCTGATAACGAAATTACCTTAGCGCAGAAAGCTGTAGAGCTAGACAACGCTCAAGGTACATTAGGTGAAATGTTCGGTGTAAGTCGTGCAGCTGCAGCTAATGCTTACGGTTCAATCGTAACGTCACTTGTTTCAGCTGAATACCCAGGTCGTGGTGCAGCTTTAGACAAAATCGCTAACTCTAAAGCGATTCCTGAACTTGAGCAACTTGAAGAACTTTGGTTTGCACTTCAAACTGAAATGACTCAATCAGGTGAAATTTCTAAGTTTACTACTGAAGTAACTAACTTAGATGGTTCAAAGTCTACTGAATCTGTTACACGTATCGGTACTTTCAACTTAGTATCTGAAAATGGCTACTTAAACTACAACGATGAAGTGGGTCAAGTACAACCACTAGCTAAACAACCTGCAGGTTACATTGCTGGTGCAGCTTCATCATTCTTCGGTGTAACTTCAGGTTACGCTCCTTTATATGTGGATCCATCTCGTGGTGCTATCTTAACGCTTGAAACGCGTAAGAAAACATTAATGGAATTCTACCATGAAGGTAAAGAAGTTGGTTATGCCATTACTGTATTGTTATTTTTTGGTCTACTTATTGCTCTAGAGCGTATGATAGTTCTTGGTGCTATGAGTTCTAAAATTAAAGCTCAAGAGAAGAACCTTGACCAACCTAATGACAACAACCCACTTGGTCGCTTATTAAAAGTGTACTTTGAAAACAAGTCGGTTGATGCAGAAACACTTGAACTTAAACTTGATGAAGCTATTTTACGCGAAACACCAAAAGTTGACCGCGGTATTAACTTAATCAAAATGTTCGCTGCAATTGCACCACTAATGGGTCTATTAGGTACAGTAATCGGTATGATTATGACCTTCCAAACGATTACATTATTTGGTACAGGTGACCCGAAAATTATGGCGGGTAACATCTCTCTTGCACTTGTAACAACTGCCCTAGGTTTGATTTGTGCATTGCCACTTATCCTAATCCACAGCATTGTTGCTGGTAGAAGTAAGTCTGTATTACAAAAATTAGACGAGCAAAGCGCTGGCTTAATCGCAGCGATTGCCGAGAAGGAGTCTAAATAATGTTATTCCTGATAGAGCTTTGGGAATCTGTCAGGAGTTTTATTGCGACTGGCGGTAACGTGCTTTACGTTGTTGCCTTCGCTCTCTTATTGATGTGGATAATGATGATAGAGCGTTATTGGTTCTTATCAAAAGTTTATCCAAAAATGAAAGACGATATCGTCGGACGTTGGGATGCGAGAGAAGATACTACTTCTTGGTATGCACATCGAATTAGAGATACTTGGATCTCCGAAGCGACAGAACTACTAGAGCAACGTATGCTCACAATTAGAACCTTGGTGGCAATGTGTCCACTCATTGGTTTACTTGGTACCGTAACCGGCATGATCGGTGTGTTTGAAGTAATGGCACAACAAGGTACTGGTAATCCGCGTCTGATGGCGTCTGGTATATCAATGGCAACAATCCCGACAATGGCGGGTATGGTTGCAGCTTTATCAGGTGTGTTTTTCAGTTCAAGGTTAGACGCTAAAGTTAAACTAGCAAAGGCTAAACTGGTTGACAGTTTACCTCATCACTAGAGAGATATTCGAATGGCACGTAAACGTATTCGTGAAGACGAAGAAGCAGTAATAGATATGACACCGATGCTTGACATCGTATTCATCATGCTGATTTTCTTTATCGTAACTACTTCTTTTGTAAAAGAAGCTGGTATTGAAGTTAATAAACCTAAAGCGGCTAATCAGTCTAAACAAAAGTCAGCTAATATCTTTGTTGCAATAAAAGATAATGGCGAGATCTGGTTAGACAAGCGTCGTGTAGATGTTGAGCGCGTAGCGGCCAATATTGAAAAATTATTGGCTGAGCAACCAACTGATGTTGTAATCATTCAAGCTGACAAAGACGCGAAACATGGTGTTGTTGTTAAAGTAATGGATGCAATTAAAGAAGCGGGCATAGACAGAATTTCTATCGCTGCAGCTAAGGGGTAGTCTATGGTTCGCTTTTTAGTATCTATACTACTAGGCGCGGCAGTAACATTTGCTTTGTTTGCTTTTATGGCGTTTCTTGTTTCTAGCGGTGATAGAACCAAAGAAGAAGCTTTAGAAAATATCATTGTAGAAGTTAATACGACGCCACCTAAATCAGCAGCAGAACGCCGTCAACGTGTTCCGCCGCCGCCGCCGCCGCCGCCTAAAACGCCGCCTAAGCCTCAAGCTCCAGAGCCTGAGACTAATAACGACACAGGTGGACTAACGTTCAATATGCCTGGTGTTCAGTTAGCTGGAGCAAACGCAGGTATTTCTGCACCTGGCGCTGGTTTTGGTCGAGACGGAGATGCAACACCGATAGTTCGTATTGAACCAAAATATCCAATACAAGCTGCTCGTGATGGTAAAGAAGGTTGGGTAACGCTTTCGTTTACTATCAATGAAATTGGTGGTGTTGAAGACGTTGATGTTATTGAAGCTGAGCCAAAACGAATTTTCGACAAAGAAGCTAAACGTGCTTTGCGAAAATGGAAGTACAAACCAAAAGTTGTTGATGGTAAACCTATGAGACAACCTGGTTTGACTGTACGTCTTGACTTTAAAATGGACGGAGGAAATTAATAATGAATAAGATTTTTTCATCTTTACTGTTAATTATTTCAGTTGTTCTAATTCAATTGCCTATAACTGTATCAGCAGCAGGTGCTGATGCGGAAAAGCCACAACGTAAAACACAATTAGTTGGCCCTAGTGTCGGCAAAAAAGTGGCTAAAGCGTTTGAAGCTTATTCTGCAGATGATATTCCAGGTGCTTTAGTTATTTTATTAGATATTGATGCTAGTAAAGAGTTTGATAAAGCTTATGTTTCTCGTTTTATTGCTGTTATGTATGCAAGTATTGGTAACGAAGAAGATAATGCTATTAAATATCTTAAGCTAGCTGTTGAACCTGATATTCTTAACGAAGTAGAGCATGGCGACGCTATTAAGTTGTTAGCTGATTTACAGATGCAAACCAAAGCTTATGAAGAGGCATTAGTCAATTATAAAGCTTGGATGGATTTTACAGGTAAATCAGATGGCGATACTTGGACTAAAATAGCGAATGCACATTATGCGTTGAAGCAATTAGATAAAATGATTGTGCCAGCAGATAATGCCATTGCAGCTTATGGCGACAAGCAAAACAAAAACCCTTACATTTTGAAAGTTACATCTTATTATGAAACTAAGAAATTTAAGGAAGCTGTTAAAACGCTTGAAACTGTAGTTCAAATATTTCCAGAAGATAAAACTTGGTGGACTCAACTTGGCATGTTTTATTTGCTAATTGAGGATTATCAGAAGGGTCTAGAAACACTTGACCTAGCTTATAAACAAGGTTTCCTTGTTAAAGAATCTGAAATTAAAACACTGGCAAGTTTATATTCGCAAAACGCAGTGCCATATAAAGCCGCTTTACTTTTAGAGAAGCATATAGATTCAGGACTAGTAACTCGTGATGATAAAAACTTATCTTCATTAGCTAATGCCTGGCATGCAGCTCAACATATTGATAAAGCAGCGAGCTATTACGGTGAACTAGCTAAAATGACTAACCTTGCTAAGCATTACAGCAAACAAGGTATGTTATTAAAGCAAGATGAGCAATTTAAGGGCGCTATTGTCGCGTTAAACAAAGCTTTAGAGCTTGGTGTTACAAATGAGGGTAGACTGCATATGAGTATTGCAGAATCTCACTTTTATTTAGAACAGTATAAACAAGCTTATAAAGCTATTAATTTAGCCATGAAAGATCCTAAGACTCGTAAGTCTGCTAAGGGTTGGGTTGGCTTTATTAAAGATACAGCGCAACGTAAAAATGTAGCCATCTAAGTTTATTATTTAGCTTCAATAAAAAACCAGCCAGATAGGCTGGTTTTTTTATATTTAAAATATGGTTTTCTCATATCGAACAATCAAGAAACGTTTATACTTATTTACTTGGCACATTGATTTCATGTTTGGATCGATATTAATATGGATGGCTATTGTGGTCATTCCGTACTAAAGATAAAGTTAAAAAGCATTAAAAATTTGTACTCCAAACCCCTCCAATACTACTTAAGTTCTATACGCTCAATTAAAAAAAACTACCTTTTCTAAAAGCTTTGGTCTACAATGCGCGCCGATTAATCAACCTACTGGGTACCTTTTATGTCAGAAGATAACTTTACAGATAGCACCTCAATTCTCCACATATTAACCGCTGTTTTGGTCATGTTCGCCGCACCATTGTTACCAATGTTAGCTGGTTGGTTTACGTTATTATCAAATTAGTCAAAGGTACTTTTATTTAGGATGAATATACTCGTTGTAGACGATAATCCGATCATAATAGAGAACCTTACGGCTTTGTTATCCGCCCAAGGATACTTTGTGACCTCGGCATGTCATGGTTTAGATGCATCAGAAGCATTATTAAACAATAGTTTTGATTTAGTTGTAGTCGACCATTTAATGCCAATTATGAATGGGATTCAATTAACTAAACACATTAGACAGCATGAATTATTTGCAGACATTCCAGTGATATTTATGACTACACAAGGCATAAAGTCGGTTCAATACCTCTGTGATACACTAATGTTTAGTGCGATTATCGACAAACCTATAGATCAACTTAATTTTATTAACTTAGTAAATGATCTACTATTGCCAAATACTCGTCGTCAGTCACTATAATTTTTCACAGAATTGCTTTATTCTGTAACTAAAATATATTTTGACTTATAGAACATGACTGAATCACAAATCAATATACTAAAATCTGCAATTCATACCATTCCCGACTATCCTAAGCCTGGTATTTTATTTAGAGACGTAACCGGCATTCTTGATGATGCTGAAGCGCTTAAACTCACCATTAATATTTTAGCTGATAAATTTAAAAATGGCGGATTTACTAAAATTGTAGGGACTGAAGCTCGTGGTTTTTTATTTGGAGCTCCATTAGCGGTAGCGATGGGAGTCGGTTTTGTACCTGTGCGTAAGCCAGGTAAACTTCCAAGAGCAACTTTTAAGCAAGACTATGAACTGGAATACGGTCAAGACACTTTAGAAATTCATCAAGATGCGTTAAATGAAAACGATAATGTATTAATCATAGATGATCTACTTGCCACTGGTGGCACAATTGAAGCAACGACTCTGTTAATTAGGCGTTTAGGCGCTAAAGTTACTGATGCTGCATTTGTTATATCGCTACCAGATTTAGGCGGAGAAGAAAAACTCAAAGGCATGGATTTATCTGTGTTCTCTTTATTGCAATATGCTGGTGATTAAGGCCAAAATATGAGCTATCAGGTTCTAGCAAGAAAATGGCGTCCAAAATCCTTTAGCGAGCTAATGGGACAAGAACATATTGTCACTGTTCTCGTTAATGCACTTTCCCAAAACAGATTACACCATGCGTATTTATTTACTGGTACTCGAGGTGTCGGTAAGACGACTATTGCCAGAATTTTTGCTAAAAGCCTAAATTGCGATACAGGTATTACCGCAACACCATGTGGTGTTTGTGATGCTTGTGTTGATATTGACCAAGGTAGATTTGTTGATCTACTTGAAATTGATGCTGCTTCTCGTACAAAAGTCGATGATACGCGTGAAATTTTAGATAATGTTCAATACGCGCCAACTAGAGGCAGATATAAAGTCTATTTAATAGATGAAGTACACATGCTTTCCAAAAGTAGTTTTAATGCTTTGTTGAAGACACTAGAAGAGCCTCCCGAACATGTTAAGTTCATTCTTGCTACTACTGACCCACAAAAGCTACCTGTTACTGTTCTTTCGCGTTGTTTACAGTTTCATTTAAAAGCACTCACAATTAAACAAATTAGCGATAAAACAACGGAAATACTTACCAAAGAAAGTGTAACCTTCGATCTTGAAGCTATTGCACTTCTTGCGAAAGCTGCCCGTGGTAGTATGCGCGATTGTTTGAGCTTAACAGATCAATGTATTGCTAAGGGTAACGGCAACATTTCCAGACATGATGTTCAACAAATGCTTGGTGGAGTCGATCGTGATTGGGTATTTAAAATCCTTATCGCGTTGCTGAAACAAGATGCTTCAGCTTTGATGCAACTCTCTCTTTCTATTGCTTCGTACGCGCCAAGTTACAGTCGTTTATCTGCTGAATTAATACAATTATTGCATCAAATTGCGATGACACAGGTGGTAAAGTCTAATTTTAACTTACCGGCTGAGCATCAACAGATGTTAATGCGTTTTTGCCAATTGATGTCTCCTGAAGACGTACAGCTTTATTATCAAATAGTATTAACAGCTAGAAAAGATTTACCTTATGCCGATGACGAACAAGCGGCATTTGATATGATGTTATTACGCTTGCTTGCATTTAAACCTGTTGCCAATAGCCAAGAGCTTCCTGATGTGACAAAAGGTATGACTGCTGACTCATCGAGTATCAATTTAGATGAATTGGCACTCGCCGATGTTATGCCTTTAGCCAACGAGGATAACTTAGCGGCAGACAATGTAGGTGAAGAAAAATCTACAGTACATGAACACTCTGGACTTACATTAGCGGAAGAAACACATACTGTTGATTCATCAATGATCAATGCAGAGTCTGTTGAATCTATAGCAAGTAATGTTGATGAAGGTGAATATCAAGAAAACTATGCTAACGAGGAGCAGACTTTATCGACAAATTCAGATGAAGATATCGATAGTTTTGCTAATGAGAACGAAGCGTTAAGCCAAGAAATGTTAGCAATTGAACAGGAAGCTAATGCATTTGTTCAAACAAAACCTGAAGTAGATTTTTTAACGCAACCTTCAACTTCTTTAGAAAAAGTAGCTGACACATCAGTCGATTCATCTTTAATTCACAGTAATGAAATACCAGAAAAAGTTGATGAAAAAAAGCCATATGCATCGAATGTTACTGCTGCTATTGAAACACGAAATATGCTCAGAAGTCGTAAAAAATCGATGGAGGAGGGCGTAAAAAAGTCTAATGGCGCTGACATGCGTCTGCCTTTAGATAAAGCAGGTCAATCAAATGTAGATGCTGTTGAAAATATAACAGTAGATAAACCCAATGTACCTGATTTAGCGACACTGCCTGAACAGCCTTATACTGAAGATGTGATTAACCCAGCCACGATTAAATTGGCAAATCAGGTTGATAAATGGGCGCATATGATTGACAGTATGTCGTTAATTGCTCGTTTAAGGCAGCTAGCAATTCATGCGACAATTGATGGAAAATCTACTGAAGATTTGTTGATTTTGCAATTAGATAAATCTATAAGACATTTAAATAGTGATGCGGCCCATAAACAACTAGAAGTACACATATCTGAATACTTGCAACGCAAAGTCACTGTTGAATTAAATATTGTTGAAAAAACAGTAGCAGATCCATATCAAATTCAATCAGATATCAATGCCAAACGCTATGAATATGCAAAACAAGTATTAGCAGAAGATGAAATTGTTATTGCCTTGCAGCAGCAATTTCAAGCTGAACTTGATCAAGAAACTGTTGTAGCACGATAATCGCTACTTGAAATTTTAGCCGTTAACCACTATCTTTGGCGGCATATTACTTTTGGAGTTAAAATTATGATGAAAGGTGGCATGGGCAACTTAATGAAACAAGCCCAACAAATGCAAGCTAAAATGGCAAAAGCTCAAGAAGAGTTAGCCAACATGGAAGTCACAGGCGAATCTGGTGCTGGCATGGTTAAAGTAACAATGACGGGTAACCACAATGTTCGTCGTGTCTCTATTGACGATAGTTTAATGGAAGACGACAAGGATATGCTTGAAGACTTAGTTGCAGCTGCAATGAATGATGCTGTACGTCGTGTAGAAGAGCAAAACAAAGACAAAATGGGCGCACTAACTGGCGGCATGCAAATGCCTCCAGGGATGAAAATGCCGTTTTAAGCTAACACAGAGTTAGCTCAATGTTTTCTAAAAGCTTAAGTTCATTACTTAAGCTTTTTTATTTGTCACTAATCATTACTTTTGACTGACCCATATACTATCTTTCATAACATTTAGAGTTTTCTTATTGCAGGCTACGTTTTGGTCGCAGGTAATATTTGGCAGTCTAGTGCCTGTTGATGTAATTCGCTTTCTAAATCCGGCTAACATTGCATCTAAAGCTGTATTTCTATGTCTGCCGGTTATTGTGATTACTTCAATATTGCTTGAAGAAGCGGCTTTGAGTATTTCAAAGTTCTCAATGGGAGTCTCGGCAAGTGCTTGATGCAAAGAAGGCAAGTTATGTGCATTGAATGCTTCGGTTTGCTGAGACTTTTTAATCCAACGTACAATTTTGGTCGGGTGAGTTTTATAAACCATCGTGAGCCAGATGTCTGCTTCTGAATAACGTTGTTTAGAAAGGTAGCTTTGCCCTAATAAAAATGCGGCGTTGGGCTGTCCTTTTCTTGAGGCGCGTTTTAACCACTTTATACCTTCATCAAAGTCATAAAGCTGCTCTTCTGTTAGTAAGAGCATACCTGCTTTATATTCAGCCGCTCTAACGCCATGAATACCTGCTTTTTTATAAAACTTTAATGCTCTAGCTTTGTCTATTTCTGTACCAAAACCGTAATGATAAAACTTTGCTAAATTGTATATGGCATTACTGTGGCCGCGATTTGAAGCTTTTTTAAAAGATTTAAAGTAAGTAATACATTCGTCACTCATGCATTCTGATATCTGTACTGCCGAGGTATTAAAGGCTAAAATTAATGACGTTATTGTCATTATTTTACATATTTTTACTAACATGTAGCCACCTTCCTTATGGGTTAATGCTTTATAGTAAATTAGCATACAGGAAAAAATCACTCATTACATAACTTGAGTTTTACTCGGTATTGTTACAATGTAGATAAATTTAGTCTTACTTTACGTATAAGCTTCAACAAATTTGAATGAGTAAACAATGAATTCCACTTTAGTATATATTTACGATCCCATGTGCAGTTGGTGTTGGGGCTATGCACCAACCTGGCATAAACTGCAAAAATCACTCGCACAGCATGTTGATATAATTTACAGACTGGGAGGGTTAGCGCCAGATAGTAATGAGCCTATGCCCATTGAAATGCAAACATTCTTACAGCAAACTTGGCGAAATATCGCAGAGCAGTTAGGTACGGAATTTAATTTTGACTTTTGGCAACAATGTCAGCCAAGGCGCTCTACATATCCTGCATGTCGGGCTGCGATTGTTGCACGTGCTAGTGGCAAAGAACAGGCTATGCTTTCGACAATCCAACAGGCTTATTATTTACAGGCACAAAATCCATCAGATATAACCACATTACAAGCATTGGCTGTTGAAATTGGTTTAGATGGTGATGATTTCTTGGAGCAAATAAACAGCCAACACACCGATGCTTTATTAAAAAAAGATATTGCTGAAATGCGACAGTTACCCATCCAAGGTTTTCCTTCATTGGTTTTAATTAAAGATAATATTCCTATTGCTATCCCAGTTGATTATAAAAATTGGCGTAATAGCTATGAGTTAATCATATCGAAAATTTAACTTATGCCACGTGTATGCTAAAGGTAGCTTGTAAATACGCTAAAAACCCCTCTAATCAAGGATGTTTTTGTAGTATGATATTAGGATAAAAATAGATTGTTCTTTACGTAATGAATGTAAAAACAACAGTAAATAAGGTTTATTATGACATACGCAGCAATTACCGGTTGGGGCAAGTGCTTACCTCCCGCGATCCTTAGTAATGATGATTTAGCAACTTTTCTGGAAACAGATGATGATTGGATCACCTCTAGAACAGGCATGAAAGAGCGAAGAATTTCTCATGTTTCTGTTAGTGAGCTAGCCTATGTTGCCTGTGCTCGTGCATTAGCTGCTGCTGGGAAAAAAGCTGAAGATGTTGAGTTAATCGTTTTTGGTAGTACCACATTCGATCAAATCTGTCCGAATGCTGCTTCTAATGTACAACGTTTATTAGGCGCCGAAAATGCCGCTTGTATGGATGTAGGTACAGCATGTACCGGTGGTATGTACAGTTTAAGTGTAGCAACCGCTATGATTAAAAGTGGTGTAGTTAAATCTGCATTGGTTATTGGCGCTGAAACTATTTCACCCATTATGGACTGGAGTAATCGTGACGTAGCGGTATTATTTGGTGACGGCGCTGCCGCACTTTATTTAGAAGAAACGACTGAAGAAACGGGTGTAATTACACAAGCATTAGGTTGTTACGGCGAGTCGCGCGACATATTGTCAGTAGAGGGTTGGGGTATGAAATATGCCAACCAAGGGCGTATGCTTGGCCAGTCTAACTGGGCATTTTTAGGTCAAGAGATCTTTAAAAAAGCTGTTGCAGGTATGGCCCAAGCGTGTGATAAAGCCTTAGCGCAAGCGCAATTGACTGCAGACCAAATAGCAAGTGTTGTACCTCATCAAGCCAATTTACGTATCATTGATACCCTTGTAAAACGTTTGAAAATGGATAAAGACAAAGTATTTGTCAATATTCATAAGTATGGCAACATGTCGGCAGCAACAACCTTAGTTGCTTTTGTAGAAGCCATTGAAGAAGGTTTTATTGCTAAGCAGTCATATGTATTACTTCCTGCTTTCGGTGGTGGTCTAACTTGGAGCGCACATGTTGTAAAATGGGGTGATAGAACTCATGCTTTATCTACAACCGATATTGACCTACCTGAATGTAAGCAATCAGGCTTAGCCTTAGTTCAAGACATTATTGCTTCTAAATCACTGTAAACTAAATTTTAATTTATCTGCCGACACAACCTGTGTCGGTTTTTTCAGTTTAAGTAAGGATACCTATGCGTTTTTTATCACGTCGACTAATTTTGCCTAATGATCTAAATTATGCCAATTCATTGTTCGGGGCAGAGCACTGGCATGGATTGATGAAGAAGCTGCGATATATGCTATTTGTCAACTTGAGACTAACTGCTTAGTTACCAAGCATATCGGTGCTATTAACTTTGAATCACCTGCTCAGCAAGGTGATGTAGTTGAATTTGGCTTATCAACAAAGTCAGTCGGTAAAACTTCTATTACCATTACATGCATGATGCGTAATAAGATAACTAAAAAAACCATATGCTTAGCTGATGATATTGTTTTTGTTCAAGTTGACCCTGAAACAAAATTACCTATTCCTCACGGTAAAACATTAGCGTCTTTGAGTGATCCCTTTGAAAGCTAATTTATATAACTGAAGTCTGGAGTACACAAAAAGCGTTGTTCATCGTATATTCAAGTTAAGAGGTTTTTATTCTGTTTGCGCGGTAAGGAATTGTAAGTAGCCAGTAATAGCAAAGTAGCGAATTGATTTCTTTAAGGTTATTTTTTTCGCAATAAGTTGCTCATCACGATATATTTTTACTATCTGCTTTTCACCGTTGGTATCGCTTTCGTAATCATGAAGTGGATTTTTTCGTAGATTATCAAATTCAGTTTTCATGATTAATTTCATATTAATGCTTATTTATAGAGTATGGGCATATTGAGATTATCAACATTAAAATGAACGTTGTGGCTTTACAGTTTATTGATTTCTTTTTTAAGGTCATAACCTTCATCAGTCACAATTTTTTCTAGTACGCGCATACGTGCTTCAAGTGTTTGAACTTGCTTTGTCATTGCGATCGCTTGTTCATTACTTTGACTGTTATGGTTTAATGTTTTTTCTTTGAATTCTAAATGCTTCTTGTACATGTCGAACATGACACCAAACCCGACTGATATAAATACTATAGCCACAACCATTGCAGTACCTGACATACCTTAAACTCCTTTGAAACCAGTATAAAAAATCAAATTAAGCATAACGTATCTACACAAAAAATACCTTAACTTGATTAATCACTGTATCTAAAGCTTTAACCAAGATAAAGTAAAGTTGCCAATTAGTCCGTAAATAAGCCACTTAATTCTTTTTTAGCTAAGTAATTATCCATGGTTGAGCGTAATAATTTGTAAAGTAATATTGAACCATCAATTTCCTCTTTACGATTGGTTAAACTTTCAATGTTTAGCCCTAAAGGTACTTTGTATGGTAATACTGCATCAAGTATTTGAACTAGGGTATTACTACAAATTCTGATCGATTCATATAAAGGACGTTCAGCATTTAATATGCGTAAGCTAGTGGCTTCAGGAACACTGACACCAAGCCACTCTATAAATTCTAAAGTTTTCATACTGCCACAAGGTGAAAAAGTTAAAATAATGCGCTGTGGCTTTATACCTTGTTGCTGACACTCAATAGCATATCGCGTCAACATATCTATGGTTGCCTGAGGATTATAAATAGCTTGAGAGATAAAGAAATTACAACCTTGCTGATGTTTTTCAATCAACTTAGCATGCTCATTACCTTTGTTTGCATGACGTTCGGCGATGGTAATGCCACCAATAAAAAAGTCGTTTTCATTAGCTACTAAGGTTTCATAAGCTTTTCCTAAAGGTAAGCTAATGTTATTTTGTTGAGAAGGGCTACCAACAAGCACAATGTCACGAATTCCATATTCGTGCCAAGCCTCATTTGCCCATTGATTGAAGTCATCACCGTTAGATTGCACAACACTTTTATAGGTAATAACCGGTCGGTTTGACTTTTGTTGTAACAATGAAGAATAAAGTCGAGGATCATGCGTAGACTTAAATGGAAAAGGGCGCGGTTTGGAAGTACGCGAATCTTCATTTTGAATGTCATAAACAATTAAACCGTCAAAGTCGATGTCGCTGACACGCTCAAGTAATTTATCCGCAATGGTTGAAACCTGATCTATAGGGGTATCACTTTTAGGTGGTGTTGTGCCAATAAAGTAAACACCTCGATTGACATCATTATATCGTGCTCTTAACTCTGAACCGTTTTTCACTTTCGCTGCTTCTTTTTTAAGGATAATTAATTGTCTTTAAGACTAATTATATTACCTTGTTGCCTAGTAAAAATCTTGGTTAGTCTAATAATAATTTTCTCAAATTTATGGTTAATATTCATAAGGGAATTGGCGGAAATTAAGTATGCACCGCTGACACTTGTTCTATTTGGTAGAGAATCTCATCTTTATTTTTTAATAGCTTAATCGCATTAAACAGCTTATCGGCTTGAGGGTAATATAATTTTAAATAGCGTAACCATTGCTTTAAGCGACTTGAAAAGTAAAAGCTTTTATCTCCTTGTAACTCCAATTCACTGTAACGCTTTAATAGGCGACTAAGCTCTGACCAAGCCATAGGTGTTTCATTAAATTTGATTACATTTGCTAAGTTTGGCAAAGCTAATGCACCTCTGCCAAGCATCAGGTTTGGAGTTTGGCTTTGACTGATGCAGTTTTGCGCATCGTTTTTATTCCAAACTTCACCATTAGCAAAGATTTCAATATTATATTTTTTTGTTATCTCGGCAATAAAATGCCAATAAGCGGGAGGGCGATAGCCATCTTGTTTGGTACGGGCATGAATAGTTAATTGATTCACATTGGCTGATTGCACCGCACTAACAATTTCATCTAACTTTGAGGCGTCAGTGAATCCAAGTCTTATTTTTGCTGATAACGTAGCATTGCTGCCAATAGCAGCTCTCATTTTAGTCATTATTTGATGAATTTTTTCAGGCTCGTTCAGTAAAACAGCCCCCCCTTTGCTTTTATTTACCGCTTTCGCAGGGCAGCCAAAGTTTACATCAATGCCATGCGATCCCATGGCAAGCGCTCTAACGGCATTCTCCGCCATCCAATCGGGTTCTTGGCCGAGTAGTTGCATTCTTAATGGGGTGCCGCTTTGGGTCACACAGCCATGCTCTAATTCAGGACAGGTTTTTCTAAAAACATGTTTAGGGACTAATGAGTCGACCACGCGAACAAATTCAGTGATACAAAAGTCATAACTATTTAAAGATGTTAATAATTGCCGCATTAACTCATCAGCAACACCTTCCATAGGTGCTAGGATTATTTTTTGTACAGGTGAATTTTTTGTGAGGAGCATACGTTAGCAGTTTTGTTGGTTGAGGTAATTGATAGGTAACTCTCTGAACTGGGTATGTAAAAGTGAAGGTAGAGGTGATTACCCTCATAAGCATAAATAAACCGATTATTTGATCAGGTATAAAACGAACTTTTAATTTTCGGTTAATTACTATTTTGGCAGTATAAACTAAACCGTATCATTCATGTAGAAGTCAGTAATTTAATTATGGCTAAAATAACAATTAAAAATAAGAAGGGTACTCATATACCCCTCTTACTTTATTTCAATAACGGGTTAGCTGTGTTGCTAAATGTTCTTATTTAAAAAGTCCAACACGTTTTTCATATATTCTGCATGGTTATCAGGGTCAAAAAAACCATAACTCTCACGACTAAATTTATGCCATGTATAAGATTTTTTTGCCTCATCTAATGCTGCTCTAAGTCTTGCGACATGCTCGAAAGGCACTTGTTCATCTTTTTTACCATGAGCTATGAATAACGGAATTTCAATGTTATTAGCATGATATACAGGAGACATTTTCATTCTTATGGTTTCATCGTATCCTAAAGTATCCTCTAAATATGCTTTGCCTTCATAAATGTTTTTAATATTACCTTCATTGAACATTAAGTTTAAATCATAAACACCGGCATAACCAATCGCGCAGCGGTATGTTTTAGGGTACTCTATCGCGCTTTGTAACGCGGAGTAGGCGCCAAAGCTACCACCCATAATACAAGCATTATCTTTGCTCGCTAATCCAGCAGCAATAGCCCATTGGTAAGCCTCATATATGTCCTGCTGAATTTTATCTCCCCATTGTAAAATCCCTGTTTTTATTATTAGTGCTGTAAACACATACCCTACATTAACAATGGGTTAACAATTTATTACTCTTTCGGCAAATAGTGCACAATAATGAGACCTACAAAAATACTATTATTAACAGTTAAACCTAGATAAAACGCAAATGCACAGGGAACTAAGTTCGTTTTTATTGCTTGTGATTTTATGGAGATAAAGATAGTCTGATGAAAAAGTGAGATAAGTTATTTTTGAAAGTTAATGTAAAAAAATGTAAAGAACTTGAAATTTATTATCGTGGTGTATGGTCTTTGTAAATAGCTATACTTATAAATGTAGTGTCAAATTAATATAATAAAATAAAAGGAATACAGTATGAAATTAATTAAAAAATCTTCAATTGCAGCTCTATTAAGCATATTTGCGTTAACTGTTGCGGCAACAATGCCAGTAAAAGCTGAAACAAATCCATTTGCAGTACAAGATGTCATGACTATTGTCTCTGCTGACGATGAAAAAGGTAAATGTGGCGAAGGCAAATGTGGCGAAGGAAAAATGAAAGACAAAGCCAAAGACGCAGCTAAAGGCAAATGTGGTGAAGGCAAATGTGGCGAAAGTAAAATGAAAGACGCAGCCAAAGGCAAATGCGGTGAAGGCAAATGTGGCGAAAGTAAAATGAAAGCCAAAGCCAAAGGCAAATGCGGTGAAGGCAAATGCGGCGAAAGCAAAATGAAAGACAAAGCCAAAGGTAAATGTGGCGAAGGCAAATGTGGTGAAGGTAAAGCCAAAGACGCAAAAGAAGGTAAGTGTGGCGAATAAGCTCAACACGAACTAGATAAGCTTGCTAAAATAGTAAAAACCACTTCATACGAAGTGGTTTTTTAGTTTTAATAGTAGGTAAGTTATTAAATTTTCAACATTAAGGGTATTTAAATGAGTAAAAACATTGTGATCACTGGCGCAAACCGAGGTATAGGACTGGCCATGTGTGTGCATTTCAAAGCACAAGGAGATAATGTTTTTGCCTTGTGTCGACAGTCGTCAGTCGAGTTAGAAAAACTTGCGGTAAATATTATCGAAGATATCGATGTAGCCACAGATCTTGGTATCGCTAATATGGTGTTAGCATTAAGCCATGTCGATATTGACGTATTAGTGTGCAACGCAGGAATATTAAGAGACGAGAGCTTAACCGAGCTTAATTTAGCAACGATTCGCGAACAATTTGAAGTTAACGCTATCGCACCGCTGAGAGTTGTTGCTAGTTTACAATCACATTTGAATGAAGGTGCAAAAATAGCACTTATTACCTCCAGAATGGGATCTATTAGTGACAATGGCTCTGGAGGACGTTATGGCTACAGAATGTCGAAGGCAGCGTTAAATGCAGCAGCTATGTCGTTGAGTCATGATCTAGCTCATAACAAGGTTGCGGTTGGTGTTTACCATCCAGGTTATGTGCAAACTGATATGGTGAATTACGGGGGGATATCAGCGCAAGTGATTCTGCTAAAAAACTGGTGGGGTTAATTAATAACCTTACCCTGATAGAGAGTGGCGTTTTTAAACACTCTAATGGTAGTATTTTACCTTGGTGATAAAGGCACAAGCAGTGCCAAATATTGCCAAGCCTTTAAACGCTAATCATATAAAAATATGGCAAACCGTGCAGGCAATCCCCTTGGGAAAAGTTGCCAGTTACGGCCAAATTGCAGATTTAGCTGGTTTACCTGGGCGCGCACGTTTAGTTGGGAAAGCGCTAGGCGCTGTCCTTAATGATGGTTGGCGTGGGCGAGAGGTACCTTGGTATCGAGTAATTAACTCCCAAGGAAAGATTTCATTTGCACCGGGTAGTGACCACTTTGAACGGCAACGCGGATTACTTCAAGATGAGCAAGTCATCATTATTGGCGCACGCATTCATTTAAAAACCTTTCAATGGCAACCGACTTTAGCCGAGTTGTTATTTACGTTAGATACGTAAAGTTTTTGATGAAAACAACCGCTAAATGAGTGGTGACAAACTTAGTGTGTGCAGGTTTAATTATAGCTCAGTCACTGTTACACATGCAGGCTTGATTCGAATACACCTAAGTTAAGGTAATATATACCTCCATGATAACAAGATTTGCAGTGTTAGCTTGATTAAAAATTGATTACTTTCATTGATTAAAGAACATTCCGATATTAAGCCAGTTTTTGTTACCGCGCCTTATTTTTTATTGCCAATTTAGACGGGTAACGCTTAATAAGTAAATAGTGATTTTTACGGTTATTAATAAAAATTCATTGGTTAAAAAAGCTTAAACTTCCATAAAACATAAACAAGAAGTGTGCAATATTTATAAGCTTATCTCTAAGCGAGTTTATTAAACTATATTTGTTGTTAAAAAATTCATATCCCCGAGGTTCATAAATCAAGAAGTAAACAACATCATTAAAAAATGCACATTCTAAGTAGGATCAATCATCAAAAAGAGTTTTAGTTAAGCAATAAGTCGAGAATTCAGAAGAGCATAATTCGTTTATTTTATTGATAATTATTGTTCGAAATTTAAATCAATTAAGTACAGAAAGAAGTCAGTTATCTTTTCGTACTTGCAGCTTAACGAAAATACAAGACATTGAGTTTTAGCCTAGGTAGAGTAAGTTAATCAATTTTCCGTGGGTTATGATCAACGATGGATCAAGTTTTATTCGTCACTGATTATAAATATTGGATTATATTTTGACTATATCTGGAGCCAACAATGAATCGCCATTTACTATCTATTTTAATTTCATCTGCACTAACTTTATCGTCTTTTACTGCCAGTAATGTTTTAGCCTTTGAGCAAAATACTGCAGACGCTATTGCCAAAGATTACCAACAGCACTTAGCACCGTTATGGGATCATTTTCATCGCAACCCTGAATTGTCTTTAATGGAAACTAAAACAGCAAAACGTTTAGCCCAAGAGTTGAGCGCTGTTGGCTTTGAAGTTACACAAGGTGTCGGCGGAACAGGTATTGTCGCTATAATGAAAAATGGCACAGGACCGATGGTGATGGTTCGAGCTGATATGGACGGGTTACCTGTCGTTGAACAATCAGGTTTAGCGAACGCTTCTAAGGTCAAAATGAAAGATTGGAACAATGAAGTTGTAGGCGTTATGCATGCTTGTGGACATGATGTTCACATTACAAGCTTAGTTGGTACTGCACGCTATATGGCTGAAAACAAAGATAAATGGTCAGGCACGTTAATGCTTATAGGGCAACCTGCTGAAGAAAAAGGGCCAGGTGCTTCTGCCATGATGGCCGATAACTTATGGCAGCGCTTTGGACAGCCTGATTATGCTTTTGCATTTCATGTTAGTGCTAACTCAGAAGCAGGTAAAATAATTGTTGATGAAGGCTCTCCATATGCTGGCGCTGACACGGTTGATATAACGGTGCATGGCATTGGTGCTCATGGTGCATCGCCACACCAGGGTAAAGATCCAATTGTGATTGGCGCTCAAATTGTTAATAACTTACAAACGATTATTAGCCGTGAATTGGCACCTCGTTATGCCGGTGTTATCACAGTCGGCGCATTTCATGCGGGTACTAAACACAATATTATTTCGGATGAAGCTAAGCTGCAGTTGACTGTTCGTAGCTTAACACCTGAAGTACGTGAGCAACTACTTTCGGCAATTAAACGAATAGCCATTGGCACTGCACGCACTGCAGGTATGCCAGAAGATAAACTACCTGAAGTGGTAGTGAGTGAATTTGCTTTCCCGCCGACATTTAACGATCAAAAACTGGCCAAACGCTTGAAAGGCGTATTAAACCAAAAAATGGGCGCCGATGCATTACTTGAACCTGCAGAAACAGGTATGGGTGCGGAAGACTTTGGCTTTTTTACGACAGACCCTTATATTCCTAGCGTTTACTTTAAAGTAGGTGGTACGCCAAAAGCCGATTTTGAACGTGCTGCTAATGGTGGTCTACCTGTGCCGAGTCATCACAGTCCACAATTTAAAATAACACCAGCGCCAGCTATTAAATCGGGTGTAGAGGCAACAGTTCACGCATTACTTGATGTGATGGCTAAGTAGGAATAGTTAAGTCGTATTTCTTAAGTAGTAATAAGAGCTATAGCGTAATTAACGGTAATAACTTTTTACTGTTAATTAGGCATAAAAAAGCCCAGTCAAAGACTGGGCAAAATAACAGGGAGAAACAAATCAAAGTAGCGTGTTAACTTTTATCTAAGACCTTACTTTGTTGCAATAAACTTTTACCGTTAATAGCAATTTTTCTTGGTTTTAACGCTTCTGGAATTTCTCTTTCTAAATCAATGTGTAATAAACCATGTTCGATAAATGCACCGATAACTTTAACATGATCACCTAATTGAAATTTACGTTCAAAGTTTCTATCAGCAATGCCTTGATGGAGAAACTTACGATCAGCATTGCTGACGTTGCCAGTTTTAGTACCGGTGACAATTAAGGTGTCTTGTTTAGATTCAATATCAAGCTCTTGCTCAGCAAAACCAGCAATTGCCATGGTTATACGATATTGATCCTCGGCGAGTAACTCTACGTTATACGGAGGGTAAGAAGATTGTTTGTCTGCTCTTGATGCTTTGTCGATTAAACCAGCTAAGTGATCGAATCCAATAAATGAGCGGTAAAGTGGGCTGAAATCTGTAGTTGTACGCATAATTCATATCCTATTTAAAGTTTAGCAATATGTTGTCTCTGTAAATATTTTCGGATGCTAATACCAGCTTATGCTGCGAATTATTACATCTGAAATTTAATGTTTTCAGAGTTTAATTGTGCCTTTCAAAATTGAACAGGCGGTTAATGTAGACCCTATCGGCGACTACACTACTAAAGATGGGATTAATGAATATAATTTCAAGAGTAATGCGGATTATTTTTTCAAATAAAATGAAATATTAAAGTTTTATTTTGGCATCTCATTGTTTTTATTGGTTATTATTTTTTTAATTTTTTGGTGAGGTTATTCCGTAGCTAGCTAAGTAGTTATAGTCAGGGGGAGTATCTTACTCGCCCCTGACTATTATAATAACTAAAATGTCGTTATTCTGATTGCTCATTCATAGTCGGTTCAACGGGTTTTAAGGTTTGGCTCATTGATTTTAATTTTGTCAGTGCTGTTTCATAATCGGGGTGTTGAGAGATGTTCGCGACTAATTCTTTATAGGCGACTACTCCATCAGCATCAATAATGATAATGGCGCGTGTTAGTAACCCCATATCTTTAATCAGTAAACCATAATTATGACCAAAATCGCGCCAAACCGCGTCTGATAATACTCTGATATTGTCTACCTTTTCTGTTTTACAAAAGCGCTTTTGAGCAAAAGGTAAATCATTGCTTATTGTTAACATAACAACATCTTCAGGTAGGTTTGCGACCTCGTCATTAAAGCGTTTAGTTTGAATAGAGCAAACACCAGTATCTAAACTTGGTACCACTGAAATTAATACGGATTTAGGCTTAAATTCAGATAATGTAACAGGAGAGAATGACTCTGTTACTACTTTAAAGTCAGGTGCTTGATCACCCACGTTTATTTGGTTACCTAGCAAAGTTACATACTTATTGCCTGCCATAACTAAGTTGGTTGTTTCGGTCAATTCAGCAGCAGAAGTTTCTGCCATTGCTGAAAACATAAATACTGAGCTGAGTAGAGCAATTGCGGGTAATTTTAAAATTTTCATTATTAGGTTATTTACTTAAGGTAAAATAGATCTCAAGCTTACCTAGGTGACGTAAAAAATGCGAATTAATCGTGTTTTATTTTTAAAATCAAACTATGATTTAAGGTAGTGCTGTGAGTTTATATCGATTATTTAGTCACTTAAATTTATTAGCTGTATAACTTACAAACATTTTAATGATCCATTCTCCTACAGTAACTTAGGATTTTTCAGTTATGCCAACTTCTTTACTTATTTGTGACGACTCAACTATGGCGCGAAAACAAGTCGCGCGTTCGCTGCCAATTGGTTGGGATGTAGATATAACTTTTGCCACTAATGGAGTTGAAGCTTTATCAGCAATTAAAGCGGGTAAAGGAGATATATTATTACTTGATTTGAATATGCCTGTAATGGATGGTTATCAAGTGTTAGAAGCCATTGTTAAAGAAGACCTACCAACATTAGTTGTTATTATATCGGGTGATATTCAGCCCGAAGCTCACAAAAGAGTCACAGCATTAGGTGCACTAGATTTTATCAAAAAACCTATAGATAAAGATAAGCTTGCGACAGTTTTGCTAGCTTATGGTATTTGCAGTTCTGATGACGTGGCTATTTCTGAAGCAGGCGCACCCACGAGACAAAAACCATCACAAACAGCACCCGAAAACAAAGATAATGCTGGCGTCGAAAGTCAAAATTCAGCGGTTAATAAATCACTACATTCGGATCAGAGTGAGTTCAAAGTAGACAGTAAGTTACTTGATTGTTATCAGGAAATTGCCAATGTAGCGATGGGACAAGCGGGGGATTTACTCGCCCGCTTATTGGGTGTTTTTGTCGTACTTCCCATTCCGAATGTAAATTTTATTGAAGTAAGCGAGCTTACGATGGCGCTTAGCGATGTTGAGGGCAAAGATACCACATCAGGCATATGCCAAGGCTTTATTGGTGCGGGTATTTCTGGTGAAGCATTACTTATTCTTAATGACTCTAGCTTTAAAGATATCGCCTCTTTGATGAAGTATGACGACTCCATTAGCAGTAACTTAGCCGGTAATTCAGCAAGTACTTTTGATCAGACCGTTGAGCTAGAGTTACTGATGGATATGGCCAATATTCTTATTGGTGCTTGCTTAAATGGTATTTCGTCGCAACTAGATATGTCATTTAGTCAAGGCCACCCAGTAGTACTAGGCCAACATAGAAAAATATCGGAACTCATCGCGACCAATACTAAAAAGTGGAAGAAAACGCTCGCCATCGAGATTAGCTACGGAATTGAAAATTACGCCATTAAATGTGATTTACTTCTGCTATTTACAGAAAAATCAGTCGCCACATTTAATAATAAAATTGCTTATTTGTTGGATTAATCATGTCAGTGCAAACAGAAGAGTTAAATGAGTTACATTGGATGATGGAAATGCTTCATAACATCGAGGTTGGTTTAGTCGTACTCGACCGTAATTACACCATCCAAATTTGGAACGGTTTTATGGAGAACCATAGCGGATTATTGCCTCGTGATGTTAAAGGAAAATCAGTGTTTGGGCTTTTTGATGAAATACCAGAAGAATGGTTTCGTCGTAAAGCTGAGTCAGTATTTTTATTGAAGAATAAAGCTTTTACGATTTGGGAGCAGCGGCCGTATGTTTTTAAGTTTGATAATTATCGTCCTATAACCGGTAGCGCTGAATTTATGTACCAAAACACAACATTTATTCCATTAATGTCTTCTACTGGGGGCGTTTCTCATTTGTGTTTGTTAGTTTACGATGTTACTGATAATGCCACTCATAAAATAGAATTAGAGCAAGCTAATGCTGATTTAGCGGTGTTGAGTCAAGTTGATGGTTTAACTCAATTATTTAACCGTAATCATTGGCAACAATGTATAGAAATTGAATTTAAGCGATATATTCGTCATAAGCTTACCAGTACATTAGTTATGTTGGATATTGATAAATTTAAAGTGGTTAATGACAACTATGGTCATACAGTTGGCGACGATGTCATCAAGCATCTAGCACAAGTAATTCGCGAACAAGTACGTGAAACTGATATTGCAGGGCGTTATGGTGGCGAAGAATTTGTAGTTTTACTCTCAGGTACTCATGCCAAAGACGCGTTGATATTTACTGAACGTTTACGAAAAACGGTTGAGTCTTCAGTCTATATCCATAATGATATTGAGATAAAATACACCATTAGTATTGGCGTTGCCGAAGTCCTTGAAACCTATAACTCGGTCTCTCAGTGGCTTGAAAATGTTGATAAAGCGTTATACGAATCAAAGAATAATGGCCGAAATAGGGTGACTCTTTATCAGGAATAAAGCTGTACTCGATTTTGTTAACCGCTTTGAAAGTTAACAATTGAAATGATGTTAACGTATTAAAAACCAGTGAAGTTAATACGAGCTAAGTTATGTTGACATTCAAAGATAAATAAAGCGGATTAGGCTTCATTTATCTTTGAAACAATCTTATTTAGTCGCTATGATTTTTCATTTAGCTAAATTACGTCTTATTAGAAGGTGTAGTTAACCAGCGCAGTACTTGGCTAAGCACTATCGCTATTAAAACACCACCGGCGTTAGCGGCCATATCTAACCATTCACCATAGCGGTTAACATGTGGTTGAATCAATTCAATTAAGCCACTCCAGATAATAAATAATAAAGCAAAAGCTAACCAATATTTTGGCCGCCTTAATGCTACCGGTAACATTAAGGCGCAATAGGCGATAAAATGATGTGTTTTATCGCTGCCAGGCGCTGCAGGTAAGTGTTCTACAGGAAACAATGACCCAACGGTTATAAGTATGAGTACGACCAGCGTAATCGCTTGCCAAAAGCGCTTAATAAAGTTTGTGATTATGGTTAGCATTGTTATTTTTTATAGACCAATTTGCCATTCACCCATGTTTTATCAACGTTGATTGTCCAAATGTCTTGTTCTGGGATGGTAAATAAGTTTTTATCTAACAAGATAAAATCAGCTTTCTTTCCCTTTGCTAAACTGCCAATAATGTTTTCTTGATGACCAGAGTAAGCCGCATCTAGGGTAAAGCTTCTAAATGATTCTAGTGGCGTCATTTTTTCATCAGCAAACCATCCTCCTTGTGGGCTATTTTTATGATCTTGGCGAGTAATGGAAGCATGAAGTCCAAAAAATGGGTTGGGTGATTCAACAGGGAAATCAGAACCTGCAGCAATAACCGCGTTAGCATCTAAGAGTTTTCTCCAGGCATACGCGCCTAATATTCTGTCTGGCCCAAGTCTATCTTGTGCCATGTTTTTATCACTAGTCGCATGGGTTGCTTGCATAGCAGCAATGACGTCTAGTTCTGCAAATCTTGGGATATCTTCAATGCGCAGTACTTGAGCATGTTCAACGCGGTGACGTAAAGCACCTGTTTTTGTTGCTTTAATATATTTTTCGTAAGTATCTAGCACCAGTTTATTGGCGTGATCACCAATAGCGTGGCTATTCACTTGAAAGCCTAAGCGCATTGACGTATCAACCAAATTTTCAAACTCTTTTGGTGTATTAAGTAATAAACCTTTATGACCTGCATGGTCTGAGTAATCTTCAATTAATGCTGCACCGCGACTACCTAAAGCGCCATCGGCTTGAATTTTTACACTATTGAAAGTGAACATATCGTCTTTACTTCGATATTGCCCGCTGGCTAATGTTTGTTCCCAATTAGGCGATGGTAAATACAACATGGCATTAACGCGAATGCTCATGGCATTCTCTTGGCTTAACGCTTTAAAAGCATTTAGGTTGTCTGTATCAATACCGGCATCGTGAACACTAGTCAGGCCAAAACTAGCAAGCGAGTCCATTGCTTTTACTAACACTTGTTTTTGCTGCTTAATTGTTAATGGCGCAATACTGTTATTAATCAGTGCCATAGCATTATCGATAAACACACCGGTAGGCATACCGTTTTTATCTTTAATTATTTCACCGCCATCAGGAGACACAGTGTCTTTAGTGATACCCGCCATAGCCATTGCTGTTGAATTGGCCCAACCTGCATGTCCATCAACCCGTTCAAGCCAAACCGGCTGATCAGGAAAGTGTTTATCTAAACTCTCTGCAGTAGGAAAGGCATTACTTGGCCATTGAGTTTGATTCCAACCACGGCCTTGTATCCATGTTAACCCGGTATTATTTTTTGCATAGTCTAGCGTTTTATTAATAGAATCTTGTTCAGAGATAGTATTGACTAAATCTGCACGCAATAAACTTAAGCCGTAACTTAAAATATGACCGTGGGAATCAATCAAACCTGGGATAAGTGTTTTGCCTTCACCATCTATAATCGTTATTTTATTTGATGATGGTAATGCATCTTTTGCTGAATAGATTTTATCAATTTTATCGTCAGTAAATGCAATGGCGCTAAAGCTTTCAAGGTTCTGTCCATTGATGGTATAGCCTTGAATATTAGTAATTAGTGTGGTTTTTGCAATAGTGATTTCGGGGCTCAATGTGGCGAGAAATAGTGCTGCTTTTACCGCACTTGATAGACTCTTCATAATACTTCCTTGGATGCTTAAGTGGGCAAATACTAGCATGAAAAATAATGAAGTATCATCTTTTTCGAAGAGGTAATGGAAAGTTTTCAGCTAAAAAAATATAGAGCTTTTAGGCTCTATATTTCAGCTAAAATAATTATCAGGTTATGTAAGCTAGTCGGCTAAATCGTGCGAGTTGCTGTTGCTGGCGGTATTAATGCGGCTTTACGTGCTGGGTATAGCACGGCTATTTGCCCAACAACAAATAACGTTACAATACCAAAAAGTATTAATTCAAAACCTATTGGGGATAAATTAAAGGTACTAACCAACCACATATTTAGTCCAATCGCGCCGATACAACCGATAATATTGCCAAAAGTAGAGATAATAAGGTTTTCCATCATAAAATAACGCATTATTTGCCCTTTTGTTGCACCGAGCGCACGACGAGTACCAATTTGTTTTGTACGACGATTAATGCTGAAAATAGCTAGGCCGACAATACCAAAGCCGGTGATTAAGGTTAAGGTTATGACAACGGTGGTTAAGATTTTATTCGTTGCATTATGCTGCTGATAACTTCGGTTTCGTGTATCTTCAGTCGTTGTTACTCGACGAATAATGCGTTCTTTATCGCTTTCTGCTAATGCTTTTTCAATAATCGGCATTAACTCGTCCCGTCTTCCTTCTTCGGTACGAATGAAATAATAGCCGCCTTTTGCTTCACGCTGAAATGGTACAAGCATACTGCGTTCAACCCCATTCCAACCGTTCCATGGTGCTTGTAATGCTTTTACAATACCAATAATTTGCATGGGTTGTGTTTGTGAAATATAAACCGTTTTACCTACAGCAGACTGCCAGTCATTGGGGTATAAATTTTCTGCGAAAGCTTGCGTAATAATGGTTTTATCGGGCCATGTTGATTGACCATCTTTACGTAACTCAACATCACCTTGTTTGAAGTTAGCACCCGCTATAAGTTCTAAACCTAGTGTGTTGATGCCATGGTCATCGACCATGTAAATTGCCGAGCCTACCGCATCTTTATCTTCACCAGCTTCATGTTGCAGTGCCATTGACCATCCACTACCACTTAATGGCACAGCATTGATTTGAACAGCATCAACAACCCCAGGTGTGTTGCGAATCATGTGTAAATCAGTTTGTAAATGGGCTTGAATATTATAGTCTTGTCCAAATACCGTATTGGTTAAATAGAAGGTGTTTGCTTCGTCTATACCACTTTCACGCTGCATTTGTTGCTGGCGATCTTGGATCATAAATATAGCGTTGACCATAATCGCCATGGTTAAGGCAATTTGCAGGGCAATAAGTAGTGCCCCTATTTTATTGCGTGCCAAAGCACGTAGTATGAGTCCCGTTTCTAACATAATAATTTCCTATTTACCTATAGCTTATTGGCTTTTAAGTTGCTGAGCAGGCTGGATATTACAAGCACGCCATGTTGGGTATAAACCGGCCAATATCGTGGAAAAAAGGGCAAGTGATACCGCTAAAATAGCCATATTAATGTCTAAACTTGCTAAGCCTTTCATGTAATCGCCATACAAGCCTTCAACCCCTTTTAAACCTAAGTAAGCGAGTAATAAACCTAATATTCCACCTAATATCCCGATACATGCAGACTCAATAATATACTGGTTAAATAATGTGGCCTTGCTAGCACCTAAAGCTTGTCGTAAACCAATTTCAGGGGCTTTGCCTAAGAACTTAGCGAGTAATAAACCCACGGTATTAAGTAAACACACCAGTAAAAACATAAATGACATTGCCATCATCATTTGTGCATCGTCAGCTACAACTCCTTGAGATTCTAACCATTGCATTACATTACTTAAGCGGTTATCCATTGGACGTTGAAAACGACCAAATTGTTTTTGCTCTTCTACATAGGCATTAAGAAACTGCAGATAATCCTCTTTATCTTGTTGGGTTTTTAATTCCACCCAAAATTGTGTCCAAATACATTCAGAAGCTAAAAAAGCTTTAAAGCCATCACCTGTCGGTTTCCAACAATTGGTATTACCTGAACGGGAAATTTTTTCATCGGCAATTAAATGAAAGGGCACAAATATATCTTCAGATTCATTAAACGCACCAGTGGTAATATCGTAAAATCTTGGCTTGGGTTGCCATTGATCTATAACGCCGACAATACGAAACATATTTCCTTCGAGCTTAATTGACTTACCGACAGAGTTTTCACCACCAAAAAGTTTGTCATTGGTTTCTTTACTCAACACCACGACAAGCTCTTTACTTTCATCGCTTTGTTGTGACCAACCGCTGCCATAAATAAAAGGCACATTAAACATGGTAAAAAAGTCTGCAGAATTAGCTCTACCATTGACAATTAATGGCAGCATTTCTGGATCTGCAGGCTCAATAACACCAAAGGCTTGAGCTTGAATATTTTGACGATAAGCTTTACTGGCGCGCATTAAGTTACTTGCATCAGTATAAGTGAGCTGATCAGGCGGATTTAAACCGTCGTCAAATGGATCGTTTACATCCCAACTATCTAGTTGCACATAATATAATTGTTGGCTTTTTTCTGGAATGGGGTTTGCTGACATTAAGTAGTTCACTGTCACTGTGGTCATGGCGGTGCCAATACCTAAGCCGATAGCGCAAATCATTAAAAGGCTTAAGCCCCAATGGCGAATAATGCTGATCCAAGCGAGTCGTAAATAGTAATTAAACATAATGTTATCCTTGTGCTTTTTCTGGCGCTTGAATTTTTTACGCAGTCGCTTGTTGAATATTGGTGATAATATCGAGTTCACTGACTCTGCCATCTTTTACTTGAATGGTGCGTTTAGCCCGCTGAGCGAGTTGTGCATCGTGAGTCACCATTATAATCGTGGTACCTTGTTGGTTTATTTCTTCAAGTAAAGTCAGTACACCCTTAGCCATTTCAGAGTCGAGATTACCGGTTGGCTCATCAGCTAATAAGAAGCGTGGGCTAGTGGCAAGTGCTCGAGCAATGGCAACACGTTGCTGTTGACCACCGGATAATTGGCTAGGTAAATGTTTCATTCGAGAGGCAAGGCCCACACGTTCGAGGTTTTCTTCAATTCTGCGTTTACGCTCTGCGGCATTAAAACCGCGATAGCGTAATGGTACGTCAACATTGTCATAAAGGTTTAAGTCTGGAATTAAGTTGAAGCCTTGAAAGATAAAACCTATTTTTTGATTTCGCATGCGTGAACGGCCATTGTCGTTCAGCTTCCCAACATCTTCACCATCTAATAAAAACTCACCATTACTGTAAGTTTCAAGTAAGCCTGCAATATTTAAAAAAGTAGTTTTTCCTGAACCAGAAGGGCCGGTGACACTGACAAAGTCGCCTTCGTTAACCTGTAAACAAAAGTCACGCAAGGCATGAGTTTGAATATCAGCGGTTTGGAATATTTTATTTATATTTTTCATGATTAACATATTGAATTCCTTTATTTCTTATAATAATTATTTACTTCATGTATCGAGGTTTATTGCCGCACCAAATCCAAATCCAAAACGAAATGAACTGAACTGATGGCGCGATGAAAATGAGTTAATTTGTTATATCTGTTAAGGACTTTAGTCACTAAGTAACACTTGATTAGCAGCATTAAAGGTATCAGTACCCGAAATAATGATTTGATCGCCTAGCGTTAATCCGTTGAGAATCTCTACATGACTTAAACTGCGGGCTCCAGTGGTAATAGCGGTTTTCTCAGCTAAGCCGTTATTCACTTTGTAAGCAAAGCGACCACCACTACTTTCAAGAAACTGTCCTCGCTGCACTTGTAAGACATTTTCTTTGTACTCTAAAATTATTTGTGTGTTTAAACGTTGGTTTTGTCGAAGCTTTTTTGGCATTTCTTGAGTAAAACGCACTCGTCCAGTAACCTGATTATTCAGTATTTCGGGGAAATTGTGACTAGACGAGCACGAAAGGGTTGTTGTTCAAATTGAATATTAACCTCCATGCCTATGGCTAAATCATCGGCATAGCTTTCCGGTATTTCAATTTCAACTTCAAACTGTGATAAATCAACTATGGTTAAAATAGCCTGATTTTTGCTGAGAAACGTTTTGTTGTTAGTGCTTAAATTACCAACAATACCGTTGACTGGCGATGCGATATTTAAGCCATTCACTTGGCGCTGTAATTCTTGAACCAATAAACTTTGACGTCGAATGTCTAATTGTAAAGATTGACTGTCAAAGTCTGAACTTTCGATATTAAGAGCCGCATCTTGAACCGCATGTTTATGCTGAAGGTTAGCTTGCTCTAACTCGTCTTGGGCCTTTTCATAATCAATTTGGCTAATCGCACTTTTGCTATAACCTAAATCAGCCCGGCGTTTTTCTCTATTTGCGGTGACGAGTTTTACGTTGGCTAAATCAACTGCTTTTTGATCAATAAGGCGCTGTTTTTTTGCTTGAATTTTTTGACGTTCAAAGCTTGATTGTAAGCTTTCTAAGGTGGTTTGTTGCTGAAACAAACGGCTATTTAATTCAGGGCTTTCAAGCTGTGCAATAATTTGGCCCTGTTTGACTTCATTACCTGCTTCTATCATTAAAGTAATAGTGCCGTCTGCGGGGCTATAAACGGTAGGGCTTACGGCGGCAACAACTCGTCCTAATACTGAAATATCTCGAATAAATTCGCCTTGTGTAATCGTTGCAAGGCGCACTCGATCTAAGGCAATAGATTGTTCAGCTTTACTCCAGCGTGAAGCAGATGGTGCTATTTGCCAAATAATACTTGCAACAATAATTGTGGCGAGCGTGATGGTTAACCATCTTTTTTTTGTCGGTGTTGTTTTAATTATTTGAATATCTTGTTCACTAGTGTCTTTAATCGACATGACTCATTCCCCCGAATGTCAAATCAGTGTTTAAATCTAAAGCAAGGCCATTTGCTCAAGTGCACTGACACATAGTAAGTCGTAGGAAGCATGAAAAAGGTTTAAAAGTAATGTGAATATTTTTAAAGGGCTAGTTTATTAGCTTTGGCTATATGCTATTAACTATATGTAAACGTTGTTAATAATTAAGCTTTCAGAAAGGCAGTTTTCTTTTAAATGTTTAGGCGTTAGAGTTTGGAATTAAATTGCATATGAAAGGGGTGTGTTACAAAAAGTGAGCAGTTAGTCAGTTGTTTCTCTTAGGTTATATTGCCTTTGATAGAGAAAAGTAAATAATAAAAGTAGCAGTGGGATAGCAAAGTCGATAACACGTGTATAGCGGGCATAAGGCGTAATGCCTTTAACTAGCGGTACTTGTGTTGCTAGCACGGCTTGCTCAAACTGTGGAATTTGTTTAAGTATATTACCTTGGTGATCAACAACAGCGGTTATACCATTATTGGTTGCACGCAAAAATGGTCGGCCAAACTCTAATGCCCGCATTCTCACAATTTCTAGATGTTGATGTGGGCCATGTGAGTCACCGAACCAAGCATCGTTACTCACGGTTAGCAGTAGGTCAGTTTGATCAGAGAAATTAGCGCTTAATTGCTCTGCGAATGCAACTTCAAAACAGATTAATGGTAGTAAGTGATATCCATTGGCGATTAAGTTAGGTTGAACATAATCACCACGGCTAAAAGATGACATAGGCAGATTAAAAAATGGTGCTAGTGGTCTTAGCCAATCAGCAAAAGGTACAAATTCACCTATGGGTAATAAGTGATGCTTAGCGTAACGGTTTTCATTGTTATATTGATAACTGCCTTGCTCATCTTCAGGTGATTGCTGACCAAGCACTACCAAATTATTGTAGTAATTTCTGCTGTTAACGTTGTAATCAATTATGCCCGAAATTATCGCGCTATTATTAAGTAAGGCTGAGCTTTGTGCTATTTCTAAAAAATCTTGCGCTTGGGTACTTGGCTCTACAGCGGTAATTGCTGATTCTGGCCAAATAATAATATCAGCGGGATAATGTTGTCGTGTAAGGTCTAAATACTTAAGCATGGTCGGCCATGTTAATTCTGGCGCCCACTTTAATTCTTGTTTGATATTGCCTTGAACCATCACAGTTTTAACTGTTTTACCTGTGGTTTTTACCCATGAAGTATTTTGCAGCAGTAAGCTAACCACAGCAATCGAGCAAAGTAAGGCGATGTTGAGAGAACGTTTTTGTTGTTTAATAACAGAGACAATAGCAATACTGATGATAATAACTAATGCACTGATACCTTTTTCCCCTAGGATTGGGGCAAAAGCCGCTAACGGACCATCAATTTGGCTATAGCCTATTGTTAACCAAGGAAAACCCGTAAGTAATACACCACGTAAAAATTCGCTGAATAGCCAAAAAGGCAACAACAGCCAAAGGTTAAGTTTTTTATGAGGGGAAAAGCGCGCAGAAACGTAACAAGCCAGTGCGAGAAATAAAGCTAAATATAAACACAGGAGTATCATCAACAATATCGATACAGCCAGTGGTAAACCACCAAACTGATCGATACTAACATGCACCCAACTTATGCCAGCAGAAAACCAACCAAAAGCAAATATAAACCCTTGCTTAGCCGCGGCTTTTGCTGATTTTCCTTGAATTGTGTATAACCATGCCGGCAACAGTATTGCCATCAGCCAATAATAAGAAAATGGCGCGTAGCAAAAAACTAAAGCTAATCCCAAAAAGAAGCTGAGTATATTTTCTTTAGCAGTGATGTTGCTAATCATTCGTTTAAAGAATCTAGTCAGCATAAAAATTAATCGGCGACTTTACCTGCGACAACATGTTCTTTTGGTACAGTAATTTGCACGGTTTGAATACGTCGACTATCAGCTGCGGTGACTTTAAATATGACTTTATTGATGGTGATTTTTTCACCTTTTTTCGGCATGTGACCAAAGTGTTGAATAACAATACCGCCAATGGTGTCAGCGTCACTTTCATTAAACTTGAAATTAAAGTAATTGTTAAAGTCAGTTAAATCGGTCAGCGCTTTTACTTGATAAACTTGCCCGGCAAGGTATTTAATGTCTTCTTCCATTGCATCATCGGTTTCGTCTTCAATTTCGCCTACGATCAGCTCTAGAATATCTTCGATGGTAACAACCCCTGAAACTCCACCATATTCATCAACAACAATAGCCATATGGTAGCGTTGTTGGCGAAACTCTTTTAAAAGAGGGTCAACCTTTTTACTTTCGGGAACAATAATCGCTGGTCGAATAACCTTTGAAATGGTGAACTCTTCATCAACTTGGTTAAAGCCGTATGCTAATAAATCCTTTGCTAAAAGGATACCTTCAACGTCATCAATATCTTCATTAATTACTGGAAATCTTGAATGACCAGAATCAACGATAATAGCTAGAGATTTCTCTAACGGCTCATTAATATCTAAGGTGATCATTTGTGAGCGAGGGATCATAATATCGCGTACACGCATGTCAGAGACTATGAGTACACCTTCGATCATTTGCTTAATTTCGGGATTAATAAGTTCGCGGTCTTCGGCATCGTTTAATGCTTCGACTAGCTGGTCTGTGTTTCTCGGTTCTCCGGTAAATACTTGCATAATTTTATTCAAAATAGATACATTTGAAGAACCGTTACTAGAGTGGGGTTGGTCGTCGCTCATAGAGCCTTTTTAATTCCTTGTTGGTTTAATTGATTTAATCTAAAACAGTTAGGTTAGTTTGTAACCGATTCTCATTAAATTCAAGTAATAAATTGTAGCTTACTCGCTTTAGTAAAATATAGCTGAAGCGGTGTAAGTTTACGTTAACTTTATTTTATTAATTTATTTCATAGGGCGCAGGATAACCCAAGCCCGTTATTATCTTTGTTTCTAGTGCTTCCATTTCATCTGCTTCATCATCTTCAATATGATCAAAGCCGAGTAAATGTAAGCAGCCATGTACTGTCATGTGCGCCCAATGCGCATTAACATTCTTTTGCTGTTCTTTTGCTTCTTGTTCAACAACATCAACACAAATGACAAGATCACCGAGTAAGTCGAGTTCAATACCCTCTGGCACATCAAACGGAAATGAAAGCACATTAGTTGCCTTGTCTTTCCCTCGATATTGATGGTTAAGCTCTCGGCTTTCTTCAATATTGACCAATCTGACGGTTAGTTCAAATGGCTTATTATAGGGGACAAGTGCGGCTTCTACCCAGCGCTGAAAATCAATTTTTTCAGGAATAGCTTTATCATCACAAGCTATTTGTAGATCGACAATAATATTAGTCGAGTCATTCGCCATGTTTGTTTTCACTGTCGCGTGCCAAAGCTTCGGCTTTTTGTTGTTGTTCGCGATATTGTTGTTTTTCTACTTTTAAGCGATTTTCTTTTTGTTCGAAAGCTTCATAAGCTTCAACTATGTGCGCTACAACAGGGTGACGTACAACATCTTTAGATTGAAAAAAGTTAAAACTAACACCTGGAATGTCGACCAATACTTCTATGGCATGACGTAAACCTGATTTTTGTCCACGTGGTAAATCGACTTGGGTTATGTCGCCAGTGATCACAGCACGTGAGTTAAAGCCAATACGGGTTAAAAACATTTTCATTTGTTCTACTGTCGTATTTTGACTTTCATCAAGGATAATAAAGGCATCGTTTAATGTTCTACCACGCATGTAAGCTAATGGTGCTACTTCGATAACATTACGTTCAATAAGCTTTTCAACTTTCTCAAAACCCAGCATTTCAAATAAGGCGTCGTATAAGGGACGTAAATATGGGTCTACTTTTTGAGATAAATCACCCGGTAAAAAGCCCAGTTTTTCGCCAGCCTCTACAGCAGGACGTGTTAACAAAATACGTCTAATTTCTTGACGTTCTAATGCATCTACTGCACAAGCAACGGCTAAGTATGTTTTACCTGTACCTGCAACGCCCACACCAAAACTAATGTCGTTAGTAATAACATTTTGAACATAGCTTTGCTGATTTTCATTGCGAGGTTTAATAATGCCGCGTTTGGTTTTTATCGTCACCATGTCGTCGTATTTAGCATCAATTTTACTTGGCGCTGCTTCTAGTGCTCCGGCATCTACAATGGCTAAATGAAGCATTTGAGGCGTAATGGTGGTTGATTTTCCTTTCACTATCTCTGTTTCAAGATATAGGTCGATCAAAAGATTTTTAACAGCATCGGTATTTAAGCTTTTACCTGTTACTTTAAACTCTTGGCTTCTGTAGCTAATTTCAACACCCATTCGACGCTCGATGGTTTTGAGATTGTCATCCATTGGGCCACATAAGTTTGCCAAACGATTATTGTCGGCGGGAGATAATTCAAAGTTAATACTGGTATTTTTACTCAATTGATATTCCTGAATGCTTGAAAACTTAGTTTACATGGCAAGCATTAGAGCCTTGCCATGTAAATGCGTTTATAAATTTCTGCTTTAAGGGGTAAACGTTGCGACACCAAGTTCATTCACTGCGCTATCTTTTTGCTCGCCTTGGTGATGACTGTTGGCCAAAATGTCAGCAGGGGAATGTGCAATACGTAAGCCCATTTCACTTTCTTGACGAACGAGCTCGCCACGAAGAGAGTTGGCGTAAACATCGGTAATGTTAACATCAACAAATTGACCAATAACGTGATGTGGAGCAACAAAATTAACAATGCGATTGTTTTCAGTACGACCACGAAGCTCCATTGGATTTTTCTTAGATGGACCTTCAACTAGAATACGCTGTTCGGTATTAAGCATGTTACGTGCTATACGTAAGGCTTGTTGGCTTATACGGTCTTGTAGTATCTGCAGGCGTTGTTTTTTAATGTCATCGCTAATGTCATCAACCATATCAGCTGCAGGCGTTCCTGGTCGAGCACTGTAAATAAAGCTAAAACTTAAATCGAAATCTACAGCAGTAATTAAGTTCATTGTTGCTTCAAAGTCGTCATCAGTTTCACCAGGGAAACCAATAATAAAGTCAGATGACATACAAATATCAGGGCGCACTTTTTTCAATTTACGTATTTGAGATTTGTACTCAATAGCGGTATGGCCGCGTTTCATTTGCGTTAAAATACGGTCTGAACCACTTTGAACAGGTAAGTGCAAGTGGCTAACAAGCTCAGGCACATCAGCATAAACATCGATAATATCATCGGTAAATTCAATTGGATGTGATGTGGTATAACGAATACGGTCAATACCGTCAATCGTAGCTACTAAACGTAATAACTCAGAAAAACGACAGATACTACCGTCATGTGAGTCGCCACGGTAACCGTTTACGTTTTGCCCAAGTAAGTTAACTTCACGGACACCTTGCTCAGAAAGTTGAGCAATTTCATATAAAACATCGTCTAGTGGACGGCTAACTTCTTCACCACGGGTATAAGGAACAACACAGAAGGTACAATACTTACTACAGCCTTCCATGATAGACACAAAGGCTGTCGCACCATCGGCTTTTGGCTCAGGTAAGCGGTCAAATTTTTCAATTTCAGGAAAGCTCACATCAACAACATGACCTTTATTTCCGGTAACTTGTTGGATCATTTCCGGTAAACGATGCAATGTTTGAGGACCAAAGACCATATCGACATAAGGCGCACGTTGGCGAATAGCATCACCTTCTTGCGAAGCAACACAGCCACCTACACCAATGACAAGATCAGGGTTTTTTACTTTTAGGTTTTTCCAACGGCCTAACTGATGAAAAACTTTTTCTTGTGCTTTTTCGCGAATAGAGCAGGTGTTCAGCAAGATAACATCAGCATCTTCTGCTTCTTCGGCTAGTTCAAAGCCATGGGTTGAGTCTAAAAGTTCTGCCATTTTCTGCGAGTCATACTCGTTCATTTGACAGCCCCAAGTTTTGATGTATAGCTTTTTACTCATTTATTCGCGCCTAATCTTTCTATGAATTGATTCTAGTTTTTGCTAGAGAATTTAAGGAGGCATATTTTACTCTTTCTTTGCTTGTGATGCTAGCTTAGAAATACTCCAGTATAAAATTGTTTAATGGCCTGCTGTAAATCTATTTCTTTAAAGGGATAGCAAGTATTAATTCACTGCCGTTTGCCTGATTGTCATAAGTGTGGAAAGTACCGTTAAATTTGTTGGCTACTTGACGAATATAATACATAGCCATTTCAAAGTTAATTTTGTTGTTGAATTGGGCAAAGCTTTGTTCATTAGAGGTGATTTTCAACCAAATCTTGCCATTACTTACGTTAACGCGCACTTCAAAAACGCCACCATTATCACTGCTAATAGCGGCTAATATTGCTTCATAAACAATCCTATAAATAGCGCTTTGCAGGGCATATCGCACGTCTTGGTCTTCAACATCAAGGTGTAATGTTACTAATACATGAAATTGTCGATGAAAATAATCAGCAAGATAAGGCAAAGCGACAGTTAATGAACTTCCAGATAAACTACTTGGCGCTGCATGACTATTTTGTGTTGAAAGTTCATCTAAACACTCTCGTATCAGAGACTGGACATAAGGCATTTCTTTTTCATTAGAAATTGATTCAGCAGTTGATAGGCTTTCAGCGTTTGGAGCAATGAGTGTTTGTATTTTAATTAATTTACGACGAATTACCGATGTTGCTTGGCTTTGGCTACTAAGTTCATCATTTAATGTTTTGTGTATATTGCTAATAGAGCGAGAACGTAAATACAAAAGCCATAAGGTTAATATTATTAAGCTGATACTGATGATGGCATAAAATATTTGGCTATTCGGGTGCCAATACCATGGGTAGGAAACATTAATATCAGTATAGGCTTTGTAATCATTCCATTGACCTAAACTATTAGTGCCCATGATCTCGATGTGATACGCGCCAGATGATAAACCCGTTAATGTTAATTGTGAGCCGTTAATATCATTCCAATAACCACCATTTATTTGGTATTTAAACTGCTTATCTTGACCGGGTCTAAAGTCTAAACTGGCAAGTTCAAAGGTCACAATATCATTTGGTGAGTCAATATCAATAACATCGCATAATAGTTTGGCTTTACCAGAAACAATCGTCTTACTGATAAAGGTTTTAATGTCGATTTGGTCTTCAATAATCAATGGAACTTCTATAACACCACCATAATGGCTGGCATAAATTTTGTTATCCATTAGCACTGGCTTTTTAGCGAAAGTAAACTGTTCTGTATTAGTAACTAAGTTCAGTTGATAGGTATTTGGGTTAAGTCGATATAAACCTGGTCGGCCTGAAATCCATATTTCATCATTAATCAAGCTCATATAACCAAAGGTAATGTTTTTGGCGAAATGTGAGAGTAACTCACCTTTTAAGTTGAATATAAAAAAACCATCGCCTTTAGTTGAAACAAAAACTTTGTCTTTGTATTCAAGCAATGCAATGACTTTATTTTCACCGAAACTATTGATTTTAGTTACTGATTTGTCTGTGGTATCAACAATGTTAATGCCTGTTGAGGTAGCAACCCAAAGTTTATTATTCGCTAATGGCAAAGAGTCTATTACTTCTGAAGAGCTTAAGGTTTCACCTTGAATGTGATACTCAACACGCTGACTTGCAATATCAAACTTGATCACACCATTAGCATTCGTTGCTAAATATAACGCACCATCCTTATGTTTCATGGAAAGTAATAACAGATTGTTGTTTGGAAGATTTACTTTTAAAAGCGTTTGGCTAGCACTATTAAACTGCCATAAACCGTCAAACGTAGCGATGTAAAGGTTATTGTCATCAGAATATAAATCGGTAATGATTTTGCCATTATTACTGAATTGACTATTAATGCCTTTAGGTAAAAATTTATTGAGCTCAGAAAGTGAGTTCAGCCCTGCGCCATAACTGCCTAATACTAAGTTATTTTTATGCACGGCTAATGCGATAGCATTAAATCGCACATCAAATATTTTAGGAATGTTTTTAGCGATTGACTGAGTTATTTTTTCTACGCCACGATTAGATAAAATCCATAAAACCCCAGTGTTATCATGAAAAGTTTTTTGCACGAAAGTTGCTAATATATTAGGGTAGTTATGTGCTATTTCAGTAAGGTTATTTAGCTTATATTGATTTATCTGCCCCTTAACGTTAGTCGTAAAAAGGCTAACACTATCGTGTGAAGGAGTAAGTGATGTAATAGCATCATTAACCAGAATATGGTTTTTTTCTTGGTTATCAGCTAACGTGATTAACTCATTACCTTTGGCTATCAACAATATCGTTCCTGAAGTTGACATTGCGGTTATATTGCCAGCTTCAACTAGCTCTAACGTATCATCTACAACTTTGAATACCCCTTCAGATTTTGATACATAAAGGTGCTTACGGGTATGCTCAAGATTATCAATTTCGACGTTATTTGCTATTAATTGTGTTTCCTGTGAAAGCGGATTGAATCTATAAAGCTTATTCGTCACATTGAGATAATACATGCCTTGATGTTCAAGTACTTGATGAATATTACTTGAGTCAACATCAATCGCTAATGCTGTTGCTGCACCTGTGTTGGTATCAAATAACCATAAATGGTGAGTTTCGGTTGCCAACAGTAGTTTATCATTGTCTATTAAATCAATGTCGTTAATCCAATTAAAAGGTAAAGGCCAATTTTTGTTATTGCTGTTAAACGTTATGCTACTTTCACTATCATGGCGAATGAGACCGTTAGTGGTAGCCAACCAAATAAAACCTTTATTATCTTGAATGATGTCAATGCTATGAAGCGATTGGTTATTTATATGTTTTGCAGATGAAATAGCGCTAAAAAAAACGGCTATTAGCAGTAAAAGTGGTGCTAAAAAGCACCACTGAGTAAAGGTTTTTGCCGTAAAAATACTAATAGTATTACGTAACGCTATCTGGCGCTTCTTTTGGAGGGTGACGTTCATCGCCGCAGGCTGCAAAAACATTTGGCACTTTATCTTCAAGTTCAGGCTTTTGTACCAAGAGATAAGTTGGCTTTCTTGGGGAGCTTTCACTACGTTTAATTGCCCATGCTTTACGCACCTTATCGGCATGCTCTTTTCCATACTTTACTTCAAATGCGGTGGCGATCATTTCAACGCCAAAATCATCCATCACCATGATGGCGTTATCATGGTAGCCACTTGTGCTATCAAAATCTATATCAACGGTTAAAATTTTATTATTGGGAAGTACTAAATCAGCTTTGAGTTTTGAGATCACGGCACGGTCTTCGTGCGCTTTTAATTGGCTTAAGTTTGGTTTTTCGCTTAAGTCGTAAACGAGGTTAATATCTTTGGCTATCCTGTTTTCTTTTCTCAATGTCGACATAATTTATTCCTTTAGTCAGTTTTATTTTTAATTGTTTTTTTATCGAGTATTTGAATACTATATTCAAATACTAATTTGTATTACTGGAATCATCCATCATTATTTTTTTAGGTTAATTTTATGCAGTGGGTTCAAGCATTGGACGAAAAAGGGTATTGCCAAATTGAGAACTTTTTACCAATACAGCATGCTGAACGGTTAAGAAAAAATATCATTGTTAATAACCATTTTAAAAAGTGGAATTTACTTACTACTCCATATCGCCCGTTAATGAATGTTAAGGATAGAATATCTACTACCATAATTGACAAACAAAGACATATTCAAGCGACTAAAGCATTTAATCGGCGGAAGTTTTCATTTTCTTTTTATCGTTCCAGTAATAAACATGCAAAGCAACATGGTCAAGCTTTACTGCATAAATCGGTTGGTGAAAAAGTACTGACATTATTGAAAAAACACGCTTTAGTTGAAGGTGAATTACAAGATTCGTTCTTTGCTGACTATAGAAAAGGGCAATTTATCAGCTACCACACTGACGGTAGTGCAGGGAAATACGCTTTTATTTATCAACTTTCGACTGGCTGGCAGCAAAGATTTGGTGGCCAATTAGAGCTTTATCCACAAAAAATAAAATTCTATAAGCATGTTTTATCGCCTAAATTCAATAGTCTTACTCTTTTAAAGTTAGCACACCCAATGCCTCACAGTGTACGGTTGCTCAATAATCCTAAACATAAACATCGAATTACCATATCAGGTTGGGTAGAATAACTTAACGTCGATAAAGTTATAAAAAAATCATTATGAATCAATTTGATTGTGTAGTTGTAGGTGGTGGTATGGTGGGAGCAGCAAGTGCGCTCTCTCTTGCTGAGTTAGGGTTGAAAATCGCTATTATTGAAAAAAGTGCACCAAAGGACTTTACGCCTGAGCAAGCATTTGATCTTAGAGTGTCAGCAATTTCAATTGCCTCAGAGCAACTCTTAAAGCAACTAGATGTCTGGCAGCAATTACAGCAATGGCGAATGTGTCCTTATGAGCGTCTTGGTGTTTGGGAGTCTGAGCAAAGCTATACAGAGTTTAATGCTACAGATATTAAACAAACCCATTTAGGGCATATAATTGAGAATAGATTAATTCAACTAACATTGTGGCAAAAGCTGCAACAACACAGCAATATTACCTTATTGTGCCCTGAAACGTTAATCAGTATTGAGCAGAGCACTACTGACGTTGAACTGACTTTATCAACTTCAATCATAAAGGCTAAAGTAGTGATTGGTGCTGATGGTGCTAATTCTTATGTGCGAAAGCTTATGAATATTGGTACCACTGGCTGGGATTATGCCCAATCAGCGATGTTAATTAATGTTAAGACCGATAAAGTACAGCAAAATATAACATGGCAACAGTTTTTACCCTCAGGTCCACTTGCGATGTTACCCATGCCTGGGAACTACGCTTCATTAGTTTGTTACCATGATAAAGACGAAATAAAGCGTCTTTCAGCATTATCTGATCGTCACTTAACGCAAGAAATCATGCAACACTTTCCAGAACGCTTAGGAAAAGTAGACGTGATCAATAAAGCAGCATTCCCGTTAACCAGAAGACATGCAAATCAATACCATAAAGGTCGTGTATTGCTTATTGGTGATGCGGCGCACACGATTAACCCAATGGCAGGGCAAGGCGTTAACTTAGGCTTTAAAGACGTTAAAGCGTTACAGCATGTTATTGCCAAAGCGATTGGTAATGGAGAGTCATGGCATGAACCACAGGTTTTAAGACGTTATCAACAACAAAGAAGAACAGATAACTTGTTAATGATGACAACAATGGATGCGCTCTATTTGTCGTTCAGTCACATTTCACCATTGGCTAAGTTGGCTAGAAATGCAGGCTTAATGATGGTTGATAAGCTACCCAATATAAAAAATAAAGCGTTAGCCTATGCATGTGGAATATAAATTCGATTTCAGTACTATTCAGCACTAAGAGCAAGTTGATTAATTATCCGCTCATTTTTAATGACTAAAATAAAAAACTACAGCGTTATAAAGTTTATAAATAGAATAACCCTTTACTAAGTTTTATACCTTTTATTGACTGATTTTTTGACATGAAAAAATAAATCACTAAATTAGTCAATTGTGTATAAGAATTTTAAAGGTTGAACAGGGTGTTTAAAGTAATAAAAGAAGTAAAACTAGTAAGGATACATAATAAAGATAAAGGAATAAATCGTAGGGTAGCCAAAATGGTGCGGAAGGAGAGACTTGAACTCTCACATCTTGCGATACTGGAACCTAAATCCAGCGCGTCTACCAATTCCGCCACTCCCGCATTTTCAGGTAGTAATTTTGATAAATCAAAACTGTATAAACTAACTATAGAACATAAATAAAAGAAAGTGGCTGGGGTATGAGGATTTGAACCTCAGAATGACGGGATCAAAACCCGCTGCCTTACCGCTTGGCTATACCCCAACAGAATACTTCTATTTAATTAAGTTTGTAACATTGATGGACTTTCGAATAATACAGAGAGTAAAAGAAAGTGGCTGGGGTATGAGGATTTGAACCTCAGAATGACGGGATCAAAACCCGCTGCCTTACCGCTTGGCTATACCCCAACAATGTTACTTACTTTCTAACATATATCATGATGATGTATGTTAGTAGAATGGTACGGGTCAAGAGACTTGAACTCTCACATCTTTCGATACTGGAACCTAAATCCAGCGCGTCTACCAATTCCGCCAAACCCGCATTTCTTCTATATTACTAAGAGTAAAGTGGTGGCTACACCGGGATTTGAACCTGGGACCCCATCATTATGAGTGATGTGCTCTAACCAGCTGAGCTATGTAGCCTTTCCATCTTGCCTCTCAGCAAGTGGCGCGTATTATGCAAATCTGATTGCGTTACGTCAACCGTTTTTTATCAAATAAATAAGACTTTTTGCTTGTTTGGCTATTCAATGTGCAATTTGTCGGATATATGTGCAAAAGTCACAGCAAAAGGCAAACTTATTAGTTCAATAAGACTAATAAGTTTGTGAATGTATATTTGATTAACTTTATTTTATGCGATCGTTTGCTACTTTTGCTAAGTGTGCTGAATTTTTCTTTATTACGGCTAAATTATCATTAACGGTTTTTACTGGTAATTTCCCTATTAAATACTCGCCAACATCTAGGGCGTTTGAAGTTGCAGAAAATGTCAGTAAGTTTTCTCCGTTACACTGAATGTTATCAAATATTGATCTAATCGTAATATTGTTAGACTTTAAATACTTTCGTAAACGCTTCTTGTCATTAATAGCGACATATTCACAAATACGTAATGACATGTTTTCATCAAAAGCCATACTTTGTGGTGTATAAGAAAATGCAGTAGCAAGTACTAAAGAAGTTAATAGCGTAGTTTTCATATAATTCCTAGCATATATATTTTATTGTATTAGAAAGTTTATCGGTAAAATTAAACTTTGCCAGTTTGATTAGTAAATGATTTATAGCTTCAAGTACTATTGGGTCTATTTTAATGTATTTGTGTTAGACAAAGTAGCCTATATGAAGCTTGCTATGCGGATTGTGCTGAATAAATATGAACAAAGATGGGAGTAATGGAAAGTGATCTTGCCAAAATAAAAAAGAGAACCTAAGTTCTCTTTTTTTGTTATTTAATAATGTGTTAAAGACTATACATTAAAGCGGAAATGTACAACGTCACCATCTTTAACGCGGTACTCTTTACCTTCTAAACGCCACTTTCCTGCTTCTTTTGCGCCAGACTCGCCATTAAACTCAATAAAGTCATCATAAGCAATAACTTCAGCGCGTATAAAGCCTTTTTCAAAGTCGGTATGAATAACGCCCGCAGCTTGTGGGGCAGTGGCATTTTGCTTAACTGTCCAAGCTCTTACTTCTTTTACGCCTGCGGTAAAGTAGGTTTGTAGGTGAAGCAATGAGTAACCGGCATTAATTACACGATTAAGTCCTGGTTCTTCTAAACCTAAGTCAGCCATAAATTCAACGCGGTCTTCATCATCCATTTCAGATAATTCGCTTTCGATTTCAGCACACACAGCAACAACTATCGCACCTTCTTTTTCTGCGATTGCTTGTACTTGATCTAGGTAAGGGTTATTTTCAAAACCATCGTCATTTACATTGGCAATGTACATGGTTGGTTTAATGGTTAAAAAATTTAAGTAGGCAACAGCTGCTTTTTCTTCTTTCGTTAGTTCTAAAGAGCGTACCATCTCACCATCTTCAACATGCTTTAATATTTTTTGTAATACGGGCATTTCAAACTTGGCTTCAGGATCACCGCCTTTGGCTTTTTTAGCTAAACGAAAAATAGCACGCTCAGCGGTATCCATATCTGATAGCGCTAATTCAGTATTGATCACTTCGATATCATCTTTCGGGCTAACTTTATTAGCAACGTGAATAATATTGTCATTGTCAAAGCAGCGTACTACGTGACCAATAGCATCAGTTTCACGAATATTCGCTAAAAATTTGTTACCTAAGCCTTCGCCTTTTGAAGCACCAGCAACTAATCCGGCTATATCTACAAACTCCATAGTCGTAGCTAAAACTCGTTCAGGTTTTACTATGTTTGCTAAGGCATCTAGACGAGGGTCGGGCACAGGTACAACACCTGTATTCGGCTCAATTGTACAAAAGGGGAAGTTAGCAGCTTCAATACCCGCTTTAGTTAACGCATTGAAAAGTGTTGATTTACCTACGTTGGGCAAGCCAACAATACCACATTTAAAACCCATGATGTTTACCTATTATGTTGACGCAATAATGTTTATTGCGCTTTAAAAGAATGTAGACGATTTTGTGCTTTTTTTACATCGTCTTTTTGCCAAATTTCAAAACAGCGCGCAGCTTCGTCTATCGCTTGGTCTATTAAGTTTTGTTCGATGGCAGGTGCTTTACCAAGCACATGCCCAGTAACGCGATCACGATGACCTGGATGATCAATACCAATGCGTAACCGATAAAATTCTTTGTTATTAGCTAATGATGAAATAATGTCACGTAAACCGTTGTGCCCACCATGGCCGCCGCCTAGTTTTATTTTACAAACGCCGGGTAGCATGTCGAGTTCATCATGAGCAACGAGTATGTTTTCAACAGGAATGCGAAAAAAATTGGCTAAAGGGGCTACAGCTTGTCCACTACGATTCATAAAAGTGGTTGGAATGAGAAGATGAACTAATTGGCCTGCAATTAATCCTTTGCCGTAGAGACCGAAATATTTTTTTTCTGGTTTTAACGAAATGTTATAACGTGAAGCAAGTTCTTGAACAAACCAATCACCAGCATTATGACGGGTTTTACTGTATTCTGAACCTGGATTTCCTAAACCAACTACCAACTGAATCGCCATCTGATTATTTACTCTTGTTATTCAAATAAGGTCGATAAATTCAAGTACATTTAAAACTAAAAAGCTTAAAGGGCATGTCGTAAAAACATTTCCCTTTAAGCCTATTCATTGTGAATAATGTTAACTATTACTCAGCTGGAGCTTCTGTAGGTGCTTCAGGTGCGCCTTCGTCTTCATCTTCAACTACAACTTTAGCAGCGTTCAATGTAACAACTGCTTGGTCGTGGCTTTCGCCTTTTGCTAATTCATCAGAAGTAACGCCTTTAGGTAAGGTGATGTCTGATAAATGTAACGTTTGACCAACTTCTAAGTTAGCAACATCAATTTCGATGTACTCAGGAATGTTAGCAGGTAAACATGTAATTGCGATTTCATTCATATGGTGAGCCATAGTGCCACCAAGTTTCTCTGCTTCTTCTTCATTAAGGAAATGAATTGGAGCATTAACTTGTACAGCATTTTTAGCGTTAATACGTAAAAAATCTAAGTGCATTACAACTTGCTTGAACGGGTGACGTTGCATATCTTTTAAAAGACAATCAACTGGCTTGCCGTCAACGTTGATTGTTAAAACATGCGAGTAGAATGCTTCTTCTTGTTGTGCACGGAAAACATTTTTGTGCTCTAACGTTAAAGAAACAGGCTCTTTGCCTTCACCGTATATAATTGCTGGAACTTTGTTCGCGTGACGTAGGCGGCGGCTCGCACCTTTCCCTAAATCTGTACGTACTTCAGCATCCAATGTAAATAAATCTGTCATGGTAATATCCATTATATAAAAATTAAAAGTTGTTACTTTTTGCGACCAAAAGCAACCTGTTCCTTTTTTACTATTTACTCACTTAACCGCTAAGTTAAGCGTATTTAGCTAAAAAAGGCGCAGCATGATAACACCCAAATGCAGTGATATCCATTGTTATGTTGTATTAGGGCTAATATATTAGAAAGTAATGTAGATTTAATTTCAAACCATATTCTTGAACGAACGCTTGGTATTCGCCGTTAGCTTTTAAAATCTAGAATACAGCTAGCCAACTGATGCAATAACTGCTTTGGAACTGAAATGATACGGGATAACTTTGATACGGTTATATAGTCATTTATTTCCCTCAACAAATTTAGTTAAACAATGCGGCTTGTTAAATATGGCTTAGAAATTTTTGCCATATATATGGTAATGCTTGACGTTGTTTTATACGCAATAGTTTTTAATATTTAAGGTGTGTGGGTTAAGCCTGAAATGTGGCCAATACTCTAATCTTGTAAGTCATCGAGTTTATTAATAACTATGTATTTATCTTTGTTGTTGCGGCAAAGCGTTAAAGAGTTTATTAATCTTGGATGGTTTTAAGAGTGAGTAAGTAATAAGAAAACTAGTGGTGACTTTAATTGTTCAAGACAAGTGGTTTTACATTTTAAACGTTAACTTTAAAAAGGTGTAATGATAAAAAAGCACCCGAAGGTGCTTTATTAAAAGGTGTTTTTTAGTTTAATGACTAAGCATCAAACATTGCAGAGATCGACTCTTCATTACAAACTCGACGAATAGCTTCTGACAACATACCGCTTAAGGTAAGTTGACGAACATTGCCAAGCGCTTTGATTTCATCTGACAATGGAATTGAGTCTGTTACTACAACTTCATCAATCACTGAATTTCTTAAGTTTTCAGCAGCATTACCAGAAAGTACCGGGTGAGTCGCATATGCAAATACACGTTTAGCACCATGTTCTTTTAGTGCTTCAGCGGCTTTTGCAAGTGTTCCACCAGTATCAATCATATCATCAACGATGAAACAATCACGGCCCTTAACATCACCAATAATATGCATAACTTGCGCAACATTAGCTTTAGGACGACGTTTGTCTATGATTGCAAGGTCTGCATCATCTAATAGCTTAGCTACTGCACGAGCACGTACAACACCACCAATATCAGGAGAAACTACCACAGGGTTTTCGATGTTACGCGCTAACATATCTTCTAGCAAAATTGGCGTACCAAAAACGTTATCTACTGGTACATCAAAAAAGCCTTGGATTTGCTCTGCGTGTAAATCAACCGTTAATACACGGTCAACACCTACACTTGATAAGAAATCAGCCACAACTTTTGCCGTGATCGGTACACGAGCACTTCGAACACGACGGTCTTGACGAGCATAACCAAAATAAGGCATAACGGCAGTAATACGTCCTGCTGATGCACGACGAAGCGCATCAATCATTACGATTAGTTCCATTAAGTTATCGTTGGTAGGGGCACATGTTGATTGAATAATAAAAACATCCGCACCGCGCACGTTTTCAGTTATTTCAACACTAATTTCACCATCACTAAAGCTACCAATCTTGGCTTCGCCTAAGGTAATATATAAGCGATTAGCAATTTGTTTGGCCAGTTCAGGGGTGGCGTTACCCGCAAAAATCTTCATGTCAGGCACTGTCAGTTCCTCAGAAACTTTTGACATTTAAATTACGATACTGAATAAAACGGTATGTTAAATATCAGCAAATTATTTTATTTCTGCCAGTTTTAATGGCATTTATTTTAATTTATCCGAACTTAATTGTCGTTTACCGCTGCAATTGCAGCATGTAAGGGCGATTGATTTAGTCCTTCGGCTACGAATGATTCTATACCTGTAGGTAGTAAATATTGTACGTAGCACGCTTCTTTTTTAGAGCTAAAACGTGAAAAGATACACGCACCAGTTCCTGTCATTTGGGACGGTGCATATTCTATCAACCAAGCCAGTAGTTTGGCAACCTCGGGGTAGTGTTTAATTACCCAAGATTGACAATCATTATGATAATTTTCGATGTTTTCGTCGCTGTAACGTATAGATGGCGTATCTCGAGTTAAATCTTTCGCGGTAAAAACACTTTGTGTAGAAATACTACAGTTTGGCTTTGAGACTAAATACCAATAAGTTTTTGGCGAGGCAGGTGTTAGTTGCTCACCAATACCTTGTGCGAAAGCAGCAAAACCATGAATAAAAATAGGCACATCTGCACCCAGCGTTAGCCCAAGTTCAGCAAGTTGCTCAATGCTGAGATTAGTTTTCCATAATAAATTAAGAGCAAGTAAAACGGTTGCTGCATTGGATGAACCACCACCTAAACCACCGCCCATCGGCAATTTTTTGTCTAGCTTAATCTCTGCGCCTTGCTGAAAATTTGTATAGTTTTGCAATAAACTTGCGGCTTTAATGATTAAGTTGTCGTTATTGTCGACGCCAGGAATAGGCGTTAGTAACGTTATAGTGCTATTTTTGGTGACCTTAAATGCTATTGTGTCGTGATAATCTAAAAACTGAAAAACGGTTTCTAGTTGATGATAGCCATTATCCATTCTCCCAACAATATGGAGAAATAAATTAAGCTTTGCTGGTGAAGGAAACGCTGTAAATAACTGTTTATTCAAAACTATCTCGCTAAGTTTTCCATGAGTGTATAACAATTTTAATGCGCAAATCACCTTGGGTGATCGTCAATTGCTTTGCTAATTGAAACTGTTCAATATGATAATAATTACTGTATTTTACTTGCCAAACTTTATTGTTATAACGACTTATTAAGCTTTGAGGGAGTTGAGTTTTCGCGTGGTAAACTATTTTGTCAGTGGGTAAAAAAGCTAATCCTTTTAGCCAATGATTCATCGCACGAGTCGGTAAGTTCAAGCCTGTAAGAGAATAAATTAAAGCGTCTAAATTTTGCGTGTCATAGACATTACCGTCCACTTCTAAGGTAAAGTTATCTTGGCGTTGTTCAAGTTCTAATACTTTTATGCCGAATAATGTTGATAAATTTAATGATTCAGTTTTTTCAGTTTCATTTTTTTGCCAATATAAAGTTGCACTTTGACGCTGTTGGCTATTAATAAAGGCTATTTTTCCGGTAATAGTCCATTCATTGAGTGCAGCTACTTGTTTATTACGCGTTTCAATATTCTGGTTTACTTGATTACCTTCAACGGGTACATCGTTAATGCTACTACAAGCACTTAATATACTGATAAAAAATAGTATAATGAACTGTTTACAATACATAGTATTCCTGTGGTTATTGAACGGCATTAATTTAACGCTAAGCGTAGTAACAATAACAAATAACGAAAACATATAACGTACATGCTTTCAATTTAAGCTAGTTTTACGTAAAATTATCGCGATTTTTTATCATAGATCATAGGTTTTTTTCAAAATCTCGTGGATAATAATATTAAATAGCTTATACAAGCTTATATTTAATCACAATTTAGGCAGTTTAAGCGTATAATCAACTGCAAGAATATTGACCACTCACCTTGTTTCTTTCGGTCATTAACCCTTTTTGGACTCAATATATTCATATGTCGATAGTTGCAGTAGGTATCAATCATAAAACCGCTCCGGTTGCCGTTAGGGAAAAAATATCATTTAACCCTGACAACTTGAGCTCAGCCTTGCAGGAACTGATACATACAGTAGACTGCAAAGAGGCTGCGATTTTATCTACCTGTAATCGTACTGAGTTATATATAGTACAAGATGGTGACGTTGCGTTAACTCAAGAGCGGTTGGTTCGTTGGTTAGAGCAGCATCATAATGTTCCTGCTTCTACCATTTCACCCAGCTTATATTGGCATACAGATCAACATGCCGTTAATCATATGATGCGTGTTGCTTGTGGTTTAGATTCACTGGTACTTGGAGAGCCACAAATATTAGGGCAAATGAAACAAGCCTATAAACAAGCTAAAGCCGCAGGTTCAATGGCATTAGTCATGGATAGATTGTTTCAACGTACTTTTGGGGTTGCTAAACAAGTTAGAACAGACACTGAAATAGGTGCTAGTGCGGTGTCGGTAGCATTTGCTGCGGTTAATTTAGCAAAGCATATTTTTGCCAGTCTAGACAAAACCAGAGTGTTGTTGGTGGGAGCTGGCGAAACCATTGAACTCGTTGCTAAGCATTTATATGAAAACAACGTTGGTCATATAACCGTGGCTAACCGCACACTTAGTCGTGCTGAAAATATGGCGAATAAATTCGGTGCAGATGTGATAACGCTTGCACAGATCCCTGAAATGATGGCTAGTGCAGATATCGTTATCAGCTCAACAGCCAGTACTTTGCCAATTATAGGTAAAGGTATGGTTGAAAAAGCTTTAACCAAAAGAAAGCACCGACCGATGTTTATGGTCGATTTAGCCGTACCTCGTGATATAGAAGAGCAAGTATCTGATCTTGAAGATGTGTTTCTATACACGGTTGATGATTTACAAAATATTATTTCTAAAAATTTAGATAATCGTCGCAAAGAAGCGGTGTTAGCTGAAGGTATCGTATCTGATCAGTCTTCTAGCTTTATGTCTTGGTTACGTGGGTTAAATACGCAAGATACGGTGATTTCTTATCGTAAACAGTGTTTAGAAAATCGCGATCAACTGCTTGAAAAAGCGATGCAACAATTAGCTGCAGATAAAAATCCAGAAGCTGTTATTGCCGAACTTGCCACTAAGTTAACCAACAAATTTATGCATGCACCTACTAGCGCTATTCAATCTGCTGCCCAGGGTGGTCAGTTAGATAGACTGGTATATTTGCGTGATATATTTGATATTAGCCATAAAGAATAGCGACAAGGCTAGTATTCGCACATACTCCATTTGATTGCCATTAAATGTGTAGTTAATCACTTCTCACGCTTAGGCATTTACCACTATTTACTTTTCATGCTTGGTATTTCGCTAATTAGCTTATAACTAAAGTAAACTTTCTCTAACACGCTATTGGGTATTTATTTCCCCATTTTGTATAAATTACTGCTAATTATCGTCTTAGTCGAATATAATGCGCGGGTAATTCATCAATTATTGACTATATAAGATCATTTAATGAATAAATCTGTTTACCAAAAACTTGAGATACTTGTCGAACGCTTTGAAGAAGTACAAGCGTTATTGTCTGATCCTGAAACTATTTCCAATCAAGAAAAGTTCCAAGCTTTATCGAAAGAATTCTCGCAATTAGAAGTAGTTACTACTGCCTTTCATGCCTACCAAGACGCTGAAAATGATTTTGCTGCAGCGGAAGAAATGCTTAAAGATGAAGACCCTGACATGCGTGAAATGGCGCAAGAAGAGTTTAAAGCGGCTAAGAAAGCAGTAGAAGAAATGACTGGCGAACTGCAAGTTTTGTTATTACCTCGTGACCCTAAAGATGATAATAATTGCTTTGTTGAAATTCGCGCTGGCGCAGGTGGTGATGAAGCCGCTATTTTCGCAGGTGACTTATTCCGTATGTACAGCCGCTACGCTGAAAAGCAAGGTTGGAAAATCGAATTAATGAACTCCAACATAAGTGAGCAAGGCGGCTTTAAAGAAATTGTCGTTAAAGTTAACGGTGTTGGCGTATATGGCCAAATGAAATATGAATCAGGCGGTCATCGTGTGCAACGTGTACCTGAAACAGAATCACAAGGTCGTGTACATACTTCGGCGTGTACTGTGGTTGTTATGCCTGAAATTCCAGAGTCGCAAGCGATTGAAATCAATAAAGCAGATTTGAAAGTTGATACTTTCCGCGCTTCAGGAGCGGGTGGACAACACGTTAACAAAACTGATTCAGCTATTCGTATTACCCATATTCCAAGTGGCGTTGTGGTTGAATGTCAAGACCAACGCTCACAGCATAAAAACCGTGCGCAAGCTATGTCAGTGCTTCAAGCACGTCTGCAACAAGCAGAAGATGAAAAACGTCGCAGTGCTGAAGAGTCTTCTCGTCGTAACTTAGTGGCAAGTGGCGATCGCTCTGAGCGAATTCGTACTTATAACTTTCCACAAGGGCGTATGAGTGATCACCGTATCAACCTTACACTTTATCGTTTAAACGAAATTATGGAAGGTAATTTACACTTGATACTTGAGCCAATTATGCAAGAAAGCCAAGCTGATCTGTTGGCAGAGCTTTCTGAGCAGCATTAGTGATTGAACCTGAAGTAACGCATGGGTTATCGGTTGAACTTGTATCTTCGATGACCTTTGTTAAATTAATTGCTCGCGGTGAGCAACTTTTGTCGCCACAGTCTGATAGTGCAAAGCTAGATACTGAGATATTAATTTGTTTTGTTATTGGTAAAGAACGTAGCTATTTATTAACTTGGCCAGAATATAAATTATCTCAAATACAAGCCAAACACTTTATTGAGTTAATGCTGCGCAGAGTTGCGGGCGAGCCTATCGCCTATATTGTTAACTTACGCGAGTTTTGGTCTTTGCCATTGCAAGTGTCACCAGCCACCTTAATTCCTCGTCCTGATACCGAAGTATTGGTTGAATCGGTATTGACTAAACATGTAGACGAAAACCTTTATTGTTTGGATTTAGGAACTGGCACTGGGGCAATTGCATTAGCGATAGCATCAGAAAAACCTCAGTGGAAAGTTGAGGCAATAGACTTTAGCCACGATGCAGTAGCACTTGCTCAGCGCAATGCTAAAAATTTAGATTTGGCTCACGTTAAAATTTATCAAAGTGATTGGTTTAATAACGTTTCTTCTGATAAATGTTTTGATATTATCGTGAGTAACCCTCCATATATTGACGCGTGTGATCATCACCTAAATGAAGGGGATGTTAGATATGAGCCAAAAACAGCTTTAGTTGCCGCAGATAATGGCTTAGCAGACATCAAAATTATAGCGTTCAATGCTAGGAAGTATTTAAAACCGGGTGGTTTTTTATATATTGAACACGGCTTTGAACAAAGTCTTGCGGTAAAAAAAATATTAGCTGACTTAGCTTACTGTGAAATTGAAACAGTAAAAGATTATAGTAACAACGATCGCATTACTTTCGCTTGTTACTCAGTATAAAATAAAAAATAACAATAAACTAAATGGAGTTCATTATGCTTAAACATTTACATATGACTATTGCCGTGATCAGTATTTTACTGTTCACTTTTCGATTTGCATTAACCTTAGCAAATTCAAACAAACTATCATTGAAATGGCTGAAAATTGCCCCACATATTATCGATACCTTACTGCTGGGTCTTGGTATTGCTTTAGCGATTAAACTGTCAATAAACCCAGCGGAACAATTATGGTTAGCCGAAAAAATATTTGCCGTATTTGCTTATATTTTTACCGGTTACTACACCTTAAAGTTGGCGCGTAATCGTACTATGCAAATTATTGGGTTTTTAGGCGCAATAGGTTGGGTAATGCTCATTGTACGCATCGCCATCAGTAAGGAAACCGTATTTTTAGCTGGCTTATAGCCGTTAAATTAAGCATTAAATATTAATAGAGAATGCATGAACGAATTGTTGTTATCAGAAATTAAATCTGAGAAAAATGAATTATTACAAACTTTTCTGTTAGTAGAAGAGTATATTTTTGGTCAAAAAGCTACGGTTCAATCTGAATTGGATGAGCTAGTAGCCTATTGCCAAGCTGAAACTGATGAAGTGAAAGACCCTGTTGAGCGGGCTGAAGTATTAATTAATGCTTTGTTTGTTGATCAACTCTTTATTGATAATCAGCAACAAAATTGGCCTGTCATTTCATATCAAACGTCGTTGGCGTTAACGCATAAGCTAATTTCACCTATTTTAAAAGCCGTGCTTATCGCTTATGTAGCCAATAGCTGTGACTGTAAAGCCGACATTGTTTTTGTTCCAGAGCAAGCCATGTTGAGAATTATATGTGATGATAATTATGCCATTATATTTGACCCTGTCACTGGTGAGTCTTTAAATTGGTATGAACTCGATGTTCGCATGAATGAAATTTCAGGCGACCCATTTGAAGTAACGTTAGATATAATGAAACAAGAAAGTTTGGTGTTAGAACATATTTCCAGCCTTAAAGCCGCATTTATCCGTGAACAATCATACGATAAGGCATTAAAATGTGTTGATATGTTGTTAGATCTGAATCCAAATGACCCTTTTGAACGTCGTGACCGTGGCTTTTTATTGCACCAACTTGATTGTTTTAAAGTGGCTTATGATGACTATCAATACTTTGTTGAGCAGTGCCCAAAAGATCCAGCTGCACAATTATTAAAGCTGCAACTAGATAAAATTTCAATTTCAGATACGATACTGCACTAATAAAATTTACCTGTTAGCAATAAAATATAAAAATAATAACAAAGTAAATTCAGTAAATTAAAAGGATAAGTAATGCAAGAAACAGTCTTGGCAAACGCGCCATTGATCACAAACGATGCCACCGTACTCGGAATTTTAGCGCTAATATTAGGCTTTGTTTTTTATACTTCAAATAGCAGTAATGCTGCTTGTCGTTCATTTTATAAATATGTACCAGCATTATTAATGTGCTACTTATTACCCTCGTTATTAAATACTTTTGGTATTGTTAGTGCCGACGTTAGCCAAGTTGATGAAGTCGCAAAGTATTTTTTATTACCAGCTTGTTTAGTCTTGTTAACGCTTAGTATAGATATTAAAGCGATTGCAGGTTTAGGTAGTAAAGCCGTCATAATGTTTTTAACGGGTACTGTTGGGGTTATTATCGGTGGGCCATTAGCTTTATTGATCGTTTCGGCAGTATGGCCTGAGTTAATTGGTGTAACAGGACCTGATGCAGTATGGCGTGGCATGGCGGCATTAGCGGGTAGCTGGATTGGTGGTGGCGCAAATATGCTTGCCATGAAAGAAATTTATGGCGCTGATGGTAATATATTTACCATCATGGTTACTGTCGATATTGTTGTCGCGAATATTTGGATGGCCGTTTTACTATATATGGCGGCTAATCATAAACGTATCGATGCAAAAAATGGGGCAGATACCTCGAGTATTGACCGTTTGATTGAAAAAGTTGAAGCTGAGACGCGACAGAATTCAAAACAACCTGAGCTAAAAGATTATATGCTTATACTTGCTGTGGGTTTTGGCGCAGCCGGATTAGCACATTTAGCGGCAGATTATTTAGTACCATTTTTTCAAAATAACTACCCTGAACTAAAGAAATTTAGTTTACACAGTAAATTATTTTGGATTATTGTTTTAGTAACAAGCATCGGCTTAACGCTTTCATTTACCAAAGTCAGAAGGCTAGAAGCGGTAGGAGCTTCGAAGATAGGCAGTAGTTTCCTCTATGTTCTCGTAGCCACTATCGGTTTGCACATGGATATTACGCAAATTGTTGAAGCGCCTAAATATATGGTCATCGGATTAATTTGGATGGCTGTACATGTAATACTGTTGTTCGCTGTTGGTAAGTTTATTAAAGCTCCCGTGTTTTATCTAGCCGTAGGTAGTAAAGCTAATATTGGTGGTGCAGCTTCAGCGCCAGTAATAGCATCGGCATTTCATCCTTCACTTGCACCTGTTGGGGTTTTACTTGCCGTTTTTGGTTATGCTCTAGGTACTTATATGGCATGGTTATGTGGCCAATTGTTAAGAATTGTTGGTAGCTAATAGCGACTAACCTATAAAATATTTTTGGAAATATTATGACAAAGCAATTAATTTCACTTGGCGATATTGATATCGCAAACGATAAACCTTTTGTATTATTTGGTGGCATGAATGTACTTGAATCACGCGATTTAGCGATGACGATTGCCGAGCATTATGTTGAAGTAACTCAAAAGCTCAACATTCCTTACGTATTTAAGGCCTCGTTTGACAAAGCTAATCGTTCATCAGTTAGTTCTTACAGAGGACCAGGTTTAGATGAAGGCTTAAAGATTTTTCAAGAGATAAAATCAACCTTCAATGTCCCTATTATTACTGATGTACACGAATCTTATCAGGCCGCACCTGTTGCAGAAGTAGCTGATATTATTCAATTACCCGCATTTTTAGCGCGTCAAACTGACCTAGTTGTAGCTATGGCTAAAACGGGCGCAATTATTAATGTGAAAAAACCTCAGTTTTTGGCTGCTCACGAAATGCGTCATATTATTAAGAAATTTGCTGAGTCGGGTAATGAAGATATTATTCTTTGTGAACGAGGTAGTTGTTTTGGATACAACAATTTAGTTGTTGATATGCTAGCGATGGACGAAATGAAGAATTACGCGCCCGTTATTTTTGACGCAACACATGCTTTACAGCAACCTGGCGGTAGAGAAGATTCTGCAGACGGACGACGAGCTCAGGCAGCGCAGTTAGCGCGTAGTGGCATGGCAATTGGTATTGCAGGCTTATTTATTGAGTCACACCCAGATCCATTAACTGCGAAATGTGATGGACCTTGTGCATTACCATTGGATAAACTTGAACCTTATTTAGCACAAATGAAAGCAATTGATGATCTTGTAAAGAGTTTTAAACCGCTAATTACTGGATAAACCATAACAGGGATAACTTACTAACACTGCAAATTTAAAAGCAGGGATGGTAAGTTAGCTAAAGTAGTAACATAAAAAAGGCGCTAATTAGCGCCTTTTTTGATGGTATTGATTTTTTTTAAACAATCAAAGGTGACTATTAAAGTTAGCTTTTATCTAAGTGATGAAAATCTATTTCTTCAATGTTTTTACCTGCATCAGGGTCGTTAAATACGTCTTCATCAAATTGATCTTCAGACTTACCAACAATAACCGTTACCATACTATCTCCGGTGACATTAACCGCGGTGCGTGTCATATCTAGTAAGCGATCTACACCTATAATTAAGGCAATACCTTCAACAGGCAAGCCTACTTGCTCAAGTACCATGGCGAGCATAATTAAACCAACACCCGGTACGCCTGCAGTACCAATTGATGCGAGTGTTGCCGTTAATATCACCATTAAGTAATCAGAAAGTGTTAAGTCTTGACTAAATACTTGCGCGATAAATACGGTTGCAACCCCTTGCATTATAGCCGTGCCATCCATATTAATTGTTGCGCCTAATGGCACTGTAAATGACGCTATAGAGTTTTTAACACCCATTTTCTTAGTGGTTGTTTCTAATGTAATAGGCAGCGTTGCATTACTACTTGAGGTTGAAAAAGCAAAAATGGCGGTGTCGCGCATTTTCTTTAAGAAAATTAGTGGATTTAGGCCCGTAAGCAATTTGAGTAAAACCGGGTAAGTAATAAAAGCATGTAGTAATAACGCACACACAACTACCAAGAAATACTCGATTAAATTACCAAAAGTACTGAGTGATACATCGGTAAACAAACCGGCCAGTAAACAAAATACACCATAAGGTGCAATGTTCATCAAGATAGTCACCAGACGCATAACAACAACACTCATATCTTCGAACATGGCAGCAATGCGATCGCCAGCTTTACCCGACAGTGCTATAGCGATACCAAATAATAAGGCAAAAATTATCACTTGCAGCATATTACCCTGTGCAAAAGCAGCAAATGGATTACTCGGGAACATTTGAATAAGAACTTGTGCTAGCGAAGGCGCTTCACGGCTAGCAAAGGTAGTACCGGCTACCATATTAACCCCTTCACCAGGGCTAACAAGCAAGGCTAAGCTCATGGCAAAACTGATCGCAATAGCGGTTGTTAATAAGTACATGCCAATGGCTTTACCACCAATTCTACCCAATTTAGTGGTGTCTTTTAGTGAACATGTGCCACAAATTAAAGATACAAAAACTAAGGGGACTACCAGCATTTGTAAGCTAGCGATAAATATTTGTCCGATGACTTCAAAAACACCGTCTACAAAAAAGCCGCGTATTGAAAAGTCGAAGAGGTATAAAGGAATAACTAAATCTGAACCGTCGGGCATTAACCATTGTAAAAGAGTGCCAACGAGAATACCTGCAACCATACCGGTTACAATTCTAGTGGTTAAACTTGCTTGCTTTTTTTTAGTCATATTATTTTAATTTTATTGTGCGATTCCTTATTATGTTGTTGCTAGGTAAAGAAATCAAATGATTAAAGTCTCTCCAGTATTGATTTAAGGCGATAATTCTAGTTTTAGGTCACTTTGTAATTTAATTGCTTAAAAATAGTTCAGCGAAATTAACGTGCTAAATTTCAATGTAGCTGATAAGCAATAAGGTCAACATACTGGCATAAGTCGCAATAAATTGAGTTGTCCAATATGGTTGTTTTCCCTCTAAAAATAACATCAGATATTAATAAATTATGTTTTTTCAGTTAATCACTGACCTTTTTATAAAAATTCGGTTAAGATGGAATGAGTTGATAAAAATAATTACCAGGGAGATGCTTTTTATGGCGCTACTTCAACGCTTTAGTTTAATTTTACTGTTTGCAACCTTAGTTGGTTGTGGTGGTAGTAGTGGTGGGTTTGAAGAGACTACCGGTGGCAGCGATGGTAGTACACCAGACGCTATAACAATTTCCTTAGCTATTTCAGACACAACGGTTACAGGTGCTGCACCCGTTACGGTTACAGCAACCGTTATACAGGGAACAGCTCCAGTTGTAGGACGCTCGGTTACATTTGCAACTGGATTGGGCTCATTTTCACCTATATCAGGTACGGCGCTAACGAATGATAGTGGTGTTGCTACAATTACGCTGACCGCAGGAAGCGTTCGTGGGGCAAGTGAAATTTCGGCCTCTATCTCTTCTGGTGAAAGCTCTACAACGCCTATAGGCTTTACCACTCAAGGTGATGATATAAATGTTGTGGGTGACATAAATATTACAGTCACCTTAGTTAATTTAGACGGCGACCCTACCGACACTGTAACTTCTTCAAAACCGGGTAAAGCCATTGCAACTATTAATGGTATTAGTGCTCCTGTTATTGTTAGTTTTACTACAACGGTTGGTGACATACCAATTGCTTCTGCGTTAACGAATAGTAGCGGACAGGCCACTGTGGATGTTTTTGCTGGAGATAGTTTAGGCGCAGGAACAATTATTGCCTCTATTGCCAGTGGAGAAACAGGGCAAGTATTATTTGTTGTAGGCTCTTCAACTGTTTCAATGGGCAGCGGTACACCATTTGTCGAAGGTGTTGCAGAGGTTAGTTTAGCTGAAATTTCAGCGGGTGGTACAAGCGTACTTTCAGTATCAATAATTGATGATCAAGGTAATTTATTTACCGAGCCTGTGGAAGTTAATTTTTCATCAGGTTGTGTCGCTCAATCTACAGCTTCTTTAAGTAGCCCTATCACCACTTCTAATGGTGTGGCAACGAGTACTTATTTAGCTCAAGGTTGTGTCGGTAATGACCCAATCAATGTAACGGCAAATGCCGGTGGTATTAACTTATCAGCCAATGCAACAATCAGTGTATTAGCGGCAGATATCGGCAGTATTGAGTTTGTATCAGCTACACCAGAAAATATTGGTATTATTGGCGCTGGTATTGTTAGTGGTTCAGAAAGCTCAACGGTAATCTTTAAAGTTAAAGATACTGACGGGAACCCATACAATAATAGAGCTGTTAACTTTGCTTTAAATACGAGTGTTGGTGGTATTAATTTAAGCCAAACTGTTGCTACCTCTAATGCGCAAGGCATCGTACAAACAGTTGTTAACTCTGGTAGTGTTGGCGCTACAGTTCGTGTTACAGCTTCAACAGAGACATTAGATGGCTCAGTTGTGTTTACCCAATCGAGTCAATTAGTCATCTCAACAGGTATACCTGATCAAGACAGCTTTAGTTTATCTAGAAGTATTGCAAACCCAGAAGCGTGGAGTGTAGATGGTGTTGAAGTTCCTGTTATAGTCTATATGGCTGACGCATTTAACAATCCAGTGCCTGATGATACTGCAATATTTTTTACTACTGAAGGCGGCTCGATAGAATCATCATGTTTAACTGATAATGGTCGTTGTAGTGTTAATTGGCGTAGTCAAAACCCAAGACCTGCTGGCCAAAGGCTAACCAATAGTTTCTGTTCAGTTGCTAATGATGCTGATCCAACAGTATTCTGTGCTAGACCTCCGCTTGCTAATGGCAAAAATTATTTAGGCCAAGAATATGGTGGACGTGCAACTATTTTAGCAACAGCTATAGGTGAAGAATCTTTTCCTGATAAAAATGGTAATGGTCGCTTTGATGAAAGTGAATACACGTTATTCCAAGGTTTAGATGTTGGCGACAGACTTTATGACTTAAAAGAAGCTTTTGTCGATCATAATGAGGATGGTGTATACAACCCCGCAGAATCTAGTGGTGAATTAGGTGGCGAATTAGAAGAGTTTGCAGACTTTAACGTCAATGGCGCCTTCGATGTTGAGGATGGTGTATATAATGGTATTTTATGTGGTTTAAATGATTTAACAAACCCTGGAACAGAAACCACAAATCAATATTGTGCTAACCCTGATGATGAACCTGATCCAACTAAAAAATCAGAAAAAGTATCAACCAATGTGCGTGGGTCGGCGGTTATAGTAATGTCAGGTAGTTCCCCGTTTATCACTGTGACAGCTACCAATGATGCCATTCTTAGCTCTGATCCAAACTTTGATTCAAACGACACTTCACTATATATTGCAGGTGAGAGTACAGGTACAGTAAGTATAGTTATTGCTGACTTGCACAACCAACCTATGCCAGCGGGTACTACTGTGACATTTGTTCCTGGAGTCGGAGCTGTTCTTGGTGGTTCAAGCTATACATGGCCAAGTGATGCCAGTAATGGTGGTAGCGCATTCAGTGTTGCTGTTAAAGGTGAAGCTGAACCAACATCTGGACCACTTCAAATTGAAGTGACTACCCCAGGTGGCCTAACAACCGTATTTAGCGGTATTAATATTGTTATTGAATAATCTCAATAATCAATAGTCACAAAAAAAACCGCTTTATAGCGGTTTTTTTATGATACTGATAAATATAAAAATGCGAACTAAAACAAATTATATTTATTTCCGTGGTTTACTTATTTATTTCTTCAATCAAGAAAGCCGATATTTCAGCTCCTGCTGCTAATGTTCTATCACGACTAACTTCACCTAAACCTGTGCTATCGGTAAATGGGGCAATCTCCATCATATCGGCGCCGGTAATAGGACATTGAGCGGCTACCGCACGTAATATTTGCATTGACTCGTTTGGCGATAAACCATCAGGCTCTGGAGTACCTGTTGCAGAAGCATAGGTTTCATCTAGCGCGTCAATATCAAAACTAACATAAACTTCATCGACTTTATCATCTTTTAATTGTTTGATGATTTTTGCAATAATTGCTTCAACGCCTTGCTCTTTTACTTCGTGAGCCCAATGTTGCTTAACGCCAAAAGTGCTTTCCCAATGTGTTTTAGGTTTGCCACTTGAACGAATACCAACTTGAATTAAGTCACGGCGATCAGTTAAGTCATCTAATATATGAGTACACCACGAGCCAAAGCATAAATCGATACCTAAACGTTCTACTAACAAGTCAGTATGTGCGTCAAAGTGAACAATTGCCGCACGAATACCTTGTTTCTTTTTAGCTTGCAAATAGGCTTTCGTTAATGGGTAACTTACCGAGTGATCACCGCCAATGCCAAAAATACCTTTTTTCGGAAACACAGCATAAAAGTCATGTAATACATCTTCTGTGATGGTTAATGGACTAACGGGAAATACACTATTTTCGTCTTGATAAAGTGCTTTACGACAATTGGCAATAGTGGCTTCATTAAGATATTTATCGTGTAATAAATGTGGAATAACACGGACATCACCTAAATCGTAAGCATTTAGATCAGGGTACTGCTCTAATAAAGTAGAGCGAACAAACAAAGGTCCCCAGTTTGCGCCACGTAAAATACCACCACCACAATCCGAAGCTATGCCTAAGATCACCGCATTAGACGATTCTGGCAGCTTTTCTACACTTTGCTGCCATAGAGCTTCAATATTAGTTGATTGGCCAAATAAGGCGTTATGTAAACGTTCCTTACGCTCTTTGGCAGTGTTAACGGTAAAAACCCCGTTACCTGGTGGGCATAAACATTGGTTAATTTTATTTTTAAAGGTTGACCATGAAGTCGTCATGTATATTCTCTTCCTATTAATAGGCATTGAAATTCACTTAAATGAACGCAATCTACCTGAAGTGATTGTAAAAAATTGTTATTACAGATGAAAAACTAAAGTTATTTGTCTTTCAGCTCTTAAATTTTGCTAAAAAGTCTATTATGATGGCGCCGAAAAATTCGCATCATTATAGCTAAAAGTTGTAAAAAGGCATATATATAAAAATTTTTTGCTTGTCAGCTCGCTAATTTACAGATATATCTAATAGTAATTTCAGTATCAAATTTAATTTTTCGTCTCAGTTTTATTCATGATTGCAAATTTTCTTAATATTTTGCTCGCGCAATATTAAGTTACTCAGTGCAAATAACTTTGACGCAACTGACAATGTCAGCTTAGTAGGAATATAAAATATTATGGCAAAATCTCTGGTAATTGTGGAATCGCCAGCCAAAGCGAAAACAATTAACAAGTACCTTGGTAAAGATTTTATTGTTAAATCGAGTGTAGGTCACGTTCGTGATCTACCTCATAGCAGTACCGGTAAAAAAGTTGCCGCTAAATCTCCTGCTGAAGTGCGTAAAATGGCACCTGCAGCGAAAGCAAAGTATAAAGCTAAACGTGATAAGCAAGCACTAGTAAATCGAATGGGTATTGATCCTGAGAATGACTGGGAAGCAAACTATCAAATACTTGCAGGCAAAGAAAAAGTTGTTGCTGAATTAATTAAACTTGCCAGTACCGCTGACACTGTTTATCTCGCAACCGATTTGGATCGCGAGGGAGAAGCGATTGCCTGGCATTTAAAAGAAATTATTGGCGGTGACGACGATAAATATAAACGCGTTGTTTTTAACGAAATAACCGAAAATGCGATTCAACAAGCATTTGCTACACCTGGTGAATTAAGTATGCCAGGGGTAAATGCACAACAAGCAAGACGTTTCCTCGATCGCGTGGTTGGCTTTATGGTAAGCCCGTTATTATGGAAAAAAGTTGCTCGTGGCCTATCTGCAGGCCGTGTTCAGTCTGTTGCGGTAAAGTTAGTTGTTGAAAAAGAACGTGAGATTAAAGCTTTTGACCCGAAAGAGTTTTGGGAAATTAGTGCTGATACGAAAACAGCTTCAGGCTTAGATTTTCCATTAGATGTTACCCACGAAAATGGTAAAGCTTTTAAGCCAACGAATGAAGCCGACACTAATAAAGCGTTAGCAACATTAAAAAGTTCTGCATATACCGTTAATAAACGTGATGACAAACCGTCAAAAAGTACACCGTCAGCACCTTTTATTACCTCTACTTTGCAGCAAGCTGCTAGTACTAAATTAGGCTTTGGTGTTAAACGTACTATGGGCTTAGCTCAACGTTTATATGAAGCGGGTCATATTACTTATATGCGTACCGACTCGACCAATTTGAGTCAAGACGCAGTTGAAATGTGTCGTGGTTATATTAGTGACAATTTTGGTGATAATTATCTACCAGAAAAAGCAAAAATTTATAGCAGTAAAGGCAATGCTCAAGAGGCTCATGAGGCTATTCGCCCATCGAACGTAAAAGTTGAATCTGCGTTTATGGAAGGTATTGAAGCCGATGCTAAGAAGCTGTACGACCTTATTTGGCGTCAGTTTGTTGCCTGTCAAATGACAGCGGCACGCTACACGGTAAGTACGATTACCGTTGGTGCTTCTGGTTTTGATTTAAAAGCCAAAGGTCGAGTAATGCAATTTGATGGTTGGACTCGTGTTCATCCACAATTATCAAAAGGTGATGATAAACACTTACCCGATTTATCTGTAGGTGAAGTATTAACACTGAAAGAATTGAACCCTACACAGCACTTTACTAAACCACCAGCACGTTTTGGTGAAGCATCGTTAGTTAAAGAGTTAGAGAAGCGTTCAATTGGCCGTCCATCAACTTATGCCTCTATTATTTCAACCATTCAAGATCGTGGTTATGTGCGCTTAGAGTCGAAACGTTTTTACGCTGAAAAAATGGGTGAAATTGTTACCGATAGCTTATCTGAAAGTTTCAAAAACTTAATGAGCTACGATTTTACTGCAAACATGGAACAAGATCTTGATGAAGTAGCTCTGGGTAAAGCGGATTGGAAAGACGTGCTTAATGGTTTTTATAAAAACTTTACCAAGCAACTTGGCCAAGCCGATATGCCGACCGAAGAAGGCGGCATGCGCAATAACGAGCCGGTATTAACCGATATTGATTGCCCAACTTGTGGCCGTAAAATGGGTATTCGTACCGCACAAACGGGTGTTTTCTTGGGTTGTTCTGGTTATGCTTTACCACCAAAGGAACGTTGTACTAAAACGATGAACCTTACGCCTGGTGAAGAGGCTGTTAGCGTTTTAGCTGAAGACCAAGAAACTGAAGCTTTACGTGCTATGCATCGTTGTAAAAAATGTGGCACAGCGATGGACAGCTATTTAATCGACGAAACTCGTAAATTACATGTTTGTGGTAATAACCCGGTATGTGACGGGATAGAAGTTGAAAAGGGCGAGTTTAAACTTAAAGGTTACGATGGACCTATTTTAGAATGTGACCGTTGTGAATCAGAAATGGAGCTTAAATCTGGCCGTTTCGGTAAGTATTTTGATTGTACCAACAGCGAATGTAAAAATACTCGTAAGCTCTTAGCTAACGGTGAAGCTGCGCCGCCAAAAGAAGATCCAGTACAATTGCCTGAACTAGAATGTGAAAAGTCTGAAGCACATTTTGTTTTACGCGATGGCGCTGCCGGTATTTTTCTTGCGGCTAACACTTTCCCAAGATCACGTGAAACACGTGCACCTAAAGTGGTTGAGTTAGCGCGTTTTCGCGATAGAATTTCAGAAAAGTTCTATTACCTTGCAGACGCACCATCACAAGATCCAGATGGAAATTTAGCTGTAGTACGTTATAGCCGTAAAACCAAATCACAATATGTGATGACAGAGGTTGAAGGTAAAGCGACAGGTTGGAATGCAAAGTATGTTGAGGGCAAGTGGGTTGAAGAGCTGGCTAAGAAAAAAGTAGTAAAAGCTAAGGCGAAAGCAAAGCCTAAAGCGAAAAAAACAGCTTAACTTAGTACTATGCTAAATCAAAATATCTTGTAGAGTATTTTGATTTGATATGACTTGTATTCACTCCACTGAAAAAGCGCTCATAGAGCGCTTTTTTTTATGGTTAAATCAGAAGTTGTAAATTCACAGGTAAACTAGGGATCATTTATTATCGTTAATGTTAATCAGTGAATTCCTGCTACGTTACTCGCCTAATGGGTACCGCTTCATAGTGACACTGTTTATTCATAATACGACCAATCAAGCGCTGATTGGCATTCGCATATCTATTGGCTATCAAGTGAAAGGAAGCTCATGCTAAAAACAATAGTGACTTTCAACAGCTTTTCATTATTATCAGTGTTAAAATCAGTTTTATTTTACTAAAGATTTATTATGGCGATTAATTGGTTCCCGGGGCATATGCATAAAGCCCAAAGAGAGATTAAAGAGATATTACCGCAAATTGATGTAGTGATTGAAGTTTGTGATGCACGTTTACCTTTCAGTAGCGAAAACCCTATGATCACTGAAATTCGTGGCGATAAACCGTTAATTAAAATCTTAAATAAATCAGACTTAGCTGATCCTAAAATTACACAGCTATGGCTTGATTATTTAGAATCTCAACATAACGTGAAAGCTATTGCATTAACTACAGAGTCGCCTTCTGTTGCTAAGACTCTTCCTGCTTTAATTCGAAAGCTAGCGGCGAGTAAAGATGAAGCGGGTAAGCAAATAAATGCTGTTATCATGGGTATTCCTAATGTGGGTAAGTCTACCCTACTAAATACACTGGTTGGAAAAGCGAAAGCAAAAGTGGGTAATGAACCTGCAGTAACCAAAGGTCAGCAAAGAATTCGCTTAGATGATGGTTTATATTTATATGATACTCCTGGCATGCTCTGGCCTAAAATAGTTAATGAAAATAGTGGCTACCGTTTAGCAATTACGAGTGCCGTAAAAGATACCGCATTTGATCATGAAGAAATTGCCTGCTTTGCTGCAGAATATTTGCTAGCCGCTTACCCTGAACGTTTAAAAGAACGCTATAAAATTGAAGATCTTCCGACGCAAGAAGTCGAGTTAATTGAAGCTATTGGCAAGCGCAGAGGTTGCGTTAAAAGTGGTGGGCATATTGATTTTCATAAAGCATCTGAAATTCTGATTAATGAAATTCGTGATAAAACCTTAGGTGCAATTTCTTTTGAAACACCAGAAATGGTGATGGCAGAAGTGATACATTTTGACAAAGTTGAAGAAGATAAAATAGCAGCAAGAGAAGCTAAAAAAATAGCGCGTGGCCGAGGTCGCCGTAATAAACGTTAATTCTCTTCATGGATGAAGTTGTTAAAGTATTAAAGGTTTTATAAGCTAAAAGTTAAATAATTTTTAAGGATAAAGGTAGCAATATGAGTGAGCAATTTCAATTACATCCACAATTAGCTAATGACTGTTTTGTTATTACTGACTTTCCACTTTCGCGCTTATTATTATGTAATGACAGTGCTTACCCTTGGTTTATTTTGGTTCCAAAAGTTGAAGACATTCAAGATATTTATCAACTTGACTGGCAGCAGCAGCAACAGTTATTAAATGAATCAAGTATGCTAAGTGAAGTGTTAATGCAAGAATTTAATGGTGATAAAATGAATGTGGCAGCGTTAGGGAATGTAGTACCACAATTGCATTTACATCATATCGTTCGCTTTAAAAGTGATGCCTGTTGGCCGAAACCAATATGGGGACAGCAAGCACTAACGCCATATTCTGATGACGAGCTTACTGCAATTAAAAACCGTATATTACCTAAACTATCAGCGATATTATCCACTGATAGTTAGGTATTAAACCATTAAAATAGCGCTGTGCTTATTGTTTAGGCAACGCTTTTAATTGGGGTTGATTGCTTAACTAAGGCAAGCGATTGACTTAAGTCAGCCATTAAATCGTCAACATTTTCAAGTCCAACAGATATTCTAATTAAACTATCACTGATACCCGCAGCTAAACGCTCTTCTTGGGTATAAGGTGAATGTGTCATCGATGCAGGATGTTGAATCAGTGACTCTGCATCGCCTAAGCTGACCGCGATTGAAAATAGCTGCATACGATTAATAAAATCGCCACCGCCCGCTAAGTCACTCTTTATTTCGAAGGCGATCACACCACCAGCCGCTTTCATTTGCGAGCCAATAAATTTATGTCCAGGGTGACTTTTTAATCCAGGGTAGTAAACTTGGCTGACGCTTCCATGAGCTTCTAAAAATTCAGCGATTTTTTCAGCATTACTACAATGGCGCTCCATGCGAATTGGCAATGTTTTTAAACCGCGCATGATTAACCAAGCATCGTGCGGACTCATTGTTGCTCCAATATCTTTTAGCACTGTCATTTTTATATTCATGATCATTTCAGTAGTGCCACAAATAATGCCAGCAACAACATCACCATGCCCATTCAAATACTTTGTTGCACTGTGTACAACAATATCGATCCCATACTTTCTTGGTTGTTGTAATACTGGCGTTAGAAAGGTGTTATCGACCACAGAAATAATATTGTGCTGTTTGGCAATTTTTCCTATAACAGCTAAGTCATATACCGCTAAGTTTGGATTTACTGGGGTTTCTAAAAACATCACCTTGGTGTTTGGTTTAATCGCTGCTTCAATTTCTGCAGGGTTTGCCATATCAACAAAAGTTACTTCAATTCCCCATCGAGTTAGCTGATGGTTCATCAATGCAAATGAGCAACCATAAACAGCTTTAGAGGAAATCAAATGATCGCCGCAAGATAAATTTGCCAGTAAAGCCCCTGAAACTGCGCCCATACCCGTGGCAGTTGCAGCAGCGTCTTCCATGCCTTCCATTGCCGCTACTCGCATCTCTAATTGACGAGTTGTTGGATTACCTAAACGGCTATAAATATAACCCTCAGCTTCACCGGCAAACCTATCTGCGCCTTGTTGCGCGTTTTCGAAAATAAAGGTCGACGTTTGGTAAAGAGGTGTAGCCAATGAGCCAAATTGCTCGTCATTAATGCGGCCTGAATGAATTGCTTGAGTTTCAATATTTTTACTTTCTGACATGAGATACCTTATTTACCGGAGAATTAAAATTGTTGCTAGCGTAAGATCGTTACTTTTATATTTAATCTCTGCAATTATGCTGCCACTTATTTAATAACTCAGTTATCAAGGGTTTAAAGGGATTTGTGATGATTAGTTTTTTAAGTTTGTAATATATTTATTACAGGTTTGTTTTCTTATTACCTCGATATTATAAAAATCTATTGTTGAGCACTGCACACTATGGTTTTACCACATATTTCTTGGTTGTAATTTTTTTATTACAATGTAATATTTGTATTACAGTTTTGGTACTTAAATTTTTAAAGCTGCTATCTAAGGACGCTTGTGCGAATAGAAATAAAATCTGAAGACAGAATGGGTATAAGCCAAGAAATTTTAGCGACATTTACCCGTTTAACGTTAGACATTCAAGCAATGGAAGTCAGCTCACAATTTATATTTGTGCATTTAAGCAAAGATGAAGTGAGTTTCGATGAAGTAAAGCGTGCACTTTTGAGTGTGGTAGGAATTATTCATTGCCGGCAAATAGATTTATTGCCTTTAGAAAGCCGTGAGCGACACTTAAGAGCATTAGTTAACCGTTTGCCTGATGCTATTATAGATATTGATGAAAATGCGCGAGTAATGGCTTTAAATAGAGCAAGTGAAAAACTTTTAGTCAGTCATCAACGCCATAATGGTCTATCACCGCTGCAAGGTGAGCAACTTAAAGGGGCTAGCGTAAATAGTCTGTTAGATATAGACATAGTGTTGCCATTATTAGATAAAGTGAGTTCACAAAATGTTGATATTGCAGGGCAAAGTTATTTAGCTGAAATAAGCCCGATAAGTGAACAAGAAAACAGCTCAGGTGCGGTTATTTCTTTAAAGTCGGTAACGAGTTTAGGTCGACAAATTTCTAATATGCAAACGCGAGATGCGCAGGGCATAGATAATATTATTGGTCAATCTGCAAGTATTCAATTATTAAAAGAACAAACAGCACGTTTTGCTGAACTAGACTTACCTGTGCTAATTAATGGCGAAACAGGTACGGGTAAAGAGCTTGTCGCAAGGGCTTTACATAATGCAAGCAATCGCCGACAAGCACCTTTTTTAGCTATAAACTGTGCTGCATTACCTGAACACTTACTTGAAAGTGAATTATTTGGTTATGCAAATGGTGCATTTACAGGAGCTCAAAAAGGTGGAAAACCTGGCTTACTTGAATTGGCAGAAGGTGGAACGCTATTTTTAGATGAAGTGGCTGAAATGTCGCCATATTTACAATCTAAATTATTAAGATTTTTACAGGACTTTACCTTCAGGCGCCTTGGTGGGAATAAAGAGTTACATGCAAATATAAGAGTAGTAAGTGCAACCCATCAGGACTTATTAGCCATGATCAGTAAACATAAATTTCGAGAAGATTTATTTTATCGATTAAATGTATTGAATTTACATTCACCCGCTTTACGTGAGCGAGTTGAAGACATTGCTCTAATTTCTCGTCATTTTGTAGTGCTTGCTGCAACACAAATGAATTTAAAACATACAAAAATAGATGAAAGTGCAATGAAAATTCTATCGGCTTATCAATGGCCTGGAAATATTAGAGAACTACAAAACGTGCTGTTTAGGGCGGTAGCTTTAAATGAACTTGGTGATATTTCTTCGCACGATATACATGTGGCGTTGGCGCAATTTAAACAAAAAGCTTCTGCTGACCCTGCAGATTTAAATCATGAAGTTGAAGGAGAAGACTGGGCGAGTGCTCAGGCTAGCTTCGAAAAGCAATTACTTACCAGCTTGTATCCATATTACCCAACAACGCGAAAACTAGCTGAACGATTAAAAGTGTCTCATAACAAAATTGCGATGAAATTACGGCAGTTTGGCATCAAAGGTTGATGCCATTACTTTGTTAGAATCACTAGTGTTTTTAAGATAAAACTATCTACTCTTCTAATATTTTATACAGTATTTTTTTAACGTTTTCAGGCTCAAAAGGCTTGTCACACATTGCCGTTACGCCTTCAGTTAGAATATTTGCAAGGTGAGTATCATTACTCTCACTGGTCACCATTAATATCGGTATATGCGACTGTCCGCTTTCACTGCGAATATAGCGGGTTAGTTCCTTACCATTAATTTCAGGCATATTGTAATCAGTAACAACAAGATCAAACATATTATCTTTTAATAGATTAATTGCTTCGCTACCATCAACCGCTTCAGTTATTTTTAATAGGCCTAAATTGTTCAGTACACGTTTAATATGGTTTCTTGCCAAACGACTATCATCAACCAGTAAAACACGCACCTGATGAACATCAAAATACTCAAGTTCTAACTCATCGGTTGACAATAAATCAATAGTTGTACTTAGTGCTGTTGCTAAATGGTTTGAGGTAAAAGGCTTAGGTAATAAAGCAATAACCCCTGATTGTTTGAATTCTTCTAGGTGTTCGCGTCGATGCTCACTGGTTACTAGCATAAAGGGAGTGTCAGCAATAGCAGGATTATTGCGAATCTTGTGCAGTAGTTCAATCGCATCACCGTCATCAAAATACATGGCACTGGTAATCAAATCACGTGGGTGCTTTTTAGCACTCTCATAAGCCTCTGTTATATTTTTTGCTTCTGCAACTTGAGTAATGCCTTGTTGTTTTAGCTCTTTTATTATGATTTTTCTTTGTAAATCAGAAGGCTCAACAACTAGTAAAGATAATTCGTTTGGGTTCATAAAATTACTTATATTTTTTATTGAAAATAGTGCACCTAGCCACCGATGAATTTAACTTTAAAACCATTTTTTTCTAATACTGCTTTTATTTCTTCGCGCTTATCACCTTGAACTTCAATAACTTCACCAACAACACTGCCGCCAGTGCCACAGGTTTTTTTAAGTTTTGTTGCGAGAGCTTTTAAAGCTTTATTGTCTAAACCCAAACCGCTAATAGTGATAACACCTTTACCTTTTCTCCCTTTAGTTTCTCTGCGAACTTTTGCAAAACCGTCAGAAGGCGTAACAGCGACACTTTTGCTTTGGCTTATTCTGCCGTCTGCTGTTGAGTATACTAAGTTTTCATCATGGCTAACTTCTTGATGAGCTTTATCATCGATGCTTTTGCCAAAAGCACTGGCTAAATCACTGAGGCTGTTAAATGTTTTTGTCATAGTTATTTCTATAATTTAGATAAAATAAAACCACTACTAGAGTGGTTTTTATTATATACCTGTTCAGCTTTAATTTACATATTTGTACAAATTAAGCCATTGCGAGGCAGCCATTACTGGGTCTTAAAAAGTTAACTTAAAGTTTACTTTCTAATTCAGGTAAGGCGTCAAATAGATCGGCTACTAAACCATAGTCAGCTACTTGGAAAATTGGCGCTTCAGCATCTTTGTTAATAGCAACAATAACTTTAGAGTCTTTCATGCCCGCTAAATGTTGAATAGCACCTGAAATACCTACCGCAATATACAAGTCAGGAGCAACAATTTTACCAGTTTGACCTACTTGCATGTCGTTTGGTACAAAGCCTGCATCAACTGCTGCACGTGAAGCACCAATAGCTGCGCCTAACTTATCGGCAATACCTTCAAGTAGTTTGAAGTTTTCGCCGTTTTGCATGCCTCTACCACCAGAAATAACGATACTTGCTGCACCTAGATCAGGTCTCTCTGAAACAGAAAGCTCATCACTTACGTGGCTTGAGTTGCCCGCATCAGTAACTTTGTCTAGAGCAACAATTTCAGCATTACCATCGGTTGCTACCGCGTCAAAACCTGTTGAACGTACAGTGATAACTTTTTTGCTATCTAAACTTTGTACCGTTGCAATCGCATTACCAGCATAAATAGGACGAACAAATGTGTCGCTACTTTCAACTGCAATAATGTCTGAAATTTGCGCAACATCTAATAAGGCAGCAACACGTGGCATAAAGTTTTTGCCCGTTGTTAATGCTGTCGCTAGTATATGGCTATAATCTGCGGCAAGTTCAGTAACTAAAAGTGAAACATTTTCAGCTAGTTGGTGCTCATATGCAGCGTTGTCGGCCACTAATACTTTAGCAACACCATTAACTTTGCTTGCTGCTTCAGCAACTGCTTGACAGTTATAACCAGCAACTAAAAGATGAATGTCGCCACCAATGGCTTGTGCTGCGGCAACTGTTTTTAGTGTATCGGCTTTTAATTCGCTATTATCGTGTTCTGCAAATACTAAAATGCTCATGAGATCACCTTCGCTTCATTTTTTAATTTTTCTACTAATTCATCAATGCTTTCAACAATAATACCGGCTTTACGTACTGCTGGCGGTGTTACCTTGATTAAGTTGGTACGTGCTGTTAAATCAATACCAAAATCAGCTGCAGATTTTACATCTAATGGCTTACGCTTTGCTTTCATAATATTGGGTAGTGAAGCATAACGAGGTTCATTCAAACGTAAGTCAGTTGTTACAATTGCTGGCAACGTTAAGGCGATAGTTTGCAAACCACTATCAACTTCACGTGTTACGCTAACTTTGTCGCCGTCAATAACTACAGCGGAAGCAAATGTACCTTGTGGCATGCCAGTAAGGGCAGCTAACATTTGACCCGTTTGGTTGTTGTCACTATCAATCGCTTGTTTACCAAGAATCACCAATTGTGGTTGCTCTTCTTCAACTATTTTCTGTAAAAGCTTGGCAACGTTAATTGAATCTAAGTTTTCGTCAGTATCAATTTGAATAGCACGATCAGCGCCTAGAGCAAGTGCTGTACGTAATTGTTCTTGGCAAGACTTATTACCAATAGATACCGCGATAACTTCAGTTGCGGTGCCTGCTTCTTTTAATCGAACTGCTTCTTCAACTGCGATTTCACAGAACGGATTGATTGCCATTTTTACATTGGCAAGATCGACATTGGAATTATCTGCTTTCACACGTACTTTTACGTTATAGTCAATAACGCGTTTGATGGGTACTAATACTTTCATCGTTGCCTCTGATTATGCTTGTCGCATGTAATGTTGGTTAAACTAAAGTAATTCAACTTAACGCTATAATTATGGGTTGAAAGACTACTTGTAGATTACGTTTACGTCAACGTCTTCTGTTGATAACGTTACTTAAATTGTGCTTTAAATAAATATTATCAGTAAATAATGTAATACAGGATAGTATTTAACACGAAAATATCTATAATGTTTGATATTATCAAACAGGTGTTTGAAAATCAAACATGTGTTTGAATATTTCAAAAATAATTGAATGAGGGGAGAAATTATGGAACGAGAATCAATGGAATTTGACGTTGTAATTGTTGGTGCCGGTCCTGCAGGCCTTTCAACTGCTTGTCAGCTTATGAAGTTAGCACAAGAAAAAGAACAAGAACTGATGGTGTGTGTAGTTGAAAAGGGTTCGGAAGTTGGTGCTCATATTCTTTCTGGCGCCGTTTTTGAACCACGCGCATTAACTGAACTGTTTCCTGATTGGAAAGAAAAGGGCGCTCCTTTAAATACCGCAGTAACTGGCGATGATATTTATTTATTCAATGGCGAAGATAGTTCGGTTAAATTACCCAATTTTAGTGTACCTAAAACCATGCATAACGACGGTAACTACATTGTGAGTATGGGCAATGTTTGTCGTTGGTTAGCTGAACAAGCAGAGCAACTAGGTGTTGAAATTTTCCCTGGTTTTCCTGCCCAAGATATTATTTACAATGAAGATGGCAGTGTTGGTGGTGTTATTACTGGCGACATGGGGCTCGACAAAGATGGAAAGCCAAAAGATTCGTTCATGCCAGGTATGGAACTAAAAGCTAAATACACTGTATTTGCTGAAGGTTGTCGTGGGCACTTAGGTAAAGAGCTGATTGCTAAGTTTGCTTTAGACGCAGATAAATCACCACAACATTATGGCTTAGGCTTTAAAGAAATTTGGGATATTGCGCCTGAAAAACATCAAGAAGGTTTAGTTGTGCATTCAGCCGGCTGGCCACTTGAAAAAGATACTAACGGTGGCGGTTATTTATATCATGCAGAAAACAACCAAGTCTTTGTTGGTTTGATTGTTGACTTAAGTTATAGCAACCCTCATTTAAGTCCGTTTGATGAATTCCAACGTTATAAACATCATCCAAAAATTGCCCAATACCTTGAAGGTGGTAAACGAGTTTCTTATGGTGCAAGAGCGATGGCCAAAGGTGGTTTTAACTCATTACCTAAGATGACTATGCCTGGTGCTGTATTGGTAGGCTGTGATGCAGGTACCATTAACTTTGCTAAAATTAAAGGTAATCATACCGCGATGAAGTCCGGCATGTTAGCGGCTGAATCTATTTTTGAAGCGCTTGCATCGGGTGATGAAGGTGGCAAAGATCTCACCAGCTTTACCGATAAATATCAAAACTCTTGGTTATATGAAGAGCTATACAATACGCGTAACTTTGGTCCTGCCATGCACAAATTTGGCACGTTTTGGGGTGGGGCATATAACACACTCGATCAAAACATTTTTGGTGGGAAGTTACCGTTTAACTTTAAAGATGATAGCTTAGATCATGAGCAATTGAAGTTAGCAGCAGATGCACCGGTAATTAATTATCCTAAGCCTGATAATAAGTTGAGTTTTGATAAACTTACCTCAGTATTTTTATCAAATACTAATCATGAAGAAGAGCAACCGTGTCACTTGAAGTTAGCGGATAGCAGCATTCCAATTGATGTTAACTTAGTGAAATATGCTGAGCCAGCACAACGTTATTGCCCAGCAGGGGTATATGAAGTGGAAAGTACACCAGAAGGCGATAAGTTTGTTATTAACTCGCAAAACTGTGTGCACTGTAAAACCTGTGATATTAAAGATCCAAGTCAAAATATTACATGGGTAACACCAGAAGGTACCGGTGGCCCGAACTACCCAAATATGTAGTTAATAAAAACTCAAAAAAAACCTGCTGTCGCAGGTTTTTTTATATCTAGAATTTAAGCTGAAATAAACAAGATGAACGGCGAGGAGTTATGGCTGTATTTATTCATTGAATAAAGCTTAAAGCGTATTATTTTAACTAATTAATTAGTCTCAATTAAATTGAACGCTGCCAATGCTGGTATTTCCAATTGTAATTTGTTTTCTATCTCATTAAGCTTTATTAAACTTGAACAAATTATCTCAGCTTTATTTTCTAAGGCATTAGCTTGCTTGCTAATGTCGAGTTTTATGTCATTGCCCATTGTTTCAATGCGTTGATCAAAAGTTTCCACACGTTGCTCTGTACTTTGCTCTTCTTTATGGGTCATCGCCTCACCAACGGCTATTAGAATTGAGCCAACAGAGTCAGTAACAATCGCCTCAATTTCACTTTCGAATTCGCCCGCAAATATCTCATCAAAGTCATCGAAATCTTGCGATGCTATGTAATAGCTTTCATCACTGTGATTGAAGCGAGCACGAAGTCGCCATTTGAGTTCATCAAACTTATCTTGGAACTGTTGATGCGAAGCGCTGTTTTCACCTGTTAGGCTGCTAATAACTTTATTTACGGCTTTTAGCCCTAACTCAACACCTTCTATGGCAATTGATACAATGGCTGGAACCTGCGATCTTATACCAAGTGTGTATTCGCTAAGCTGAGCTTTTTGTTCATTGTTTAGTTGAACTTCGCGACCATTAACAAACAACTGATGCTGACCATTTATTTGCACATAGGTTTGCCCTTGATCAACTATACGCAGGTGAGCAGGGTCAATAATCACACCATAATTAAAATTAATATCACATTGCTGAGCGTTTGCTGCGCTAATATATAAACAAGTAATTAATAGGCTGCGAGCAATAAATGCCATAACAACACTCCATTTTTATATCGTGGTTTAGGTGTAAGGTTTAAATTGAGATTAAGGGGTTGATCTGAACTTTTCTTGCTTTGTAGCTAAAGCGACTCGGGCCATATTCTCTACGGCTTTTTTCTTGGAACTCGCCAATAATGACTTGAACGCCATGATATACCCGTTCGTTTGCTTCAACATAGACGTTATTTATATAATCTTGTAATACTTCATCAAGTGATTCTTTTTCAAAAGCTAAATCAGCCATTTTTTCGATATGATACTTATAATTAGCCACTACTTTTGTCAATATTTCAGGTTTAGATTTTTCTTTTGGTAGGCTTTTTAATTTAATCGCAGCAGATCTCAATTCATTAGACTGGTCTGTTTCACTTTTGATAGAGACATCAATTTCTTCGATTCTTTGTAAGTAATCATTCATTTTATCTGAAAAAGTGATAACAGTGAAACTGCCTGCAGTCGCACCTACTATACCGGCACTGACAGACTCTCCTGCACTAACGTGACCAGCAATAAGTTTGCCATTGGCTTTATCTTGATTCCCCACCCACAGAGTTTTATCAACCTTGACGATATTGTGCATCATTTGTTTTTCAATTCTTAATGAGTCACAAATAATGTTAGCGTATTGGCTGTATTTTGCATAAACCTTGCCCCCAGCTTTAATGTTGACGCTCATGCTAGCTTTGGCGATGTCCACTACTGCTATATCTTGTTTTTTACCAATAATGCCATTACCAATAGTTATATCTCTGCCAGCATCTAGCGTAGCCGATTCAACAAATCCGCCAATTGAGATATCACCAGTAGCAGCTACCTTCATGCCTTCACCAACGTTACCGTCAATAATAACACTGCCTTCAAACTTCACATGTCCCGTACTAATGTCTACACTTTTGAGGCGGTAAACACTATCAACTTCCATACCATTTTCAATAATACGTGGAAGACCAACAAGGGTAGAAATTAAAATACTGTTATTTTTTTCGCTTAAAGCGGTGCCTTCACCAACACACATTTCAATATCTTCACCAGGTGCTGGCTGTAAAATTTCGCCAGTAACGGTATAGCCTAAAATCCCTTCGGTATGAGGGACTTTTTTTGCAAGAGGATCACCTACTTTTACACAAATAATATCCCCTAAATCACGCATATCTACACTACCATCATCACGTTCTTTAGGGCGTAATATTCTATCTTGTGCACTTGCTACTAAATGTTTAATGTAGGCATTTTTACCATCAATAGGTAGTTTTCCGTGCGCTATCTCACCTTTAACAATAGAGCCCGCAGGTTCTTTAGCTGCACGCTCGGCAAGTTTCACTAGCTGATCTTTGCTAAAGCCCTTACATACATTAGCGGCTTGAGCTAAATCGAGTATCTCTTTCGCGTTTAAATGTTTACCGCCTAATGCTGTGGTGATTTCAGCGCTGGCTGACATTGAGTCACTGGCAATTTCAATAGCAAAAGTAGCATCTCGTCGCTCAAGTATTTGATACTTTATTTCACGACCGGTATGATTTTCTTTTAGCGGTTTTAAAACACTTTTAAGCTCAGCAATAGCATTTTTAATATTACCATTAGCGACATACAGATTGCTGTACGATGAATTTTCAACTAATTCATGAATATCAGCTTCTGTTAGCACTGATTCTGTTTTTATAGGAGACAGTACTAGATCTATATTATTTTTATCGTTAGTTACTAAACTTGCCTTTGTCACACGCCTAAAACTCCATATGCATATATTTTATAATTAGCATCGTTTTTTATATGTAATTTTGCTGATGAACTTTTATAAAATTTATTGTGCCTACTTTTGAATAATCTAGTTTGTATTCTTTATTGTCTAATGCTTGCACAAATATTAAGGTTTTTTCTTCACCAAACACTTCAGCCATACTAACATCAACCAGTTCTTGATAAGCCTTTTTTGCCTCAGAGCGTTTTACAGGCATTACACCGCTATATAATTCAATACCAGCATGGCCAACTATCACAACAGGGTGGTTACCATTAACAACAAGTAAGTCAAACTTTCTATTTTTGTGAATTAAGGTGTTCCTGCCACTGGTTATAAAGTTTTTTTCGTTCAAAGTATTCTCCTTTTTGTTAAATCGGTTACTACGCACTTTTTAAACGACTTGAGCACACGTTAACTTTTATCAAATTTACTGTTGAAGTTTATTGCTTTTAAATCAATTTGGACTACCAATATTTATCTATTCTCAAATATATAAATAATTGAATTACTAAGCAATATAAAACCCATATCTTTACCCATTTGGGACGTTAAATTAATTTATACGGTTATAATATGGACTTTCTTCACTGTTAATTAACATTCTTCGGACTAAATCTAAACTTCTAGCGGTAACAATTTGCTGAAAATATTGTCTAGCCACTGGAATACAATAATATTTAGCCTGCAAAGATTGTTTGTTTCCCCAAGCTATCCAAACTGAGCCTACAGGTTTATCTTTTGTGCCACCATCTGGTCCTGCTATGCCAGAAACTGCAATAACGAAATCAGCGCTAGACTTTGCTAATGCGCCTTTAGCCATCGCTAATACAGTTTCTTTACTCACCGCGCCATGGTTAATTAATGTTTGGGCCGGTACGTCGAGTAACTTTTGTTTCATGTTGTTGGAATAAGTAACAAATCCGGCTTCAAAAACGGCAGATGAGCCTGGTATTGCAGTGATCTGGCTTGCAATTAATCCACCAGTACAAGACTCAGCGACAGTAATCTTTTGCTGAGACTCTGTTAACAGTGGCAAGATATACTCTGCGATTGTTATTTTGTTGCTTTTACCTATAGCTAAAACATGGTCACCCAATAGTAAGCTTAATTTATTTTCCCAATTTGCTAATATGCTATGCCCTTTGGCGCAACTTACACTTAACTTTACTTCTAACATTGGCATTGCAGCTCTAAAGCCAATTGTTATCTCAGTTGGCCATGTAGGGATTTTGTCATTAATGAGTGCTTGTAAAGTAGACTCGCCTAACCCAAACGTTTGCATTCTGGTCATCTTGTGCTTATTTATAATCGGAAATAATGCTTTTAATTTAGGGATTATCTCATCTTTTAGCATATGGGTTAATTCGCTTGGTACTCCAGGCGTACATAAAATAAGACAATGATTTAATTGGTAGCTAAACCCCACAGCACTGCCCGTTTCATTAGCAATAATATCGCAACCAATAGGTAGATATGCTTGTTTTAAGTTTGGTTTGTTCAGTTGGGTTTTTCTTCGCTCAGCCCAATTTTTTAAATGCAAATGCGCGTGTGGGTTAAGCTCAAGTTCTACACCGCAGGCTAATGCTAAAGCTTGTGAAGTCAGATCATCTACTGTTGGTCCAAGGCCACCATTAATGATAAGCACATCTGCTGATTGACTTAATTGCACAATTTCTGCCTGTAAAAGTGATAAATCATCAGCAATGGTCACTTTTTTTCTAATGGTTAGGCCGATATCACTTAAGTGTTCTGCAAACATTACCGAGTTGGTATCAATGACATCACCATTCATTAATTCGTCGCCCGTTAACAATAAGTTCACTTGCGTAGTCATGCTGGTCCAAAATTCAATTTAAACGATACTTTATGTTAACGAAAAAGCAGTTCGAATGTGCAGAAATTTTTCGTTAACAACTCCCAGCTTTTACACTATCAAATATTTGCACTAAGATTATGAGATAAACTATAATCCGAACATGTTCAATGCAAGTAAATAAAATGGGCAATCAAGTAACAAAAACTATCAATATTCGGGCATTAAATGCTTTTGCATTAAGTGCGATATTAATGTGTTTTTTTATTGATTCAGCTCAGGCAAAAAGTAAGTTACTGGTAAAAGAATATATTATTGGTGTTGAAGACGTCAGCTATTACCCGTTTTATGACTTTTCCGCTGAGAAACTTGACCAAAAGAGTTTTACCAAGGAATTGCTCAGCGCTTTTTTTGACCATAGAGGCTATAAATTTCAATTTGTTTCGCTGCCAGTGAAACGGTTCGATAAATGGTATGTTGAAGAAAATATAGACTTTAAATTTCCGGATAATGAGCGTTGGCGAACGGTTGAGGGGCAAAAACTTAATGTTACTTATAGTCAGCCCGTACTGTATTTAATCGCGGGTAGCTTTGTACTGAAAAAAAATAAAAACTTACCCCGACATGCTATAAAACGTTTAGGAACTATGTTCGGTTTCTATCCAACTCTTTGGATCGATAGAGTGCAAAATAACTCTATCGAATTAGTAGAATCGCACTCTACATTTAGTCTAGTTAAACACCTGCTATACGGAAATGTTGATGCAATAAATATTGAAAAAAATGTGATAGATTATACGCTTAAACTGATGGGCAAGGAGGAAGATACAATTGTTTTAAATAAACACATTAAGCATGAGCGTTATGCTTTTCATCTTTCTTCTATTTTACATCCTGAAATTATTCAAGAATTTAATCAGTTTTTAAATACAAACAGCCAACAAATAGCCGAAATGAAGCATAAATACGGTATAGTTGAATCACCACCAATCCTATAGTTTCCCCTATAAATTAATAAGACGTTTTAAAATGAACAAGATACAGTCGTACAATCGAGCACTTTTGTTTGGTAAGTGGTATCGCAGTGATCGAGATGATGAAGGGCAATTATTTACCGAGTTTGCCGAAATTTCATCTGATGGGCGCTATGAGTTTACGTTTATTCAACACGACGATCATGGCAACGTTTCAGAGCAATCGGTAGAGTCAGGTGATTGGGGCTTAGTAGGTAATATCCACTTCACTATTAGTAAAAGTGAGTTCATTAATGAAGTGCACTATGCCGCGGACTTAGAACATGATGATAACTATCACGCTTATCAAGTGTTAACCTTAAATAGCCAAATTTTCGAATATCAACACATCTTGAGCAATGAAGTGTTTATCCTTCGTCGAGTTATTGATAATATTGCGCTCAGTTAAGGCAGTAGTGAAATAATCGCCTTCCAAAGACCAGTTTCCATTAATCATTTTTTGAGAGTTCGGATGAAGCAATTTAAAGCAGCGAGTTTAATGACGGCAATTAAAACGCCATTTAATGTCAAAGGCGATATAGATTTTAATACCTACGATCAATTAGTCGCTGAGCAAATTAAAGCAGGTGTTGATGGTATTATTGTAGGTGGAACAACTGGTGAAGGGCATTTACTGACTTGGGAAGAGCATTTAATTCTTATTGCACACAGTGTACATAAACACGGTCAAGACTTACTTATCATTGGCAATACCGGTAGTAACAACACCCGAGAAGCTATTAAAGCGACACAATATGGCTTTGCAGCAGGTATGGACGCTACATTACAAATTAATCCATATTATGGTCGAAGCTCTTTTGCCGGTGTGAACGCACATTTTGAAAAACTACTCGATATAGGACCTGCGTTTATTTATAACGTACCTGGCCGTACAGGGCAGGATTTAACGCCAGATTTAATCGAACCTATATCAAAGCACAAAAATTTTATTGGCGTTAAAGAGTGTACTGGTAATGAACGCATAGTTTATTATGAAGAGCGAGGCATTGCTTGTTGGTCAGGCAACGATGATGAAAGTGCTGCAGGGCGTCATCAACATGGCTCTCATGGTGTTATTTCTGTTACCTCGAATATCGTACCGGGCTTAATGAGACAGTTAATGGACTCACCCAATGATGCTTTACAACAACGCTTGCAACCGTTAATGGAATGGCTTTTTTGTGAACCAAATCCTATTGCCATTAATACCGCACTTATGATGACAGGCGCTGTAGCTCCAGTATTTCGCATGCCTTATAAAGCAATGACTAAAATACAACGTGAGCAAGGTTTAGCGTTGCTGACTGAATTGTCAAAAGATGAATTAGTTGGTAAGAAATTGATGCTAATGGCAGATGATGATTTTACATACTGCTGCTAATGAAGTTAATTCAAAATGCTAAGTAAGTTATTAATGTTAAAATAAAAAACAGCGAGTATTTACTCGCTGTTTTTTTTTACAAGTAAGTTAACTCATATTTCAGCTTGATGATTAAAGTGCCTAAAGTTCTGTTACATATAACAAACGTTCATATAACTAGCTGTTTTATTATTTAGCCTTAAAGGTTCGACAATTGTGGGCGTAACGTTTCGGGCAGGGAGAATATGTGTTCTTCATGACTTATTGGGCAGGTAAATGCTAACGTTACAGCACATAGTTGTAAGTCTACTGCCGATTGCTCATTATCGAGTTTGATGCGCTCAGCTGCATTTCCATGCAAACGATCACCTACCACAGGTAAACCCATACTCGCCGCGTGAATACGAATTTGATGTTTACGTCCGGTCTCTATATTTACTTGTAATAAAGATATATCCTGCTTTTCTTGATATTCAAGGCAGAGAAAGTGACTACGAGCCGTTTTACCATCAATTTCCATTTCAACTGTTTCTGGCTGTGGATGTTGCTGGTGATCACCATGAACAATTACCTGATAGGTTTTCTCTAACTGATGTTGTTCAAACATTAGGCTTAATGCTTTGGCAGCTTGTTTACTGTGAGCAACTAATATTAAACCCGTAGCGGCGCGATCAAGGCGATGAACAGCGAATACAGCACGTTCTGGCAGTAATTTTTTTTGTGCCCAACGGGTTATGGTGCAATGATCACTCCACTTAGAGCCTTGAGATAACATACCATAAGGCTTATACCACACACTGTAGTGACTTAAATCAGCAATTAATGTTGCAGGTGTCGGTATTTGTGACAGCACACTTTCGTCAAAATAAAAGTGCAGCTTATCGTCGAGATGTAACTTCTTTTTAATACGTCTACAACGTTGAGTACTTTTACCGCGGCTATGCCATAATGCGCCTTTATCAATCGCTTTTTTAATTTCACTTACCGATAAATCACATTGAATTTGTAGCGCTTCAATTATATTAATCGTACGATCAATATTGATATGACATTCAAATTTTTTCAAAACTAAGCTACTCAATAAATAGGGACAGGTTAGTTTAACAAGTTTATGAGCGCAATGGGCATGACTAAAAGCATCTTATGCCAACATTTATACCTAAAAAACCATTTAGATTAAATTTAGTGAAATGGAATTGGTTTTTAACGCCAGAGAAAGATAAAATACCGATTAAAAGTAAACATTAGTAAAACTAAAACGAGAACACAATATGCAACGTAACGAAGAGTTATTCCCCCTTGATAATGTCGGTAATGCTTTATGGGATATGTTATCCAGTGGTGACGATTTAACTATTGAGCGAGAGTTTGAGTTTTCTATAATTTTTCCAAACCAAGAACAAGCGTTAAAGTTTGGTCAACTATTGTTAGAAAACAACCAAAAATTGTCTTTTTGTCCTTACCAAGGTGATGATAAATTTCCGTGGGAAATTACTGCGTATCCATTTATGTCGGCAAGTTATGAAAACATTGCCGCTTATCAAGAACTTCTGATGACGAGTGCTACTCCATTTTCTGGCAAGTATGATGGTTGGTACTGTGTAGACTCAAGTAAGTAAGGCTATCTAATGGATGAGCAGCAATTTAAGCGACTAAAAAGTGTGAGTGCTAAGTCATTTAACGATCAAAAAGCGTTAATTAAAAAAGTGTTAGCAGGGCGTGAAATCGCATGTTCGCAATGTGGAACATTTATTCGAGTTAATTTACCGGAAGACAAAAAAACAACAGGATTGTATTGTGCAAAAGGTTGTACCGACATTGCATTAGACTTTGTAATTTAAGGCGTTAAGTTAAAAATAACTTAACGCTTTATTTAGTGTTTTTACAGAAAAGTTGCGATATCTTCCAATGCTTTCTTTGTCGTTGCATGGTGGGGAACCGTTGCACCTTCACCAGGGTAACCAGCAATTATTAACATGTAAGGGCGGCTATTCTCATCTCGATTACAGACTTTACTTAAAAACGACATAGGCTTTGGTGTATGGGTTAACGTAACCAGTCCACTTGTATGCAAAGCGTTAATTAAAAAGCCAGTCGCGATGCCAACGGACTCGTGCACATAATAGTTAGTATTTTTTTCTTCAATAGTTATACCGCCTTTTTTTTCACTGAAAACAGCAATAAGCCATGGAGCGTGCTCTAAGTAAGGCTTATTAGCATCAGTACCTAGTGGTTTTAATGCATCTAACCACTCTTCACTTGCTCGACCTTGGTAAAAATTACTTTCGTGAATTTCTGCCTGTTCACGTATTTGTTTTTTTACCTCGTCACTATGAATTGCGACAAAATGCCATGGTTGATGATTAGCGCCACTTGGTGCAGTACCTGCTGACTTTATACAGTTTTCAATTATTGCTTTTGCAACCGGACGGTTACTGAAGTTTCGAATGCTGTGCCGGCGCTTAATATTTTCATAAAAATCAGCTGAACGCTGCAGCATTTCATCAACAGGGTATTCAACATAATCGCTTAAAGGCGAAGCTTCATGAGTTTTCATAAACTTACTACTCTTATCATTATTTGTGGTTAGCATATCGATAAAATAAGGTATAAGGCAAGTTTATACAGGCACAATATTGAATATTATTGGTTAATATTAATTTGATTAAAGCAGGTGAAAGAGGTGTTTATATATTTTTGTCTTTTTGGTTCGATAACTCTACGAAATAATTGTTGAGCCCAATTGAACGTCGTGTGTTATCCGCTTTATACATACCAAAACACAAAAAAACTATCATGATTAGGCTAATACTTGGGAGATGAGTAACTTGAATATAGGCAGAGATAAGCGTGGCTAAAACAGCACCTACAACACAATAACTTAGCGTGATCCGCAGCCATACATAGGCAGCAATCATGGCTTTTTGTAATTCGAACGGTTTTACAGGCATCGCTAATTTCAAAAGTTAGTTTCTTTGTACACTTATAGAACATCAATAAGCATTATAAGTAACTCAATAGGAATATATAAGTTAATTTTTAGTCAAAAACAATATATGAAAGAGACTAAATGCATAAAATCAGGGTGCGCTTTAAGTTTAGAACCCTTATTTCAATTACTTATGAAATTTATTTGCACCTTATTGACGAGTAAATAAGGTGCAAGAGAAATGTTCAGGCTTTCAGGATGAATAATAACCAACGAAATACTGTAAATGGACTAAAATTATTCAGCAACTACTTAGGGATAAATAGGGCTTATAATGAAAACTTTTAAAAATATTTTGGTGATCACCGAAGATATTGGCCTAAATCAAGCTGTATTGCATAAGGCATTAACTTTGGCACAACGAGCGCATGCTAGTTTAACGATTATCGCCAATCAGCAAGATAATGAATTGGCTGAACAACTCGAGTTGATTTATCAAAAAAATACTGAAAACGTTCCTAATGTTAACGGCTTTAAATTTTCAGCGTTGAACATTGATATTAATATAAAATATTGTGCTGCACCTTTTTCTCATAAAGAAATATTGGCTGAAATTACCCAACAGTCTTATGATTTATTGATAAAAGATATTCATGCTGCCCATTTTAGGTGGGGATTTTCTTGGTCAGATAACCATTATTTATTGCGAGAGGGTAATACTAACCTCTTACTTGTAGGTAAAACGCAGTGGCCAGATAATGGCAATATTTTAGCGGCATTAGAAACAGAAGAGTCTACAGAGCAGCATCAAAATATTAACCAGTTTATGATTGATGAAAGTCAGTATTTAGCTAAATTATTAAATAGTGAAGTACATTTAATTAACTGTTATCAAGAGACGTCAAGTATCTCTTTAGCTGATGAGTTACTTTTACAAAACATTGAAGAACCGCCACAAGAACATTTACGTCACCTTAAAAGTACAGCATCAACGCATAATGTAGAGTACGACCATATGCATGTTGAGCCTGGCCTGCCTGAGTTTGTTATTCCACAAGAAGCTAAAAAATATAATGCGGATATTGTTACTTTAGGTGCCGGTGAACACCATGGCTTAATTGACTTACTCAAGGGGCACTCTACTGAATATGTGGTTGATGGCTTAGCTTGCGATGCTCTGATTTTAAAAGCTAGCACGTGTAATACCAATCAACAGATTAGGTAATCAACACGGATGCAGCTAGTCTGATTTCTTAGCTAAAGTGAACAGGTTGCTTAAGTGATAGCTTAAGTTAACGGCTAAAAAAAAGCGCCTTTAAGGCGCTTTTTTAATGTAGTCGATAAGTTAAAGGGAAATTAACCTATAAATTTACGCGCATTGCGGAACATGCGAACCCAAGGTGAATCTTCTTGCCATTCATCAGGATGCCATGAGTTGGCAACGGTGCGGAACACACGCTCAGGATGTGGCATCATTATAGTGACTCGACCATCAGTCGTGGTTAATGCCGTAATACCATCCGGTGAACCGTTCGGGTTGGCAGGATAAGTTTCTGTAATATGACCATAGTTATCCACGTAACGCATGGCAACAGTGCCAGACTCATTAGCATTATCAATAGCGTCATCAGAACTAAACTCAGCACGACCTTCACCATGAGAAACCGCAATTGGCATACGAGAGCCAGCCATACCATCAAAAAATATTGACGGCGTTTCTTGTATCTCAACTAAGCTAAAGCGTGCTTCAAAGCGCTCTGATTTATTTTGAACAAAACGCGGCCATGCTTCAGCACCCGGAATAATTTCTTTTAGGTTTGACAGCATTTGACAACCGTTACACACACCTAAAGAGAAAGTATCTTCACGTTCGAAGAAAGTTTTGAACATAGCTTTAGCATTTTTGTTGAACAGTATTGATTTTGCCCAACCTTCACCAGCACCAAGAACATCACCGTATGAGAAGCCGCCACAAGCCACTAGGCCATTAAAGTTAGCTAAATCAGTACGACCCGATAATATATCTGACATGTGTACATCAATAGCAATGAAACCAGCGCGATCAAAGGCAGCGGCCATTTCTACATGAGAGTTAACACCTTGCTCACGTAAAATAGCGATACGAGGATTACTAACTTCAGTGCCATTAGCCTGTGCATCTTTAGCGATTAAAGCAGCCACAATGTCTTCATTGATATCAAAACTTAAATCAGCATTCAGGCCAGGATCTTCAGTATCAAATTTAACATCATGCTCTTGTTGTGCACATTCTGGGTTATCGCGTAGCGATTGCATTTTATGTGTAGTTTTAGCCCACGTTGTACGGTAGTAAGTACGTGAATTCTCTAACACGACTTCGCCATCGCGGCTAAAACGAATAGTATCTTCGTTATTAATGCGACCAATGTCAGTGCAACAATCTTCAATGCCAAACTCGGCAAAAACGGCATGAATAGCATCAACATCGCTTTCGCGGATTTGAATCACGGCACCAAGCTCTTCACTAAAGAGCACATCAACATCATTGCCTGACGCTGAACTGAGTTTGCTTAAATCAATATCAACACCGGTATGTCCAGCAAATGCCATTTCTACAACAGTAGTGAACAAGCCACCATCTGAAATATCATGATAAGCGATAAGCTTTTCATCACGCACTAAGGTCTGCATGGCGTTGAAGAAACCTTTTAAAGTTTCAGGGCTATCAACATCTGGTGTTTCTTTGCCAAGCTGTTTATAGACTTGTGCTAAACATGAACCACCTAAACGGTTTTTACCTTTTGATAAATCAATAGCCACTAGGCGTGAATCACCTTGATCTATTCTTAGTTCAGGGGTAACCGTTTTACGAATGTCTTCAACAACACCAAAAGCAGTGATGATTAATGACATAGGTGATGTTACTGATTTCTCAGTTCCATTCTCGTCCCATTTGGTTTTCATCGACATTGAGTCTTTTCCAACAGGAATGGTTAAACCTAATGCAGGACAAAGCTCTTCACCAATCGCTTTTACAGCTTCATATAAACCAGCATCTTCACCCGGGTGACCTGCTGGCGACATCCAGTTAGCTGACAGCTTAATACGATTTAAGTCGCCAATATCGGTACCGGCAATATTGGTTAACGACTCTGCTACGGCTAAACGTGCAGAAGCGCCAAAGTTTAATAAAGCAACCGGAGTGCGTTCACCCAACGACATAGCTTCGCCATGATAAGAGTCAAGCGCAGAAGCGGTAACACCACAATCAGCTACGGGAACCTGCCAAGGGCCAACCATTTGGTCGCGATTAACCATACCGGTTACTGAACGGTCACCAATGGTAATTAAAAATGTTTTTTCTGCTACCGTTGGCAGTGATAAAATACGCTCAGCGGCATCAATTAATGTGATATCAGCAACGCTGAAGTTATCACCATTAGCTACTTTAGATTCAACGTCTTTGAAAATTTTAGGCGTTTTGCCTAATAATACTTCAAGCGGTAAATCAATCGGAGTATCTAATTTATCATTACCAGCGAAATGTGAGTCAGTTACGGTTAAATGTTCTTCTTCAGTCGCTCGACCAACCACAGAGAAAGGCGCGCGCTCACGAAGACATATTTTTTCAAACGTTGCTAAGTTTTTGTCTGATACGGCAATAACATAACGTTCTTGAGACTCGTTACACCAAATTTCATGTGGTGCCATGCTACGTTCATCGTTAGGCACGTTGCGAAGTTCAAAAACACCACCACGGCCACCATCAGAAACTAGTTCTGGAAAAGCATTAGATAAACCACCTGCGCCAACATCATGAATGAAAGCAATAGGGTTTTCTTCACCTAATTGCCAACACTTATCAATCACTTCTTGGCAACGACGCTCCATTTCAGGGTTTTCACGTTGCACAGAAGCAAAATCTAAACTTTCAGCCGATTGGCCTGATGCCATTGAAGAAGCAGCACCGCCACCTAAGCCAATGTTCATTGCTGGGCCACCTAAAGCAATTAAGTTAGCGCCAACAACAATTTCACGCTTTTGTACGTGCTCATCACGAATATTGCCTAAACCACCTGCAAGCATAATTGGCTTGTGGTAACCGCGCACTTCGCTGCCGTTAAAAGAGTTTACTTGCTCTTCGTAAGTTCGGAAGTAACCTAAAATAGCTGGGCGACCAAATTCGTTATTAAACGCTGCGCCACCTAATGGACCTTCCGTCATAATATCTAAGGCAGAAACAATACGATTAGGTTTGCCAAAATCTGTTTCCCAAGGTTGTTCAAAACCCGGTATACGTAAGTTTGAAACTGAAAAACCGACTAAACCAGCTTTTGGTTTTGACCCAATGCCAGTTGCGCCTTCATCACGAATTTCGCCACCTGAGCCAGTTGCTGCACCTGGGTAAGGTGAAATAGCTGTAGGGTGGTTATGGGTTTCAACTTTCATTAAAATTTGAATATCTTCATGGTGATAACCATAAATATTCGTTTCAGGATTTGGGAAGAATCTACCGCCTTTATTACCCACCATAACCGCTGCGTTATCTTTGTATGCACTTAGTACAAAGTCAGGGTTTACTTCATGGGTATTACGGATCATTTTAAATAATGATTTAGGTTGTTTTACGCCATCGATAGTCCAATCAGCGTTAAAAATTTTATGACGGCAGTGCTCTGAGTTTGCTTGGGCGAACATATAAAGTTCAATGTCGTGAGGATTTCGGCCCAATTTAGTGAAGTTTTCAAATAAGTAGTTAACTTCGTCATCAGCTAAGGCAAGCCCTAACTCTGTATTCGCCTTAATTAAGGCATTTTTTCCGCCGTGTTCTATGTCAATACTCGTTAGTTCACCGGGTTCAGCGCTAGCAAACAAGGCTGTAGCGTCAGTGGTCGCATTAAATACAAATTCCATCATGCGATCATGAATTAAGTTATTTAATGTTGACTGTTGCTCAGGTGTTAAAGTCGCGGCATTTTCAGTGCTAATATAATATGCTAAACCACGTTCAAGGCGAATAACCTTACTTAAACCACAGTTGTTGGCAATGTCAGTAGACTTTGAAGACCAAGGTGAAATAGTGCCAGGTCGTGGAGTTACTAATAAGAACTGGCCAACAGGCTCATGCTCTTCAATCGTTGGTCCATACTTAAGCAGTTGTTCTAAAACGTTAGTCTCTTCAACGTTTAATGCCTCAGAAATATGAGCGAAGTGCGTAAACTCAGCATAGATATCCGTAACGGGCAGTTTCAGCTCACTACACTGATTCAGTAGCTTGTTTACTCTAAATTCAGATAGTGCTGGTGCACCGCGAAAGGTTTTCATCAACATCGACATAGTCTATTTCACCGGGTTAGATTAATTAAGGATAAAAAACGCGCGTATTATAGTTTAAATAGGGCAATTATAGAAACGATTTGTCTCATTTCAAACTAACTTTCTGATGACTAAATGCACTACAGAGCAAAAATAGCTTTTTAAATATAGCAATTCACGTGACAATAGGGATTATGATAAAAAAACAAATAAAATCATTTGTTCATAACGTTAATATAAAAAAGCTGTTGGCCTTGTTTTTACTGCCATTTATCTTTCTTTTATCGGCGTGTGAAACAAAAGAAACTTCAGCTAATTTGCAACGAATTATTGATCGTGGCTATGTAACGGTTGGCACACTTTATGGCAACACTAGCTATTATCTTGACGCTGAAGGGCCTGCTGGCTTTGAATATGAGCTAGCACAAAAATATGCACAATTTTTAGGTGTCGAATTAAAAATGATGCCCAGTTACAACTTAAACGAATTATTTCAACAGCTTGATAATGGCAGTGTTGACTTACTCGCTGCAGGCTTAGCTGTTACTGACGAACGTTTGAAAAACTATCACTTCTCACCAAGCTATGACAACGTTAGCCAAAAACTCGTTTTTAAGCAGGGCAATATCAGACCTCGAAAATTAGCGGACTTAACCGGTACGTTGGAAGTCCTTGAACAATCTAGCCATGTTGAAAGTTTAGCGCAATTAAAAATATCTAACCCTGATCTATTATGGTCGACCACCAGTGAGTTAGATAGTGAAGAGCTTTTGTTACGGGTGCTTTTAGATGAAATAGATTACACCATTGCAGACAGCAATACTTTGGCCATTAGTCGCCGTTATTATCCTGAAATCAGCATTGGTTTTACAATTCTAAAAGAAGAGTCTTTGGCTTGGATGATCAATAAGCATAGCGATGATTCTATTTTTGCCAGCTTAATTGAATTTTTTGGTCAAGTGCACCATAACGGTGTTTTGTTAGCTTTAAACGATAAACATTATGGACACATAGAAGAATTTAACTATGTTGATACACGCATGTTTATTAAAGCAATTGAAAAAAAATTACCTAAATACCAACCGCTCTTTGAACGATATGGCCAAGATGTTGATTGGCGCTTATTAGCAGCCATTAGTTACCAAGAATCGCATTGGGAACCTCATGCTCGCTCATACACAGGGGTGCGTGGCATGATGATGCTTACGTTACCAACAGCTAAGCAAATGGGTATTAAAAGTAGGCTTGACGCAGAACAAAGCATTCGAGGTGGCGCTAAATACTTTAAACAAATGATCGAACGCATGCCGGCCCGAGTCCCTTCTCCTGATAGGCTTTGGTTTGCTTTAGCTTCTTATAATATTGGTTTAGGGCACTTAAATGACGCGCGTAAAATTACAAAAAAACAAGGTGGAGACCCAGACCGTTGGGTGGAAGTAAAAGAGCGTTTACCGCTATTAAAACAAAAGAAATATTATAAAGAAACACGATATGGCTACGCTAGAGGGGATGAACCCGTTAACTATGTCGAAAATATTCGTCGATATTACGATACTTTAACGTGGATGGATGATCAGGCTAAACAAAATGCACTAAAAACTGAATTAGCAGTGAATAGTGAAGTAGAAGTAGAAGAAGTAAAGTAAATACGGATTTTTGCTTATTTCATTAAAGTGTCATAAAGGTTGGCGATACTAAGTTAACTATAATCAGGTCTTTTTAGTAAACACGATAGACCTGATACTCTATTTATCATATTGTTAATGCGTATTCCAAAGAGGTTGATATGAAAATTAAAAGGTATTTTGTAAGTAATCAAAGGAAAAGAACATTACGTCGTCAGAAAATAAGGTTAGCAAATCGACGCCATACCCAGTTTGCATCAGATCAATTTCATAGTGGAACTGCACCTGTAGATCCCATCAAAGTTTGAAAAGTTAGCTAGTTTAATTATTAGCGCTTAACGTAAACATCAGCCAATTTACATAACGTTATATCATTAAGTGTTACTTTTTAACTTTTCCTCCCCACTTTTTTATTACAGCGTAAAGGCAGTTATAGTAGCTGTATTTTGGTATCTTTTGCCAAATAATAATATACATCTTAGTATTCGAAAATAGTCAGCTTTATGTAAATCAATATATAGAGATAATTCTCGATGACACAGCACTATAAGTTTGGTATAAAAATCTATTAGAGAACTTATTAAGTTTTCAGCTATAAAGGTAATGCTAACTATGGTCGAACACGGAAACTATTCTGTAACACTTGAAGTTAACTTGTTAAGTATTATATTGGTCGGCACATTTAACGACATTGCAACAAAGTCGGCTTGTAAACAAATACAAACCAAGGTTGACAGCTTAAATGGCCAAGCCTTTAGTGTCTTACTTAATTGCACTAATTATGAAGGCAGTACACCAGCGGCACACAAAATATCAAACGACTATTTCTTATGGTTAAATAAACAAAACTGTATTGCTTGGGCGGCTATTTATCACCAAAAAATTTACGCTGACATGGCTAAAAATCAACAACCTGCAATGTTTGAATTTCAAAACCGTCGCGAATTTTATGATGTGGAGTCGGCAAAATCTTGGTTAGCTAGCCAATCCGTTGTCATATCTTAAATAGTAGGATTTTATCGGGTTATCTCTTAAATCTGGCTTATTTTTTTCTAGCGAGTTTCTCCGCTTTTTTTTCTTCTCTTCTGCGTTTAAAAAATGCTGAAAGCATATCGCTACATTCTGTAGCTAAAAGTCCAGACTTTACTTGAACCTGATGATTGTGCTTTTCATGGTTTAATAATGAAAATGCACTGCCTGCGGCCCCCGTTTTTAAATCTTTGCTGGAAAATATTAAGCGATTTATACGGCTATGCACCAACAAACCAGCACACATAGGGCAAGGTTCAAGAGTTACGTACAATGTACAATCGAGTAGTCGATAGTTTTGTAAGTTTTTACCGGCATCGCGAATGGCCATCATTTCTGCATGTGCAGAAGGGTCATTATTCATAATCGACTGATTATAGCCTTCGCCGACAATCTCACCATTACAAACAACAACAGCACCAACCGGTATTTCATTATGGCTATCAGCAAGGTTAGCCAGTTCAATGGCTCGCCGCATAAAATGATTATCTTCTTCAGAAAAAGCGTCTTGCACATCGCATTCATCAGTAGGAATGTTGGCTTTATCTGTGAGCTGTACGTTAATTTTGTTTGTGAGATTTTTTTTTAACATGAGTTATAAAAACATTTCTAGTAAATCGTTGAGGTATCTGTGCCCAAGCTTGCTAACAGACCAAAGTGTGCCATCAAACTCCATCAGGTTTTTATCTTTAGCAATTAATAATGTGGGTAAAACAGTATCAACACTTAAGCCAGTAAACGCTTGATATTCATCAAGTGAAAAGCCAGAAAACAAACGTAAGCGGTTCATCATGTACTCAAAAGGTAACTCTTCAGCGCTTACCGTATGCAGTTTATCTAGTGCTTTTCTACTGGTATCTAAATAACCTTTAGGGTGCTTCACTTTTACGGTACGGTGAACAGTTTGTTTATTCACATCAGTAATTTTACCATGCGCACCACAACCAATACCGAGGTAGTCGCCAAACTTCCAATAGTTTAGGTTATGTTGGCATTGAAATTCCGGCTTACTGTAAGCTGAAATTTCATATTGCTGATATCCGGCTTCATTAAGTAAAGCAATGCCTTGATCTTGAATATTCCACAGTACTTCATCTTGTGGCAATTTGGGTGGCCGTGAATGAAACGCTGTATTGGGTTCAATAGTTAATTGATACCAAGAAATATGACTAGGATTTAAACGTATAGCCGTTTTTAAATCATCTAGTGCATGGGCAACCGTTTGATCAGGCAAACCGTGCATTAAGTCAAGGTTAAAGCTTTTTACGCCACATTCACTTGCTAAATTAGCTGCTACTTTGGCTTGTTCACTATCATGTATTCGACCTAACTTTATCAACTTATCTGAAGCAAAACTCTGAACACCAATGGATAATCTTGAAACACCGCCGTTAAAAAAGCCTATAAACTTTTCTGCTTCTACCGTACCTGGATTAGCTTCTAAGGTTATTTCTATATCAGCCTTATGCTCAAAACGTTGTAATACCTTGGTTAATAGTTGATCTATCGCAGGTGCTGAAAATAAACTGGGTGTACCTCCACCAATAAAAATTGAATGTAAAGGCCTATCATTTAATGCAAAGCGCTCAATGTCGCTGTCTAAATCCAGCAGTAACTGTGCAATATAGTCTTGCTCAGGAATAGCATGTTTTAATGCATGAGAATTAAAGTCACAATATGGGCATTTTTCAACACACCAAGGTATATGAATATATAACGAAAGTGGTGGTGCAATTAACATTTAACGTAATACTTCTAAAAGCTGAGGAATAAGTTTTTCTAGCGCTTGGCCGCGATGGCTAAGTTGGTTTTTTAAATCACGTGGTAACTGTGCTGATGTCATTTTATGATCGGCTTGCCAAAATACGGGATCGTAACCAAATCCTTGTTGACCTATTTTCTCTCTGGTAATGCTACCTTCCCAAACACCATGACAAATAAGTGGTGTTGGATCATTCTCATGACGCATATAAACCAAAACACAATGAAAACGTGCAGAACGCTGATCGTCAGCAACATCGACTAGTGCATTTAATAACTTATTGGTGTTGTCGTCATCACTGGCGTTTTCACCTGCATAACGCGCGGAATAAACGCCTGGTGCACCATTTAATGCGTCAACCTCTAAGCCTGAATCATCGGCAATGGCTGCAAGTCCCGTAGATTTTGCTGCATGGCGTGCTTTAATTATCGCGTTTTCGACAAAGGTGGTACCCGTTTCTGCAACATCACTTACATTGAATTCACTCTGGGGTTTAATTTCAATATTTTGAGCCGCTAACAAACGGGCTAACTCGTTAACTTTGCCTTGGTTGCCGGTCGCTAATACGATGGTGGTCATCACGAATACCTTAGAATTAATTAATCATAACAATGGCGCGCATAATACCTTAATCTACAACAAAGAGGGAGCATCAAAGCACTAATTAAATAAAACGCAGAGGCACTATGTCGTTAAAAGATACCTTCATTGGTTTAGTTATTATTTTTATCTGGGGCTTTAATTTTGTCATTATTGCTTGGGGCATTCAGTCAATGCCGCCCTTACTTATGGGGGCTTACGGTTTTTATTAGTCGCTTTACTCGGCTCTATGTTTGTTGCTAAACCTAATATACCTTGGCGATGGATGGCACTTTATGCACTAACCTTATGCTTTGGGCAATTTTCATTACTATTTTCAGCTTTAGCGTTTGGTATGCCAGCGGGACTTGCATCCTTAGTATTGCAGTCGCAAGCGGTGTTTACTTTATTGTTTTCGTTAATCATATTAAAAGAACAAGTAAAAAATAGTCAAGTACTGGCCATGCTCATAGCAGGAGGTGGTTTATATATCATTGGCAGTTCTGGTCAAGCACATAGTATGACACTGCTTGGGTTTAGTTTAACCATTGCAGCAGCCATTGCGTGGGGCTTAGGTAATGTTGTTAATCGAATGATAAATCAACGGGGCTATCGCGCGAATATTGGTTTAGTCGTTTGGTCGTCTTGGCTAGCTATGGTACCGTTTTTTGTGACCAGTTACTGGGTAGAAGGAGAGGTAGCCATAGTAAATAGTCTACAAAATTTGAATTGGTTAAGTGTTACCGTTTTATTTTATTTGGCGATTGCCGCATCTATTATTGGCTATAGTTTGTGGAGCTATTTATTAACGCATTACCCTGCTGGGCAAGTGGCTCCATTAACGCTAGGTGTACCGGTAATCGGTATAATGTCAGCGTCGTTCTTACTTGAAGAACAAATGTCAGAACAGCAAATATTCGGCATTATGATTGTGATGCTGGGCTTATTGGTGAATACCTTTGGCAGCAAAATTTATCGCAGATTATGGTTGAAACCACGAAGTTAAAATGGCTTAAGTCGGCTTAGAAATACTGATAATGGGACTTGAACTTCACCCATAAATATAAATAAAGTGAAGTCTTACTAGGTTGGTGCAATTAAGTTAGCCTATTTTAGATACAAAAATGGCACAGTGATATTTATTGTGCCATTTATCATTCTACTGCTAACTATTTGGTTAAGCTAATCAACATAAAATTTTTGCGAAAAAGTTAAATTATGCTGCTTACCTTTATCAGTGATCATAATATCAAAGTAAATGGTTTCTTCATTGCTATAACTAACTTGCGCTAGATAATAAACAGCATCGCCTTCTTTTACTTCCATAAAATCTAACGATTTAATTTGCCCAATGTCATTGCGCGCTCTACCGTTAATATTTACTGTTTTTGCTGGATTGCCATCTTGCGTGTTATCGAGCACTGCAATATTAACTAATCCTTTATATCGGCTTCGTTCAATGCCATAAGCTTTGGCAATTTCAGGTGTCAAAAACGTTGAACCTAATGCAATATAATGGACATTAATATCATCCATTTCTTTCATATTTTCAGCGTTAACCGAAGTAGTAAAGATTAACGCCAAAGCGCATATTAACATGAGCTTATTTAATATTATTTTCATGTTGTTGTCCCTATCATTTAAGTCGTTATTGTTAAGTATAGTTGCTGATGAGTATCAGGGTAAATTAACTGTTATAACATTGACCAATATGGTACCCAGCCGCCAAGCAAAATGTTAAGTACATTCAACAATAAAAAGGCGATAAGTACAGATAAATCAAGCCCGCCAATACTGGGAATAATACGTCTAATAGGCGATAAAATTGGTGCGGTAAGTTGATTGAAAATCATTTGAGTTGGATTGTAACCTTGCACTACCCAGCTCATTAATGCCATAACAAGCATGATGATAAACAATAATATACCTGTTTGTTTAATTAGGTAAATTAAGCCTAAATATAAAGCTGAAATAATATCAATCGGGCCGCCATTGAGTAGCGGAATAATGATAAAAGTTAAGGTCGCGAAAATATAAGCTAAAACAATCGTAGCTAGATCAACACCGCCAACACCCGGAATTATTCGGCGTAAAGGGATAACTAAAGGGTTACTTACTTTTACAATAAACTGGCTAAGTGGATTGTAAAAATCAGCACGAACAAGTTGTAGCCAAACGCGCAGCACTAAAATCATCAACAAGGTGTCAAAGGCAAATTTAAGCAAGTAATTAATTGCTTCCATCTAAAACTCCAAAAATATAAAAAATTAAGGTAATCAGTGTTTTACTTGTTTTTCAAATATAAAACACTGCAAATATGTCGATAGTAATATGATTAACCGTTTTTCGCCATTTCTTTAGCGCGCGCAACGGCACAATTCATAGCATTGGATACCAGTTTTTCCAAGCCACCCTCAATTAAAGAGTTTAAGGCTGCTTGGGTTGTACCGCCTTTAGACGTTACATTTTCACGAAGTTTGCCGATAGGTTGTTCGTTTTCAATCACCATTTTAGCAGCGCCCAATGCCGTTTGTTGCACAAGTTCACGACTGTCTTGCTCACTAAACCCGTATGCTATCGCTTGCTTTTGCATTGCTTCCATAAACAAGAAGAAGTAAGCAGGGGCGGAACCAGAAACGGCAATGATATGGTCAATTTGCTCTTCAGATACCAACCATTTAACGATGCCAACAGACTCCATTAGTGTGGTAGTAAATGCTTTTTCTTCTTCACTTGTATGATCATTCGCATATATTCCTGATACACCAAAGCCGAGTTGTGAAGGTGTATTTGGCATCGTTCTTATCACAGTGCAAGGTTTAACTAACGCTTGTTCTATTTGCGAAATGGTGCAACCTGCAGCAACAGAAATAAAACATTTTTTGGTAATATCTATATTCTCGCCTAAGTGCTGGCAAACTTCTTCAATGAGGTAAGGTTTTACGCCAAGTACGATGACATCAGCAAAAGTTGTTGCTTCCATATTACATTGTGTTTGCTTAATACCGTGTGCTGCTTGCAGTGCTAAACGCTTTTCTGCAGAAGGGTTCGATACGATAATATGTTCAGGGTTAAAACCGCCATTGACTAAACCCGAAATAATTGCACCGTTCATGTTACCTGCGCCAATAAAAGCTATTTTTTTCATAAGTTTCCTATCAAGTATTGCTGATTGAATGAATATAATTCTTCATTCAATATAAGAATTTTGTTGTGTTAAAGCCGCCACTATTGCTAGCGGGTACTTAATTTTCATCATTGTACTATTTTTTGAGTTAAATTATTTAGCTTCTAGCACCAAATATTGCTGAACCAATGCGAACTAAGGTAGAGCCTGCATTAATAGCAAGTTGCAAATCTGCAGACATACCCATTGATAAAGTATCTATGCTTGGGTATTGCTTTTGAAGTTTCAAAAATAAATTTTGCATTTCGATAAAACTTGCTTGAGAAGCATTTTTTTCTGGGATTGCCATCAAACCGCGTAGGCATAAGTTATCGCATGTTTCGATAACATCAAGCAACGCAGGAAGCTCTTGCGGTAAAACCCCAGATTTACTTAATTCGCCACTAATATTCACTTGTAAACAAATGTTTAGCGGGGTATCTTGACCAGACCTATGCTCGTTAAGGCGTTTTGCAACTTTAATTCTATCTATGCTATGTACCCAAGAAAAATGGCTGGCAATTAATTTGGTTTTATTCGTTTGAATTGGGCCAATAAAGTGCCACGTAATATCAGTTTTATTCTGCAAAGCGGTAATTTTTTCAACGGCTTCTTGCACATAGCTTTCGCCAAAATTTCGTTGCCCAGCATTATAGGCTTGCTCGAGCATTTCAATAGGTTTAGTTTTACTAACTGCAAGCAAAGTAACTTCATCAGCGTTGCGATTGGCAAGCTGACAAGCAGAAGAAATTTGCAGTTCTACAGCAGCAATATTATCTTTAATAGCAATCATATTGTTTATTTCAGTTCTCAATGACTTATTCAGTTGTTAATTAATAATTAATTAAACTCAGAGGTTTGTATGGATATTACCGAATTACTCGCATTTAGTGTTGAAAATAATGCTTCAGATTTACATTTATCAACCGGCACACCCCCGTCAATTCGCGTTGATGGTGACGTACGTAAGCTAAATATACCAGCATTTGACGAAAAAGATGTCAACGCTTTGGTCTATGATATTATGAATGATCGCCAACGCAAAGAATATGAAGAAAATTTAGAGGTCGATTTCTCTTTTGAAGTGCCAAATTTAGCACGTTTCAGGGTAAATGCATTTAATCAAAACCGTGGCCCTGCAGCCGTATTTCGTACCATACCAAGTAAAATTTTATCATTAGACGATTTAGGTTGCCCTGATATTTTTAGAGATATATCTATGCTTCCTCGTGGGTTAGTGCTTGTTACTGGACCAACGGGTTCAGGTAAGTCAACCACACTCGCGGCTATGGTTGATCATATAAATAAAACCAAACATGATCACATTTTAACCATTGAAGATCCTATCGAGTTTGTTCATCAAAACCATTCATGTTTGATTAACCAACGTGAAGTTCATCGCGATACCTTAAGTTTTAGCGCGGCATTACGCTCAGCATTACGTGAAGATCCCGATGTAATTTTAGTTGGTGAAATGCGTGATTTAGAAACCATACGTTTAGCGATGACCGCAGCTGAAACCGGCCATTTAGTGTTTGGCACCTTACATACAACTTCTGCACCTAAAACCATTGACCGTATTATTGATGTGTTTCCGGGTGAAGAAAAAGCTATGGTGCGTTCAATGCTTTCTGAATCACTACGCGCGGTAATCTCACAAACGCTAGTTAAAAAAGTGGGTGGCGGTCGTGTTGCTTCACACGAAATAATGATGGGTGTACCGGCAATTCGTAACCTTATTCGTGAAGATAAAATTGCGCAAATGTATTCAGCGATTCAAACCGGTATGTCTCATGGCATGCAAACAATGGATCAATGTTTACAAAACCTGATCAACCGCGGCATGATCACCAGACAAGATGCCATGGATAAAGCACAAGACAAAAACCAATTTACTGGTTATTAGTCTCTGATCTATAAAGGGTAATTCAATGAGTTTTCATGATTTATTACAAAAAATGGTGCAGCACGGCGCATCAGATATGTTTGTTACCGCTAAATTAGCTGTAAGCGCAAAAGTTAATGGGGAACTTGTTCCTATTGACGATCATATTTTATCGGCCTCTGAATCTTTAGGTTTGGTTCATGACGCCATGTCAGAAAAGCAAAAAACTGCATTTGATGAAGAAAAAGAATGTAACTTTGCAATTTCAATTGACGATATAGGACGATTTCGTATATCGGCGTTTTGGCAACGAGACATGGCTGGTATGGTTATTCGCCGCATTGTTACCGAAATTCCAGATGCCGATGAATTAGGCTTACCTTCAGTATTGAAAGACGTGGTTATGTCAAAGCGTGGTTTAGTGCTATTTGTGGGTGGTACGGGTACGGGTAAGTCTACTTCGATGGCTGCGTTAATTGGTTATCGAAATAAAAACTCTCGTGGTCATATTTTAACTATAGAAGATCCGGTTGAGTTTGTTCATGAACACCGAAAATGTATGGTTACACAACGTGAAGTTGGCCTTGATACAGAAAGCTTTGGCGCGGCACTTAAAAGCTCTTTACGCCAAGCACCAGACGTTATTCTAATTGGTGAAATTCGTAATCAAGAAACCATGGAGCACGCGTTAAGTTTCGCTGAAACGGGTCATCTATGTATTGCGACCTTGCATGCTAACAATGCAAACCAAGCAATTGATCGTATTATGCATTTAGTACCTGCTGAACAGCATGGTAAGTTATTGTTTGACCTTGCGTTGAACCTGCGCGGCATTATTGCCCAACAGCTTATTCCAACCCGCGATGGTAATGGTCGTTTAGCTGCTATTGAAGTGTTATTAAACTCTCCATATGTTGCCGAATTAATTAAAAAAGGTGATGTGGGTAGTATTAAAGAAGTGATGGAAAAATCTACCGATCAAGGTATGCAAACATTTGACCAAGCACTCTTTAATTTATATCAACAAGGGCTAATTAACTACGCTGATGCACTGCATCATGCCGACTCACCAAACGATTTACGCTTAATGATTAAATTACGCAGTAATGATCAAGGTGGAACCGGTTCATTGTCAGGTGTCACTATTGATGGTTTAGCGCCGAAAGAAGATTAATTTTTATAACGTTTTTTATTAATATAGTGTGTTAGTAGGATGAAGTAACATATATTTCATCCTACTATTTATTATCCATCTGTATTCTTCATATCATCGACCAAATGGTGATAACTATTAAGCTCTTCATCATTTTAATTAACTTCGCTTAGTTTATCAGCCTATCGTCGCGTCTAAGTCTCACACAGTCGTTGCTTTTGAAGCCTTACTTCTTTGTATTTTGATAGCTAAAATATACCACCAGATAAATTTATTCCTATTGCAGAGCAGTATGGCTTAATAATTAATATAGGTATTTGGGCATTACAACAATCGTGCATCGCAGCAGTAAACTGGCAATTATTGAATTATGAGCCACAACCCTTAGCCAGTCTAAATGACCCTGTATTGCAGTTATACGATGAAATTTCATCATTATCGGTCATTCAAAGTTTAGCCGCTAATACCTTAAAAATTGATCGCCCCTTTGTAAACATGCAAGATACAACTGACATGGTCATTATTGAAACGGTAAAACATATGACAGTTAAGCTTAATTATGATGTTGTAGCTCAGGGAGTTGAAACCAAAGCGCAAGCCAATAAACTATCAGCACTAGACATTAAGATGCTATAAGGTTCTCACTTTTCAAGGCCTTTAGCGTCAGGTTTAGTAAAGGAATATTTATTGGAAAACTCACCAAAAATATAATGTATTATTCAATATAATATAACTTAATTTGCCTGTATTTTTTCAGGGCAATACATAGACCAATAGGACAGTTAAATGTTAACTATAATTCGTTTCAGTACCCTTATTTTCGCTCTTTTGTGTGTAACATCGGCCACAGCAAATACTGATACATTTATGGCAGGGCCAGTCATAAAAAACTACGGTAAACATGCGAAAGTTCAGCAAGATCTCAAACTTGATAAAAACATTGTTTTTAAAGTTGCGTTTGATCTTGGCGATCAAGGCAGTGTCGGTAAAGTAAATGGAAGTATTGAAACGCTAGCACGTTTTATTAATATGCATGTGGCTAATGGCATGCCGCTAGAGAATATTAATTTAGCGGTTGTTGTACATGGTAAGGCAGGCTTTGACTTACTAAAACCATCGTTATATCAAGAGAAGTATCAACAAAAAAATGCCAACCATGATTTAGTGCAAGCGCTAATGAAAAACCACGTTAGCATATACTTATGCGGCCAATCAGCAGCGTACCATGGTATTACCAATGATATGGTCATGCCGGGTGTTCAAGTGGCATTATCAGCCATGACAGCCCATGCAGTATTACAAAATAAGGGATATTCGCTTAATCCGTTCTAAGGTATTGAATACTTTTTTATATACTAAATACGTTCGATAAGCCCCAAATCCACAAGGGGATAGAGACCATAGATATTACGGTAGTAACAACCACAATGCCGGCAACCGTTTCTTGATGCTTGTTATGTTGTTTAGAGATTAAATAGGCATTCACCCCTGAAGGGCTTGCACTCAAAATAACTAAAGTCATGGTGGTAATGACTGGAAATTGGAAGATATAAAAACTGGTTAAAAAGATTAAGCTTGGTAACAACAACAGTTTTAAAATACTGGCAGTAATAATGAATTTAACTTCACTACGAATTTTATAAAACGCCAATGAGGCGCCGAGTAGAAAAAGTGCCAAAGTAATGGCCGGCTTTCCTAACATGAGCAAACTGCTGTTTATAACCATGGGGAGTTTAATTGCGAGTAAATTAATCATAAAGCCGCCGATTATCGCGATTAATAACGGGTTTAAAAAAGTCTGCTTTAAAAATATTCGCCAATTAAATTGTGCAATGTTAACCGCGAGTAAGCTCGTGGTAGCAATTAATAGCGCACTGTGTAAGCTCACAACTAAAAATATGGTCGGTAATACTTGCTCGCCCAAAACCATTAAAGCGATTGGCATACCGACAATAACGTTGTTTGAATAACCTGCGCCGAAAGCATAAACCGCGGATGCAGGTAGATCATGATTTAAATCTTTATGAAAATAATAATTTATTGCCCAAGCTATGCCATAAACCACTAACAATGGTAAATAAAAAGCACTATAAATATTTAAATCTATATTGCTCATATTAGCATTAGCTAACTGTTGAAATAAAAATGCAGGAATAGCGATGTTAAAGGCAAACTTGGTTATTGCTTCAACCTGTGCTTTATTAAGCCAGTTAAACTTAGCCAATAAAAAACCGACAAGACCTACAATAATCAATGGACTAATAAGTGTAAAAGTATCCATTAATTAGCCACGTTAGAAGCTGAATTAATCAACAACGAATGATAAGTTAATGGTAATACGAATAAATTAAGCGTTACAAGGTGGGCGTTAGTATTGATTTTCAAAGTAGCTTTCTATAATTAATTTTGCTGATTCGGCATCGATATTATCTTTTTTAAGATTACGATAACCGCCTTGTTCAAAGAGCGCTTCTTTAGCCGTAGCGGTTGTTAAACGCTCATCTTGAAATTCAACTTTCAGACCAAAGCGTCCTGAAACACGGTTACCAAATTTTTTAGCATCGTGAGTTAGTTGCTGCTCACTACCGTCCATATTTAGCGGTAAACCAACGACAATAAAATCGGGTTGCCATTCTTTAATATACTTGGTCATGCCTTCCCAATCAGGAATACCGTCACGCGCTTTCACAGAGCCTAAAGGCGAAGCTGAGCCTGTTATTTCTTGGCCAACAGCCACACCAATATACTTTTTACCAAAATCAAAGCCGAGTATAGTTCGCTCGCCAACCACTGCCTTACTTGCCATTATGCATGCCCAACTTCATTGGATAAATGTGCCATATCAATACCCAGTTTTTCCGTGGCTTTTTTCCAGCGTTGCTCAATGGGAGTATTAAATAAAATATCGCCATCTGCTGGCGTTAAAAGCCAAGAGTTAGCTTTTATTTCTTCTTCTAATTGACCGGGTCCCCAGCCTGCATAACCTAATGTTACCATATACTTAGCGGGCGCACCTGCTGTGCCTAGCGCCATTAAAATGTCTTTTGACGTAGTAATCATAACGTCTTCACTAAGCGCTAAAGAGCTATTCCAACCCGCTTGTGTGCTGTGTAAAACAAAACCACGGTCTTGCGAAACAGGGCCACCCGTTAATACTTGTTGATCAAGTTCAGGCGCGTCAGTTTTGTCTTCGTCAATTTGGGTTAGTAATTCGTTCAAAGTGACATTAATGGGCAGGTTTATGATCAAACCCATTGCCCCTTCAGCATTATGCTCACAGATATAAGTCACCGTTTTATTAAAATACGAGTCGTCTAAGCTGGGCATAGCAATCAAAAGTTGATTTTCAAAACTGTCCATACATATACCTTAATAATTGAGGAGAAATACGCTAAAAAATAGCTTTCTATAGCGTAGTTCTCAAACAGAGTTACTTAGCGCTTTTTAATGTTTTGCTCGATGGCATCCATTAATTTTCCGCTAATATTTATTGGGTATGCTGCTTCAATTTCGCGAATACAGGTTGGGCTAGTAACATTGATTTCAGTGACCTTGTCGCCAATAACATCTAAGCCAACAAAAAATAAGCCGCGTTTTTTCAATTCTGGTGCAATAGTTTCTGCAATAAATTTATCGCTGGCACTTAATGGCCTTGCTACACCACGACCACCAGCGGCTAAATTACCACGAGTTTCTCCTTGTGCAGGAATACGGGCTAAACAATAAGGCATTGGTTCGCCATTCACGATTAATATACGTTTATCACCATCAACAATTTCTGGTAGGTACTCTTGAACCATAGCATATTGTGTTGAATGTGCTGTTAAAGTTTCAAGAATTACACCAACGTTAGGATCGTTTTCACCGATACGGAAAATAGAGGAGCCGCCCATACCATCTAATGGCTTAATAATAATATCTTTGTTTTCTTTGTGAAACTCTCTGATTTTTTGATTATTACGTGTAACCAATGTTTTTGGCGTTAGCTCGGGAAACCAAGCGGTAAATAGCTTTTCGTTACAATCACGTAAACTTTGTGGCTTGTTAACAATTAAAGTACCAGCAACTTCAGCACGCTCTAGCATGTAAGTAGCGTAGATAAACTCTGTATCAAAAGGCGGATCTTTACGCATTAATACGGCGTCTAAGTCGGCTACGTTGATATCTTCACGTTCGTCTAATTCATACCAATGTTCAGTATCATCAAATACTTTTACTTTTGCTGCTGTAGCTCGACAAACACCTTGTTCTAAATAGAGATCTTGCATCTCCATATAATAAATTTCATAACCGCGCGCTTGCGCTTCAAGCATCATTGCCATTGAAGAGTCTTTTTTTACTTTGACCTCGGAAATAGGGTCCATAACTACGCCAATTTTTATGCTCATGTTTTTTCCTAATTGTATTGTTAATAAATGCTATCGCATTGTTGGAATGCAATATGCCAATTTAAATGAATGTAAACTTACTAATAAATCATTAATAACTAAAATATAATTAACTAATAACTATCGAATAGTTAATGTAAATCACCATAACGGCATTGTAATGCTGTAATTGCGGTTAGGGCGGCTGTTTCTGTTCTCAGTACTCTTGGACCAAGTAAAACATCGTGAAAGCCAGCTTTGTTAGCACTCGCTATTTCACTGTCATTTAGTCCACCCTCAGGCCCAATTAACAAACGCACACGTTGATTCTCTATGGGTAAACTCATAATCGAATGCTGAGCTTTAGGGTGTAAATTAAGCTTTAATGCTTCACTGTCTTGCTGTAACCAATCGTCTAAATAAATCGGTGGTGCCACTATAGGGACCGCACAACGGCCACTTTGTTCACAGGCACTGATCACTATTTTTTGCCATTGTTGATGCTTTTTCTCTAAGCGTTCACCGCTAAGCTTTACACCACAACGTTCAGTGAAAATTGGCGTAATAGTATTAACGCCTAATTCTACCGACTTTTGTAAGGTGAAATCCATGCGATCGCCACGAGAAATGCCTTGGGCTAAATGTATATTCAGTGGTGATTCGTTCTCAACCAGCTTTTTAGCCAGAACCTCTACATCAGCGCTTTTTTTACCAACGTTAGTCAGTTTGGCTTGATACTCAAAATAACCAGCTTGTTCAGCTATACCATTAAATAATGTAATGTCGTCACCATTTTTAAGACGTAACACGCGCACAATATGGCCAAATGCATCTTCGTTTAATGCTTGGGTTTGACCTACTTCAAATGTTTGTGCTTGGTAAATACGAGGGTTACGCATAAGGGTGTTCCATTTTCGCTAATTAAATTTTCAATAGAGCTTTAATTGGTTGAGTTTACATTATCTAATATCGTAAAGGCTATTATTGATGTAAGGCCAATACTTATTTTGAAATTTTTGGTCTTGGCTGTATTTTAAGCCTAGCCTGTAGATAAGGGCGTCTGCTGCTAAATTCAATTGATAAGGTATATTATTTATTTTAGCCGTAGCTTAAAAGCAAAAAACCGCTCAAAGAGCGGTTTTGTTAAACAAGCATTATAAATTAAATGCCAGCAGACAAACGTAATGCTTCAGCTTTATCTGTTTTTTCCCAGCTAAATGCTGTGAAAGTGTCATCGCCAACGGTCATTTCAAAAGGTTCGCGACCAAAGTGACCATAAGCAGCTGTTTGCTGATACATAGGGTGCAAAAGGTCTAACATTTTAGTGATACCGTAAGGGCGCAAGTCAAAGTGTTCACGAACTAGTTCGACTAAACGCTCTTCAGATACTTTGCCTGTGCCAAAACTATCAATTGAAATTGACGTTGGCTCAGCAACACCAATAGCGTAAGAAATTTGAATCTCACAACGATCAGCCAAGCCAGCAGCAACAATATTTTTAGCGACATAACGACCTGCATAAGCCGCACTACGATCAACTTTTGATGGATCTTTACCTGAGAAAGCACCACCACCATGACGAGCCATGCCGCCATAGGTATCAACAATAATTTTACGACCTGTTAAGCCACAATCACCAACCGGGCCACCAATAACAAAACGGCCAGTAGGGTTGATATGGTATTTAGTGTCTTTAGTTAACAATTCTGCAGGTAACACATGCTTAATGATGTTTTCCATTACCGCATCATGTAAATCTTGCTGTTTGATGTCTGGGTTGTGTTGTGTAGACAAAACAACCGTATCAATCGCTACCGGTTTGTTATCTTCATATATAAAAGTAACTTGGCTTTTTGCATCTGGACGTAACCAAGGCAATATACCTGACTTACGTGCTTCAGCTTGGCGTTCAACTAAACGATGCGAGTAGTATAATGGCGCAGGCATTAATGTTTCAGTTTCGTTGGTTGCATAACCAAACATTAAACCTTGATCACCAGCACCTTGGTCTTCTGGCTTAACGCGATCAACACCTTGAGCAATTTCTGGTGATTGTTGACCAATTAAATTCATAATGCCACAGGTTTCGCCATCAAAGCCTACGTCTGAAGAAGTGTAACCAATTGCTGAAATAACATCGCGGGTAATACGTTCTAAATCAACCCAGGCAGTAGTTGAAACTTCACCTGAAATAATAGCAACACCAGTTTTTACCATAGTTTCACAAGCAACACGTGCGTGCTTGTCTTTAGCAATAATAGCATCTAAAACCGCATCAGAAATTTGATCGGCTATTTTATCTGGATGTCCTTCTGACACTGACTCAGAAGTAAAAAGGTGTGTAGACATAAACCCTCTGTAAAAATTAACTGAAAAACAATCTTATACCAACCTAACTTTGTAATGAGCTACTTAGTGCTAACGGTAAAATTGGTATGAGTCTTTAATGGCGACATTCTAACTGTTAAACAAACTTATTCCTAGAATTATTTACGCCTAGATGGCTAAACGTCCTTAATAAAGCTATTGTTTTTAAAATAAGTGTAACGGTTATTTGCCAGTTGATGGGATTTTAGTCTTTAAAATCAGTAGCTAATATATGGTGTGTTATCAATCGGGTTAAGGATAGCTATTCAATTGCAATGATTGCTGCCAAATGTGGGTAAAAAGCGCTTGTTGCATGTCACTGTGTTTTGAACTGTAAAAACGGGTTGTGCCTATCTTATCGCTTGGGTTAATAAGGTTATGCAGGGCTAATTGTCGCTGTAATTGCTCGGTAACAGGTAATGCGGTTTCCATTATAATAACGTTTGCACCACATATTTTATTAATGATGCCTTTAACCAAAGGATAATGAGTACAACCGAGCACAAAAGTGTCGACTCCTTTATCTAGCAATGGTTGCAGATATTTACTGAGTAATAATTCACACTCAGGTGAGTTTTTCTTATCTTGTTCAATAAGTTCAACTAAGCCAGGGCAGGGTTGAATAATAACTTCGCTGTTATGACTGTATTGCGCTACTAAAGTTAAAAAGCGCTGATTTTCAGCGGTTGCTTTAGTCACTAAAATAGCCACTTTTTTATTCTTGCTTAGATTTACCGCAGGTTTAATAGCCGGCTCAACACCGATAACAGGAATGGAAATGTTTTTACGTAGTTGATCGATAGCGTTTACGGTCGCAGTATTGCAAGCAACAACAATCGCCTTAGCATTGCGTTCAATAAACCAGTAAGCAATTTCATTTACACGCTGTTGAATAAATTCAGCTGTTTTATCGCCATAGGGGGCATGTAAAGTATCGGCAACATAAAGTAAATTTTCATTAGGTAAGTGATGATTTATACATTGAGCTATAGATAAGCCGCCAACGCCAGAGTCAAATATCGCAATAGGATCAGTATTAGTTGTTTGTGGCTTACTTTTCAATGTTGCACTCGCTTATATATCTGTTTTAATTTGCTTGGGCATTTAGTAAACAAAGCTAAGGTAAAGGTATTGATAATGCTAACAAGTATATTATCAAGAGGTAAATCAGGTCTATACATATTTTGAGAGCGTTATGGTTTGTCGTCTAGCACAAATTATAACTTATTCAGTCTACTTAAATTGTTTAATGCTAAGAAATTAAAATAAACTAAAGTACTTAAAATCAAAGCTAAATTAAAGTTACATTATAGGTGTATAAGAAAAACTATAGCTTTAGAAAGGTAAAAATAAAGAGGTAGTGACTTCCAAGGTGCCGCGGTTCACATTTGTCCTGAACACCGGGTGTTCAGGGCGGACATATCATTTCAACCGTAGGCTTCCCGATACGAGCCGGGCTTGCACAATAGCTAATAATCAACATCCTTAGGTAAAACTTATCGGCTCAGGGACATAGTTCACACACAAACACCCCAGAAGTCGTGGCTATTATAACTAAAATTGTCAGCCGAATTAAGTCTTTTATCACTTGTAAGACCTGACTGCTTAATGCTTGAACAAATTGAAGTTTCTTTAATCGAAAAGGCTTTAGTTACAAAATGGCATTTAAAACCCAGTTACACAGTACTCAAAATTACTGGCAAGGGAGGTAGTTTTTATCTTGAGCAAATACTTTTGCTTCGTTAATTGTTTGTGAAATAGCAAATATTTCACCTTTTGATAAGCCAGAGTTCAACCATGTTCTTGCCAGTCTTTCGTCAACGGTCATTAATAATGCTGCTGCCTTATAATCACTGTTGTTAATGATGGCATCTCTTTGAGTATTTTGTTTTATTTTTATTTCAGCCACTTCATCGTATTTTAAATGATGTTGGTAATTAATCTCTTGTAAGGCAAGCCCAAAAGAATGAGCTAAAAGAGTTTTACCACTGTGTTCAAGTTTAATACCCATTTGTAAGCATAAATCGGCTATTTCAATATCATTTAAATTATCTTTGCAATAATCAACTAACATGGCGTAGTTTAAATTGAATCTACTCGATATGCCGACGGCATAAACCAACCTAACATTAATATTTAAGCTGCTATGTTGTTCAGCATTTTGCTCAATAAAATTTATTTTTTCAAAAAAGAATTCATTGTAATAAGCTTTGCCATTAGCTATATAAAAAGCATCAGTAGCATCAGGTATGTTATTTTGAGAAAGGTGAATTTGAGCAATTAAATACCACCAATAAGCGTTGTCTTTATCAATATAGTTAGCTTGTGAATATAAGCGTTCATTGCAAAATTTCGCATTGAAATTTGTTGAGCACATGGTTAGTTGCTGTTCAAATAATATCTCATTGTGTAATGTCGTTGGAGGAAGTTGGAAAATAAAGTCGGTGTCTACAATATTGCTAGCATGATAGTTTTGCATAAACAAAGCCAGCATGTCATTGCTATTATTGCTAAGTTTAAGGCTAGTTATGTAAGAGTCTAGTTGTGATGTAATATCATCATCATTATTATCAGCAAGTTCAATATTGTTAATACAATTTTCAATGAGCTGACTCAGTTTACTTTTTTGTTTTTCTGAGGTTGTTGAATTGCCAATAAAGTTTTCAGTTCGATTATTGGTAATAGATTGAGTGTCATCAAAAGCCGGAGTGATTGTAGTTGTAACGTTATCAGTTAAAATTTTGTCAGAAGCGATGCTAGGAGTATTGTTATAAAACAGCGATGTTACTTTTATAATCGAAATAAACACGATTATAAAAATAATTACTAGGACATACTTTTTCGAATGCATGCTCTGATCCTTCAGTGCAGATAATCTTATGCGGTTTTAGTTGGGTTTACGGCTTGTTCTATGGTGGCTTGCAGTAGTTCGATTTTACTCTGCATTTTTTCGCGTTCTTGCTCTAGCTCATTGCGGGCTTGAATCAAATCATGGGCAAGGTTTAATGACATCATCACCAAGGCTTGTTCAGGCGTTTTTACCGAGTGAGATTTTTTAGCATCTTGTTCTAAACGTTGGTTTATCTCATTTGCCGCTTGCAACAACGCAGATTCATGTCCAGCCGGACAAGCGACTTTAAGTCGTTTGTTGGCAACATTTATGGTTACTGTGTGTTGGCTCATTGCGCGATATTCTCAATGCATTATTTTTAGTTTATTGAGTTATTAGCTCAAACTATTGCGCTACTAGCTTGTATTATCAAGAAATTTATCGATAACCAAAATGTAGTGCGCCATAAAGGGGAACTATAACGGTGCGTGTTGTACTATGCAAGTGATCTCTATGGTTTTTTCTGGAATCAAGGCTATGCCAATGTTAACATAGTCGACAATATACTCCTGATTGAACTTATATTTTATGGCTAATAGCACCACTTTAGATTTCCCCTCAGTACAAGCAATTTTAACTAGTGAAGGTATTGAAGCCCATGCTGCTGAAATACATGGTGTACTTACCGGATTAATAGCCGCAGGCTTCGAGTTCGAAAGTAGCGATTATATCGCTATGGTTAACGACATGTTGAATAACGCCGAAGGTTTACCTGCATCAATTCAAAGCTTGGTTAAAAACATATACAGTGATATTTGGCAAAAAATACTTGATGATTCATACAGCTTTCAATTGATGCTACCCGATGATGACGACTCTATAATTGAACGTGGTCATGCTATAGGTAAATGGGTTCAGGGCTTCAACTTGGGCTTTGGATTACAGCAAACTAAAAATGCTGCTTTATCGGAAGATGTGAAAGAAGTGTTGGTCGATTTTGGTGAGATCGCCAACTTGTCTGACGAAATGGAAGAAGATGAAGATACCGAACAAGCATTTTTTGAAATCGCTGAATACGTTCGAATTTCAGCTTTGCTTTGCTTTACCGAGCTAGGGTCTCCACCTGAGACACAAGATACAAAAACGACCATACATTAGCATTTTCAGGCTACAACATTTGAGAGAATAATCTTAAGTGTTAAAAATAATGTTATAAATTTTTATTGAAAATTAGACAGAACTAAACTGATAACCATGATTAAAAATACCTTATTGCCTGTTGCCGAGTTTTGTCAGCGCAGAAAAACATTTATCGACCAAATGCCTATAAATAGCATAGCGTTAATTGCTGCAGGTTCTGAAGTTACCCGTAGTAATGACACCGAATACCCGTTTTGCCAAAATAAGCACTTTTATTATCTTACTGGCTTTAACGAACCCGATGCTGTTTTAGCCTTAATAAAAGGTAATGATTCAACAGCAGCTCAAAGTGTTTTATTTTCCCGTAAAAAAGATACATTACAAGAAATTTGGCATGGGCGTCGCGTTGGTCAAGTCCAAGCTATTGACGTTTATAAATTTGATAACTGTTTTAGTTTAGACGAAGTCGATGAGCAATTATTACCGTTAATGGTAGGTAAAGCGTCGGTATTAATTTGTCAGCATGAGCAAAGTGATTTCCAGCAAAAAGTATTGTCGTGGTTAGCTCAGCTTAGAAAGTCTGCTCGCACAGGTATTAAAGCACCAGCGGCCTTGATTGATTGCAGCGACATAATAAACGAAATGCGTTTACATAAATCAAATGCTGAACTCGATATTATGCGCCAAGTTAATGTTATTAGTGGCGCTGCACATCAACGTGCTATGCAACAAACTCAAGTCGGTAAATTTGAATATCAAATAGAAGCCGAGTTATTGCACGAGTTTGCCACTAATGGTGCGCGATACCCTGCATATAGCTCGATTGTTGCCGGTGGCGACAACGCTAACATTTTACATTACACCGACAATGACGAAACACTTAATAACGGTGACTTATTATTGATTGACGCGGGTGGAGAGTTAGCCGGTTATGCTGCTGACATTACTCGTACATTTCCGGTTAATGGCAAATTTAGTGCTGAGCAAAACACCATTTATCAATTAGTGCTTGATAGCCAAAATCTTGCTATTGATGCAATTAAGCCAGGGCAAACGCTGGCAGAGCTAAATCGTATTGTTTGTAATTTTCTAACTCAAGGTTTATATGATTTAGGTATTTTACAAGGTAACTTAAACGTATTACTCGCTCAGCGAGCTTGTAAAAAGTACTTTATTCATGGTCTTGGGCATTGGTTAGGCCTTGATGTGCATGATGTGGGTGACTACCATGCTAGCCCACAGCGTGAACAGTTACGCGCATTTGTTGCCGGTATGGTAATGACAATTGAACCGGGTATTTATATTCCGCGTACAGATAAAACCGTTGACGAAAAATGGCGCGGAATAGGTGTGCGTATTGAAGACAATATACTCGTAACCGCCACAGGCTTTGAAAACTTAACGGTTAATGCGCCGAAAACTATCGCTGATATCGAAGCGTTAATGGCGCAGTAAACTCATCGTAAAGGTAAATAATGGATAAGCGTGCAACTGGCTCAAATAATACAGCTAATAATGCCCAGCACTTCGATGTAATTATCTCGGGTGGCGGTTTATCGGGTAGCCTCATGGCGCTGAGCTTATCTGGGTTGCTTGATCATAACCAAAAGCCGCTCAAAATAGCCATTATTGAAGCTAACCCTGTGTTATCTGAGTCGACACCCAGCTTTGACGATCGTGTTTTAGCTTTATCTCATGGTAGCGCCAATTATTTATCCCGTATTGGCGCATGGCAATATTTACAGCCACATGCCGAGCCAATTAAAAATATTCATATATCTGATCGCGGCTACTATGGCAAAGCGCGACTTTATGCGCAGCACCATCAGGTTGAGGCGCTAGGTTACGTTGCTGAAATGACCAATATTGGTGCCGCGTTCTTAAAAGCATTAGCCACTAAAAGTAATATCACTTGGTTTACCCCTGACAAAATTAGTGCTGTAAAATGGCAAGCTGACCTCGTTAATGTTGAATTAAATTCAGGGTTAAAATTATCAGCAGCGTTATTACTCGCATGCGATGGCGCACAATCACCATGCCGTCAATTTGCGAACATCGCGACTACCAGTCGTGATTATCAACAATCAGCCCTTATTGCTAACGTTGCTACCTCTATTCATCATAAAAACATTGCTTACGAACGTTTCACCGAAACAGGCCCAATTGCTATGTTGCCTTTGTCGTCTGCGCCAAATGTTAGTGCGAGTGCTAATGCAAGTGTAAATGGAGCAAAACAAAACAGTGCAGGGCGATGTTCATTAGTGTGGACATTAACCCCAGAGCTAGCTGAAAAAATGCTAAACCTGTCGGATAACGAGTTTTCTCAGCACTTAGAACAATCATTCGGACACTGGCTTGGCAACATTACTCACGTCGGTAAACGGGTTGTTTATCCACTTAAATTAGTGCAAGCGAGCGAGCAGGTTTATCATCGTATGGCATTAATTGGTAACGCTTCACACACTATTCATCCTATTGCCGGGCAAGGCTTTAATTTAGGATTACGTGATGTTAGCGACATGACTGAGGTGATTAAAAACGCCTTAGCCAAACAACAAGATATCGGCGCATTTGCCAACTTAATGCAATATGGTAAAGCTCGCCAACAAGATCAAAAACAAGTTATTAGCTTAACCGACTCGTTAGTGACCTTGTTCTCGAATCAATTACCGCCGCTAGTGGCAGGGCGCAATATTGGTTTAAAGGTAGTAAACTATTTACCCGGTTTAAAAAATGCTCTTGTTAAAAAAACAATGGGTTATTAGCCATAAAATGAATGTAATAAAACATGCAAAAATTTGATCTATTAATTGTTGGTGGCGGCATGGTTGGCTTAACGCTAGCACTTGCTGTTCGCCAACAAAGTGAACTTAGTGTCGCTATTGTTGATAACGCGCCTGTTGGTGAGTTAAATGGCGAGTTAAGTGAGACACTTAGCGAAGAACCTGAAGTGCGTGTAAGCGCTATTAATGCTGCCAGTCAACAAATGTTTAGCAACCTAAATGTTTGGCAAGATATTATTGACCAACGCGCGCAGCCTTATCACGATATGCACATTTGGGATAAAGCCGGATACGGACAATTAGATTTTTCATTAAACGATGTTAATCTTTCATCGGTAGGTCATGGGCCTGAGCAATTAGGCTTTATTATTGAAAATAAAGTTATTCGTAATGCCTTGTGGCATAAAGCGGCACAAGACAGTGGTATTGAGTTTTTTACCGAGAACAAACTTCAACAATTAAATCCTAGCGATAACGAAGTGTTTGCCACTTTCGAGCCAAACAGTAACAACAGCCAACCTATGCCAATTGTGGCTAAATTGGTTGTAGGTGCAGACGGTGCAAATTCTTGGGTACGTAAGCAAATGAACGTACCGTTAACTTTTCGAGATTATGATCACCATAGCATTGTAGCGACAGTTAAATGCCAGCAAGGTCATCAAAGTACCGCTTGGCAAGTATTTTTAGAGACCGGCCCATTGGCTTTACTACCTTTATATCAAGAAGATTTATGTTCTATTGTGTGGTCAACTAGCCCTGAAGAAGCAACCCGTTTAAGTGCATTGTCAGTAGAAGACTTTAGTAAGGAAATTACTGCCGCTAGCGATGGAAAGCTTGGTAAAGTAACACTGGTTAGCGAGCGATTTACGCACCCATTAACCATGCGCTTTGCCCAAGAGTTTGTTAAAGGTCGCATGGTATTGGTTGGTGATGCTGCTCATACTATTCATCCTTTAGCTGGGCAGGGCGTTAATTTAGGTTTGCTCGATGCCGCGGCACTGTCACAAACGATTAGCAAACAACTTAACCAAGCAAAAAATGATGGTGGTGTTGATAACAACCACTGGTATAGCGATAAATCGCTGCAACAGTTTGCTCGCTGGCGTAAAAGTGAAGCAGCTGAAATGATCGCTGCGATGGAAGCCATTAAACAAACCTTTACGCCACAACAAAGTGCAATTAAATTGCTGCGTGGTTTAGGTATGTCATTACTTAATAAGTTTGCTCCGGCAAAAGCTTTGATGATCAATCAAGCATTAGGCTTTAAAAGTAACCTGCCTGAATTAGCGAAAGCCACTTCACATCAAGCAGCTCAAAAATCTAACTCAAAATAACACTCAATAGTTAGCAATCAACATATACGTTTAAAAAGTAATCGTATCTTCCTCGCTATTACTTAATTAATTACCGCCGTATTGTTCCTCAATATGGCTATTTTGTTGACTATTAGGTCAAGTAAATAGCCCTTTTAGGTACGCTATAATTGATAAAATACGGCTATAAAAAAATAGTTTATTCGCTAATTTTTAAGGATATAAAATTTTAGCCAATTAGTTGCTGTGTTTTTGTGCCATAAAGGAATTATATTTTCAAAAGGTGCGCTTTTGAAAATATAATTTCGAATAGATTATTTAGTTGGTTTTATATTTTCATTATGCCTTTTTATCTGTTGAATCAACGATTACTCACAGTTATAATCTTTGCCACTTTTTGTAAATCATTCGTCTTTATTCTAGGGTTTATACACCAAAGTATAAAATAGTGCTGACAAAAGCGCTTTAAAGCTAGATAAAACAACTAACGTGAGTGAAACGTACGATGTCAAATAAAACAGTATTACATGCTAAGCATTTAGAAGCTGGCGCCAAAATGGTTGATTTTTACGGTTGGGAAATGCCAATTAACTATGGCTCTCAAATTGAAGAGCATCACGCCGTGCGCAATGACGCTGGTATGTTCGACGTTTCACACATGACCATTGTTGATGTTAAAGGCGCAGATGCACAAGCATTTTTACGTCGTTTAGTGATTAACGACGTAGCCAAGTTAGACGTTGCAGGTAAAGCGCTTTATACCGGTATGTGTAATGAAGAAGGCGGTGTAATCGATGACTTAATCGTTTACTTCTTCTCAAATACTGATTATCGCTTAGTGGTTAACTCAGCAACTCGCGTAAAAGATTTAGCGTGGATAAACGAGCAAGCTAATGCATTTGACGTAACGATTACAGAACGTCCAGAATTTGCCATGATCGCTGTGCAAGGTCCACAAGCTAAAGCTAAAGTTGCTACGTTACTTACTTCAGAGCAAACCGCAGCCGTTGATGGTATGAAGCCATTTTTCTCAGCTCAAGCTGGCGACTTATTTATTGCTACTACGGGTTACACAGGTGAAAACGGTTACGAAATCGCTTTACCTGCTGAGCAAGCTGCAGACCTTTGGCAACAATTGCTAGACGCTGGTGTTAAACCTTGTGGTTTAGGTGCACGCGATACTTTACGTTTAGAAGCAGGCATGAACCTTTATGGTTTAGATATGGACGAGAGCGTTTCGCCATTAGCCGCTAACATGGCGTGGACGATTAGTTGGGAACCAGAAGATCGTAACTTTAACGGTCGTGAAGCATTAGCCTCACAACGTGCCGCAGGTGACCAACCTAAATTAGTAGGTTTAGTGCTAGAAGAAAAAGGCGTACTTCGTACTGGCCTTAAAGTGCTAACTGAATCTGGCGAAGGTATTATTACTTCAGGTACATTCTCACCAACGTTAGGCCACAGTATTGCGATGGCGCGTGTACCACGTAGCGTAGCGCTAGGCAGCACAGTAGAAGTTGAAATGCGTAAAAAACTAGTGAAAGTACAAGTTATTAAGCCTAGCTTTGTGCGTAACGGCAAAAAAGTTTTTTAAAAATAGGGTCTACGCTAACTTTTATTAGCGAGTGGAAAAACCTTATTAAAAATGAAAAAAATTTAAGCTATAGTATGATTGATCAGCGTAAGCAGCTTCATACTATCGTCATTTAAACAAAAATTTAAAATACAGACTAGGAACCAAATAATGAGCAACATTCCTTCAGAATTAAAATATGCAACATCACACGAATGGGTACGTAACGAAGGTAACGGTGTAGTTACTGTAGGTATTACAGAACACGCACAAGGCCTTTTAGGTGATATGGTATTTGTTGAATTGCCTGAAGTTGGCGATACAGTAAGTACAGGTGACGACGTTGCCGTAGCTGAATCTGTAAAAGCTGCATCAGACATTTACGCACCAGTAACTGGTGAAGTAATTGAAGTGAATGAAGACCTTGAAGATTCACCAGAGTTAGTAAACTCAGATGCGTTTGGTGACGGTTGGTTATTCAAGTTAAAAATTGAAGACGAAGGTGAGTTAGAAAGCTTGCTTGATGCTGAAGGTTATGCAAACTCGATCGACGAAGACTAGTTTTCGGGCACACTCTACTTTTATACTGCGTTGCTTTCGTTATTCGTCGTAATCACTTAGTACACTAAGCTCATACGACTCACAACTTCAGCGCCTTGCCTAAAAGCAGATTGTTTACGAAAACGATATTTAAGCCTCCGACTGACTAGTAGTTCGAGGCTTTCTTTTTAAATACTATCAACTTTATAGTGAAGCTGTTTTATGTCTACTCAAAATAATGACTCGTTATCTTTAGCTGAATTAGAGCAAACGCAAAATTTCATTCGTCGTCACATTGGTCCTAATGCCGAGCAAACGCAAGCTATGCTTAGCGATATTGGTGCTGAATCAATTGACGCGCTTATCGATCAAATCGTACCAAGTGATATTCGTTTAGCTGATTTACCAGCTATTGAAGAAAGCAAAACTGAAGTACAAGCCTTAGCCGATTTAAAAAAAGTGGCAAGCTTGAACAAAGTAAACGAGACATATATTGGTTTAGGTTACTACGGCACACTGACACCGAACGTTATTTTACGTAACGTGTTAGAAAATCCAGGCTGGTACACGGCATACACGCCTTACCAACCAGAAATTGCACAAGGGCGTTTAGAATCTTTATTAAACTTCCAACAAATGTGTATCGACCTAACAGGTTTAGACCTAGCGTCAGCGTCATTACTTGATGAAGGTACAGCCGCTGCTGAAGCCATGGCATTAGCGAAGCGTGTATCAAAAAACAAGAAATCAAACTTGTTCTTTATTTCAAGCGACGTTTACCCACAAACTATCGACTTAGTTAAGCAACGTGCTGAAATGTTTGATTTCGACATCGTTGTAGCACCGGCCAACGAAGTGGTTGATCACGACGTATTTGGTGCGTTATTACAATACCCAAGTGCCACAGGTGAAATCACCGACATAAGCGACTTAATTGCTAAAGTGCATGAGAAAAAAGGTATTGTTTCTGTTGCTGCTGACATTATGAGTTTAGTGCTATTAAAAGCGCCAGGCGAATTAGGTGCAGATGCCGTTATCGGTTCAACTCAGCGTTTTGGTGTACCAATGGGCTACGGCGGACCACACGCTGCATTCTTTACAACATCTGAAAAATTCAAACGTTCATTACCAGGTCGTATTATTGGCGTATCGAAAGACACGCGCAATAACCCAGCATTACGTATGGCCATGCAAACGCGCGAGCAACACATTCGCCGCGAAAAAGCCAACTCAAACATTTGTACTGCACAAGTGTTATTAGCGAACATGGCGGCGTTTTACGCGGTTTATCATGGTCCTAAAGGCTTAAAAATTATTGCACAACGTATTCACCGTTTTGCTGATATTTTATGTTTAGGTACAGCGTCTAAAGGCTTAACGGCTGCGCACGCTAACTACTTTGATACCTTAACGTTTAACGTAAGTAATAAAGATGAAATCGTTACACGTGCACTAGCTGCTGGCGTTAACTTCCGTACTGACGTTGAAGGTCAAATCAGCATTTCGTTAGATGAAACCACCACACGTGAAAACGTAAACACTTTGTTTGATATTTTATTAGGCGAAGGGCACGGCTTAGACTTAGCAGCACTTGATCAGCAAATTACTGATAATGGTCATTCGTCAATTCCTGCAACGTTACAACGTGAATCAGCCATTCTAACGCACCCAGTATTTAACTCGTATCACAGTGAAACTGAGATGCTACGTTACATCAAAAAGTTAGAAAACAAAGATTTAGCGCTTAACCATTCAATGATTTCATTGGGCTCTTGTACCATGAAACTTAATGCGACAGCACAAATGATCCCAGTATCATGGCCTGAATTTGCCAACATGCATCCTTTTGCCCCTGTTGACCAAGCGCAAGGCTACAAGCAAATGATTGACGAATTGGGTGATTGGTTAGTAGAGCTTACTGGCTACGACAACAT